>JBKPFQ010000068.1:0-17863 GCA_046728915.1 Actinomycetota bacterium | reverse complement strand
CAACCGTCCGCCGCCGGCAGATAGCCAGCGGGGCGGGCGGACGCCTCACCGCGCTTTCGGTTGGTCTTTTGCACCCGAGCAGGAACCTTGCGCTTCGGCGTGGTGAAAGCTGCTGGGATCCACACGCGCCCCGTGGCATCGCTGCTTGTCCGTTGCCGACAGTGTCACCCAACCAACGTGGGGAGTCAAGAGTCGGCGACGGCGTCCCCCCGAGCCTCGTCGATGTCCAGGTAGGTCCGCATCTTCGTCATCTTGCCGTCGGCGATCGCCATCACCCAGGCCATCGGCGAGTCCACCTCGACGTCCGTGCCCTTGGCGCGGCCTCGAAGGCGCCCGATGACGAGCACCCGGTCGCCGTAGTCGGTGATCTCCTCGGCCTCGATGCCGATGGTCTCCCACGACTCGTCGACCGCCGCCCAGAACTCGTCGAAGGAGTTCTCTCCGCGGTAGACCGTGCCCTCCAGGGCAGCGCGGAGCGGGACGATCTCGGCGCTCGGCGCGGTGAGCTCGCGGAGCGCCTCCCGGTCGCCGCGGTTGATGTAGTCGAAGGCGCGGCGGGTTGTCTGGACGTTGTCCTCCGGCACGCCCAAAATTATCTCGCGGTCCCATTGAACTTCGGTGAACCGGGCGAAGTAACCCCTGCGAAGGGCCGGATTCCGCCGGCCCACGGGGAGAGCGAGGAGGCGGTATGAGCGCATCGGAGCAGGCTCGTCGATTCACGCGGCGGATGGGGATCACCGGCGCCTCCCTCGCGGTAATCGCCATGGGCGCCCTGGCCATCGCGCCCGCGGCGTTCGCGCAGGGCTACGGCAACACCCCCTCGGCCGGGCGCTACAGCCAGCACAACCTCGTCTCCGACCAGCCCGGCATGGCCGACGTCACGGACCCGGACCTCGTCAACGCCTGGGGCCTGGCCTTCGGGCCGGACACGCCGGGCTGGGTATCCGACGCCGAGACGGGCGTATCGACGCTCTATCAGGGGGACGTCATGGGCACGCCGGTGATGAAGGTGCCCCTGACGGTGACGATCCCCGGCGGCGCCCCCACGGGCACCGTCTTCAACGACTCGAACTCGTTCGTGGTGAAGGCGGGCGGGCAAAACGCCCCCGCCAACTTCCTGTTCTCCTCCGAGTCCGGACGGATCAGCGCCTGGAGCCTGAACGTTCCGCCGCCCAACCAGGCGCGGACGATGGACAAGGTGAAGGGCGCGATCTTCAAGGGGCTCGCGATCGCCGACACGAAGAAGGGTCCGCGGCTCTACGCGACCGACTTCCACCACGGCAAGGTCGACGTGTGGGACGGGGACTTCGACAGGGTCCACCGCCACCGGGCCTTCCGCGACCGGAAGATCCCGGACCGCTTTGCGCCCTTTGGAGTCGAGACGGTGAAGAACCACATCGTCGTCACCTACGCCAAGCAGGACAAGAATGCGGAGGACGACGTACCGGGGCGCGGCAAGGGGTTCGTCGACATCTTCAGCAAGCGGGGCAAGCTCCTCGATCGCTTCGCGTCCCGCCACCGCCTGAACGCGCCGTGGGGCATCGCCAAGGCGCCGCAGGGCTTCGGGGGCGCGAGCGGCGACCTGCTGATCGGCAACTTCGGGAACGGCTGGATCAATGCCTACAAGCCGAAGAACGGGAGGTACGCCGGGACGTTGAGCGGGACCGACGGCCTTCCCCTCGCAATCGACGGGCTGTGGGCGCTCAAGTTCGGCAACGGAGTGATCGGCACACCGGACACGCTGCTGTTCACCGCCGGCCCGGACGACGAGACGCACGGCCTGTTCGGAGCGCTGACGCCGGCTCAGTAGCTCGATCCGGGCAGTCCGGAAGCCGACACCGGACCTCGTCCACGACGACCCCGCGGTGGGGTAGGGGTCGCGGCAGTCCAGTTTCTCTTCAAGGAAGGCGGTACGCCATGGAAGGCGGAATGAATCGGCGGACCCTGGTCAAGGGGTGCGGCGGTCGGCACCGCGGCGGCGGCGGTCCCCGTTGCGGCGGCCGAGGCGGCTTCGCGCGCCGGCGAGAAGCGCGTCGACGTGGTGGTCGTTGGGCCGGAATGGCGGGGCTCTACGCCACGCACGTCCTGAGGCGGGCGGGCCGCAAGGTGGTGCTGCTGGAGGGAAGCGACCGGGTCGGCGGCCGGGTTCTCAACCTGAAGGTGGGGCCGAGGCCCAACGACATCGCCGAGGCCGGGGCCCAGCTGATCAACGACGACGAGCGGATCATCCAGACGCTGATGAGGCGCTTCAAGCTGAGGACGTACCAGAACTACACCAAGGGAAGGTCGACGCTCCTCATCAACGGCCACGTCACCCATTTCGACGGCACGGTCCCGACGCTCCCGGACGGGGGCACCCAGCAGCTGATCAAGGCCTTCACCAATTTGTCGAAGATGGCCAAGGAGGTGCCCGTCGATGCCCCGTGGGACGCCCCGCTGGCCGAGGAGTGGGACTCCCAGACGGCACAGTCCTGGATCGAGGCCCATGCCTCCAGTCCCGCCGCGCAGGCCTTCCTGAACATCGCCATGGGCGGACCCGTCAGCGTCGAGGCCAGGGACATCTCACTGCTCCACTACCTCTTCATCGCCCAGGCCTGCGGCGGTCCGTTGGCGCTCGTGACCGTGGGCACCGGCGTGCTCTCGGACCGCATCGTCGGCGGCACCGGGCGGGCTCGCCCAGGGACTGGCAAGACCGCTGCGTCACATCACCGAGCTCAACACGCCGGTCAGGAGGATCGAGCGCGGCAAGCGCATGCGCGTCACGACCGCGAAGGGAAAGTGGGTGGCCGACCACGTGATCGTCGCGATGTCGCCGACGATCACGCAGTCGATCCAGTTCGACCCCGTGCTTCCGGTGCAGCGCACGCAGGCGGTGCAGTGGACGGGCAACGGCTCCTGCATCAAGGCCTTTCCCGTCTACGAGAAGCCGTTCTGGCGCGAGGACGAACTGAACGGGATCATCCAGTCGACCACGGGGCCGTTCTCGGGCGTGTTCGACAACTCACCGAAGAACGGATCCCCGGGCGTCCTGTTCTGCCTGATCGAGAACGTGCACGCGCGCAACTTCTCGAAGATGTCGGAGGAGAAGGCGAAGGCGAAGGTCCTGGACGGGTTGGCGCTGGCGCTGGGCGAGAAGGCCCGCCACCCGGTGCGCTACGTCCAGCAGAACTGGTGCCAGGAGCCCTACCTCCAGGGCGGGGCGGCGTCGTTCTACCCGCCCGGCCTGCTCACGGAGTACCGGAACATGTTCAACAAGCCGTTCGGGCACCTGCACTTCGCAGGAACCGAGACCGGCACCCAGTTCTGGGGCAACATGGAGGCGGCCCTCCAGTCGGGCGAGCGCGCGGCGAACGAGGTCCTGGCGAGCTAGCGGCTTACCCAGGGTCCGCATCGGTCAGCCCGGCCGCCCGAAGGGCCTCGTCGCGGTCCAGGTAGCCGGTCATCTCGACGATCTTTCCGTCGCGGACCCTCATCACCGAGGCCGTGTCGTACGGCAGCTCGAGGTCGCTCTGCCGGCTGCGCGCCGTCTCGCGCCAGAACGCAACCGCGACGTCGCCCGCCTCGATCAGTCGCTCGAGCTCGAAGCTCAGCGACTCCCAGGTCTCGCCGACGTCCTCCCAGTACTCCAGGACCGCTTCGCGTCCGCGAATCACGCGCCCCTCGTCGATGCCCCCGCGGGTCCCGTATTGCACCACCTCGGGATCGAGGACGACCGCCTGGCGCTCCCGGTCCGCAGCGTTCCAGGCGGCGGAGAGCTCGCGAACGACCTCGGCCGCGCTCGTTGCCTCCATGGCTCAAGTCTGCCCGAACCGAGGGGCGATGTCATTCCGCCCGGACCGGCCGCCATTGACAGCCGCGGCCGTGGATGAGACGCTCGGTTGGATGACCGCGATTGCTGCCGGGACGGAGCTCGATCGGGCCGCCCTCGACGAGCTGAGAGCCTCGTTCGACGGCGAGCTCGTCCGACCCGGCGACCCGCGCTACGACGAGCGCCGCGCCGTCTGGAACGGCTCCATCGATCGCCAGCCCGCCCTGATCGCGCGTTGCTCCAGCCCCGCGGACGTCATCGCCACGGTGCGCTTCGCTGATCGGACGGGCCTTCCCCTCGCCGTCCGCGGCGGCGGGCACAGCTTTCCCGGCCTGTCCGTCTGCGACGGCGGCGTGGTCGCCGACCTCGGGGCGATGAAGGGGATCCGCGTCGACCCCGAGGCCCGAAGGGTGACCGCCCAGGCCGGCGTCCTGCTCGGCGAGCTCGACAGCGCGACGCAGGAGTTCGGGCTCGTCGTTCCGGCGGGGATCGTCACCCACACCGGCCTGGCCGGCCTCACGCTGGGCGGCGGCATCGGCTGGGTGATGAGGAAGTACGGGCTGACGGTGGACCAGCTCCTCTCGGCCGAGGTGGTGACCGCGGGCGGGGAGGTCGTGCGCGCCTCAGAGGAGGAGAACCCCGACCTCTTCTGGGGCATCCGCGGCGGCGGCGGCAACTTCGGGATCGTCACCGAGTTCGAGTTCCGCCTCAACCCGCTGGGCCCGGAGGTGCTCGCCGGCTCGATCTTCTGGCCGATCGCCGAGTCGCCCAGACTTCTGCGCTTCTACCGCGATTGGATCGCCGAGGCACCGGATGAGCTGATGACGATCGTCATCCACCGCAAGGCACCGGCGCTCCCCTTCGTTCCCGCCGAGCTCCACGGGGAGCTCGTGGTCGCCATCGCCTGCTGCTACACCGGGCCGATCGAGGACGGCGAGCGCGTGATCAAACCGCTGCGGGACTTCGGGCGCCCCGTTCTCGACCTGTGCGAGCCGAAGCCATACCTCGAGCACCAGGCGATGTTCGACCCCTCCTTCCCGCACGGCCGCTGGTACTACATGCGCGCGTGCGACGTCGCCGAGCTCTCGGACGACGTGATCGACACGACCGCCGAGCACTCGATGCGCATCAAGTCGCCCCTCACCGCGTTCCCCATCTGGCAGATGGGCGGCGCCGTGGCGCGGGGGGACGAGGGCCGCACGGCCTTCAACGGCCGGGGCGCCGGGCACACGTTCAACATCACCGCGATGACCGACTCATCCGAGGGGTTCGACGAGGAGCGGGAGTGGGCGCGTGGGCTGTGGACCGCGCTCGAGCCGCATCACCAGAACAGCGTCTACGTGAATTTCCTGATGGACGAGGGCTCGGATCGCGTGCGCGAGGCCTACGGCGACGAGCGCTACGAGCGCCTCAGGAGGCTGAAGGGGAAGTACGACCCGGGCAACCTCTTCAGCCTCAACCAGAACATCCCGCCCGCCTGAGCCCCCTACGCCCCCTGCCGCGCCCGGAGGGCGAAGCCCGGCGGGTCGTACTTCGAGGCGAGCCGGGCCAGGGTGAGCGCCCCGAGCATCAGCCCGAAGTCGCGCAGCGCGATGTCGTAGTAGTCGGAGTAGGTGAGCAGGTTCACGATGATTCCCGCGAGCCAGGCGGCGACCACGTAGGCGGCGTAGCGCGGCTTGATGGCCACGGCGAGGCCGGCGACGATCTCCACGACGCCCACGACGTACATCGTGTGGGTGGCGCTAAGCGGGCTGATGTCGACGATCCAGGGAGCGAGGTACTGCTCCCAGTCGACCATGACGTCGAAGAACTTGTCGACGCCGAACAGGATCGGCGCCACGGTGAACGTGATCCGAAGCAGCATGAACGCCTGGTAGGCCGGGTCGGTCCGCAGGAGCGTCGATGCCCTGGGTAGCGACTGCAGCCGGGCGGGAGCTTTGGCGGCGGCTGTTGACACTGGATCCTCCTGTTCTCGGATTGGATTCACAGTTGCGTCCTGCCCCCTTTGCGTCCCGGGAGGCGCGTGTCTTACCTCCTGCCTCGCGCGGGTAAGAAATCTGCCCGCGACGCTCCCTCGCCGAGTAAGGGACGCACGCCGGCGGTCGCTAAGTGATTGCCATGTCCCTCGGCGAGCGCGTTCGATGACGGCGCCAGCGATGGTCGCCCCACCGCCGGTCGCCCCAGCCCCGGTCGCTACTGTCCGTGACCGGGCGATGCCGACCCTTCGTGCAGTCTCCGCAACGACGCCGGCCTTCCCGGACGCGCTCGACCCCGATTCGCGCGCCTGGCTCCGGCGGCTGCGCGCCGACGGCCCGGAGCGCGAGCAGGCGCTCGCCGAGCTCCGGGACCTGCTGCTGGGGGCCGCTCGGTTCGAGGTCGGTCGGCGGCGCGCGCGGATGCCCCAGCTGCGAGGCGACGACCACGACGACCTCGCGCAGCAGAGCGCGAACGACGCCTTGGTCGCGATCCTCGCCAAGCTCGACGACTTCCGGGGCGAGAGCCGCTTCACGACGTGGGCGTACAAGTTCGCGCTGTATGAGGCCGCGGCCAGCCTCCGGCGCCGCTCGTGGCAGGGTCGGGAGGTGCCGCTCGAGGCCGAGCACTGGCCGCTGATCGCCGACACTCGGTCGACGCCCGACGAGGACGCCGAAACCTCCGAGCTGCTCCGCGCCGTCGGCGAGGCGATCGAGAGCGAGCTGACCGACCACCAGCGCGAGATCCTGGTCGCCGTCACCCTCAACGGGGTGCCGATCGACGTGCTCGCCGAGCGGCTGACGACGACCCGCGGGGCGCTCTACAAGACCCTCCACGACGCTCGCCGCAGGCTCCGTGCATCCCTGTCGTCGCGGGGCCTTCGAATCGACCCCCTGCCCGAAAGCGAGGACTCATGAACGCCGGTGCGGATCCAGAAGGGGAGCGCCTGCTGTCGCGGCTGCTCGGGCCGGCGGGTCCGGAGCTGACCTGCGACGAGTGCTTCGCCCACCTCGACCGATACGTCGAGCTCGAGCTCAGCGGAGCGGACGCGGACAAGGCAATCCCGGGCCTGCGGGCCCACCTGGAGGGCTGTCCCGCCTGTCGAGAGGACCACGAGACCCTCCTCGACTACGTGCGTAGCGAGCGCGGCGGCCACTGAGCGGGCACTGACGGGAGGCCCGGCCCACTTAGGATGGCCGCGTGCGGCTGGGACCCATTCCTGAGAACCCGATCGAGGCGGTCGTCGCCCGCCTCAACATCGCGCCCCGTCCCTTCCTCGAGACGCAGATCGCCTACACGCTTGCCCGGGTGGTCATGGTGGGCACCAAGCTCGGCGTCTTCGACGCTCTGGCCGCCGGCGATGCGAACGCGAGCGAGGTCGCCGAACGGTGCGGGACCAACCCGAGGGCGACCGAGAAGCTGCTCTTTGCCCTCGCCGCAGCCGGATATCTGAAGGCCACCGATGGCGGCTATGCCCTGACACCCCTCTCGCGCAAGTGGCTGCTCAGCGACAGCGACCACTCGCTCAACGACAAGCTCCTGTTCCAGTTCCTCGAATGGGACTGGATGGAGCGCTCCGAGGACTACGTCCGGACCGGACAGCCGATCGAGGCCCACGACATGACGGGCGAGGACGAATGGCACCTCTACCAGCGCGGCATGCGCTCGCTCGCGCGGGTGTTCTCGGACGAGGTCGTTCGCCGGATGCCGGTGCCGAAGGGCGCCCGGGACATGCTCGACATCGGCGGGTCGCACGGCTACTACTCGGTCGCGTTATGCCGGCGCCACGAGGGCCTTCGCTCGGTCGTGCTGGACCTGCCGGCGGCGGTCAAGCAGGCTGCGCCCATCCTGGCCGAGGAGGGCATGGGCGATCGCGTCGTCCACCGGGCCGGCGACGCGCTCAAGGACGACCTCGGAGTGGGCGCGTACGACCTCGTGATCACCGCGCAGCTCGTCCATCACTTCTCCGCAGAGCAGAATCGCGAGCTGACCGCGCGGATCGCCCGGGCGCTTCGCCCGGGCGGCGTCTACGCGATCCTCGACGCGTTCCGGCCAGCCACCCCGAAGGACGCCGGGCAGACGGGCGCCCTGCTCGATTTCTACTTCGCGCTCACGAGCCAGTCGGGGACATGGCCACCCGAGCAGATGGCCGAGTGGCAGCGCGCGGCCGGGCTGAATCCGCGAAAGCCGATCAAGTTCCGCACCGCCCCGGGCACCGGGATTCAGGCGGCGGCGAAGCCGGGCTGAGCACCTGGCGGTTCGCCTGGCTTCGCTAACCAGACGCCGGAAGCCGGTCGGGCAGATCGAAGCGCGGAAAGGTGGCTGGAGAGCGAAAGGCGGTAACGGCCGCGATCAGATCGCCCCGCAGCGTGAGGACGTCGAGCGCGATCGGCAGGAAGCTGCCGGTGTCCGGCTCGATCAGGTAGGTGCCCAGCGCCAGCTGACCGTTTGCGCGCGTCGGCGCATAACGGAGCCGGGGTGGGGCTCCACCTGGCATGAGCCACGAAGTGGCGATCGTGTCCCGCCCGCGGCGCCAATCCGGATATGGCGGCATCGAAAACGTTGCATCCTCCGCCAGCAACTCGAGGATCGCGTCGACCTCCCCGCGCTCGAAGGCATCCGCGAACCGCTCCCCGATCGCTCGGAGCTTCCGGTCGCCAAGCGCCCGCAGCGTCGCCTGCTGGCTGCGATCCGGCAGACGCTCTTCAACGGCCGTGCGAGCTCGGCGCAGGGCGCCGTTGACCGAAGCGACCGTCGTGTCCAGGGACTCGGCTGCCTCCCGGGCCGAAAAGCCGAGAACGTCGCGCAGGATGAGCGAGGCGCGCTGGCGTGGCGGCAGGTGCTGCAGCGCAGCGACGAACGCGAGCTCGAGCGCCTCCCGGCGCTCGTAGCGTGCCTCGGGCGCCTCCGCGCCGTCCGCCACGCCGAGCGCGCCGTCCGGGTAGGCCTCGATCCACAGGCTCTCCGGGAGGGGCCGTTCGCTCTCGCTGGCCCCCGCGGGCGTCGGTGGCCCATAGTCGACCGGAAGCACTCGCTTGGGGCGTCGAGCGATCGCGTCGAGGCAGACGTTCGTCGCGATCCGGTACAGCCAGGTCCGCAGCGAGCTGTCGCCACGGAACTTGGGGAGCGCACGCCAAGCCCGGAGCAGCGTGTCCTGAAGGGCATCGTCGGCGTCGTGCAACGAGCCCAACATCCGATAGCAGTGCGCGTGCAGGTCCGCGCGGTGGGCCTCGACAAGCTCGCGGAACGCGGCCTCGTCGCCGCGACGCGCGGCGGGCAGGCCCACGTCCTCGATGTCAGATGCGGTGGGCATCTCCCGGGAACTTAGACGGGTGCCGCCGCGCAAAATCACCGGGTCTCCCCTCGCCCCTCCTCGTCCGTCCAGGTCGTACTGGAAGCGCGCGGCGTGGTTCCGTCGCTGTCCCAGGTCCCGAGTAGGGGCTCGAGGCGCTCGAGCTCCGGATCGGGTGGCGGCGCCGCCAACCCGGATTCAGCGGTGCGATCGTCGGACATGCGTTTCCTCTTGCCTTGCATCTCATTCGTCTCGGGGCACTTCGCGGTCCCTTGGCACGTTGGACCGCCGCAGCAGTCCGGATTGACCGCGGACGGTCAATTTCGGCGCCGTCACCGGTCAAACAGACAGATGAGCGAACCGCTCGCGAATCCGGTGGTCCACCTGGAGCTTCGGACAGCGAACCTCTCGCGGGCATGCGCGTTCTACACGCGGCTTTTCGGCTGGACGGTCGAGGACCTCCGCCTGGGATCACGCTCCTATCTCGCGCTCGACCTGGGAGAGCGCATCCAGGGCGGCGTGGTCGAGGGCGAGAGCGACCAGCCGACGTGGCTGCCCTACGTGGAGGTGGCCGACATCTTCGAGACCACCGAGCGCGGGCGGCGGCTCGGGGCCAGCGTGATCGTCGAGCCGCGCGAGGGGCCGGCCGGCTGGCGAAGCGTCCTCGCCGTCCCCGCCGGAGCGGAGGTTGGGCTGTGGCAATCGAAGCTCTGAGGGTTAGGAGTCGACCTAGCGCTCGAGCTTGCCGGTCAGGTAGCGCTGCAGCGTCGGGCCGTACCACGCCACGACGTCGGCGGGCTTCGCGGAGGCCAGCGGCTCAACCCGCAGCACGTGGCGCGCGAGGCCGAGGCCCACCAGCTGGGATGCCGCGAGGTTCGTGCGCAGTTCCGGCCGGTCTGATCCGAGCCGCTCCATCAGCGGCGCGAAGAGGCGTGTTCGTACGAACTCGCCGAGCATCTCGGCGGCCTTGGGCTCCGTGGTCGCCGCGCGAAGCAGGGTGAGGATCGGATTGCGGCCCCCCTCCTCGTCCCAGGTCCTGACCACCAGCGCGACCAGGTGCTCGCCCACGTGGTGCTTGCCATCGACAAGGAGCTTCGGCATCTCGACCTCGGGATCGAACGGCCACTCGACCGCCTCCGACAGCAGCGTCGCCTTGTTGCCGAAGAAGTGGACCACCAGTGCGGCGTCCACACCCGCCTCGGCGGCGATCGCGCGGATCGTCGCCCCCTGGTAGCCCCGCTCGGCGAAGAGCCGCCCGGCCGCCTTGAGGATCTCCTCGCGCGTCGCGCTCGCTCCCGGCCGCCGGCCCGTGCGCGGGGTTTTGGTCGTCCTGGCCTGTGTGTCGTCAGTCACAGCAATTCGTCCTTGACATTTGAATTCAACGGCGTAAAGTCAACGCTGTTAAGTCAACGCTGTAAAGCATAGAGCCTCAGGAGGATGGATATGAGCTCTACCTTTCCCGCCGATCGCATCCAGCTGATCGACGTCGCCCGCCAGCAGACGGCCGCGATGTTCAGGCTCGAGCGCTCGATCGAGCTCGGCGCGCGGCTTGCGAACCTGGTCAGGGTCCGCGCCTCGCAGGTGAACGGCTGCGCCTTCTGCATCGACATGCACTGGAAGGACGCGCGCGCCGCCGGCGAGTCCGAGGAGCGCCTCTACTCCCTCGACGCCTGGCGCGAGAGCCCGCTGTACGAGGAGCAGGAGCGCGCAGCGCTCGAGCTGACCGAGGCGATGACCCTGGTCGCCGACGGCCACGTCCCTGACGTGGTGTGGAACCGGGCGAGCGCGGCCTTCGGCGAGGACGAGCTCGCCCAGCTCGTCTTCGCGATCACCGCGATCAACGCCTGGAACCGCCTCATGATCACGTCCCGCGCCGAGCCCGGCCACTACGAGGCCGGCATGCTCGAGGCGGCGTGATGGTTGCCGCCCAGGCGGGCGCCATGAGCGCCCGGCAGCGAAGGCTGGTGCTGGCGGCGATGTGCGTCGCCCTGGCGACGGTGGTCAGCGCCGTGTCCTCGCTGAACGTGGCGCTCCCCGACATCGCTCGCGATCTGCATGCGACCCAGACCCAGCTCCAGTGGATCGTCGACGCCTACGCGGTCGTCTTCTCCGGCCTGTTGCTCCTGGCCGGGGCGCTCGGCGACCGCGTGGGCCGGCGCCCGGTGCTCCTGGTGGGCCTCGCCGTGTTCGCCGCCGCGGCGGGCGCCGGCCTCGTGGTCGACGACCCCGGCGCCCTGATCGCCGTCCGGGCGGTGATGGGCCTGGGGGCGGCGGCGATCATGCCCTCCACCCTCTCGATCATCACCACCGTCTTCCCCGCCGACGAGCGCGACCGCGCCGTCTCGATCTGGGCGGGCGTCGCCGGCGCCAGCGCACTCTTGGGCCTGCTGGCCTCCGGTGCCTTGCTCGAGGCCTTCTCGTGGCAATCGGTCTTCGCCTTCACGAGCGGCCTGGGCCTCATCGCCCTGATCGCGGCGGCGCGGATCGCGCCTAACTCGAAGCTCGACCGCGCGCGGCTCGATGTCGTGGGCGGCGCGCTCTCGGCGGTGGGGCTCTCGGCGCTCGTCTACGCGATCATCGAGGGGCCGGAGCGGGGCTGGACCGACCCGGTGACGCTGGCGGCCTTCGGCGTCGCGCTCGCCCTGATCGCGGCGTTCGTGGGCTGGGAGATGCGGCGCACGGAGCCGCTCCTCGACCCGCGCCTCTTCCGCCTGCCGGGCTTCGGCGCCGGGACGTTGTCGATCACGGTCCAGTTCTTCGCCTTCTTCGGATTCATCTTCGTGATCCTTCAGTACGTGCAGTTCGTGCTGGGTTACTCGCCGCTGGTGGCCGGGCTGGCGTTGGCCCCGATGGCGCTCTTGATGATGGGAATCTCGCCCCGCGTGCCGCGGCTGCTGGAGCGATTCGGGCCCGCGCACGTGGCGCCTATCGGGCTGCTGTCCATGGCCGGCGGGTTCGCGGTCTTCTCGACCGCCGCCGTGGGCTCCACCTACTGGCTGATCCTCGGCGGCCTGTTGCTGCTGGGGGTCGGCGCCGCCCTCGCGACCACTCCGGCGACGACCGCGATCGTCTCCTCCCTGCCGCGGTCGAAGCAGGGCGTGGCCTCCGCGGTCAACGACGCGGCGCGCGAGGTGGGCGGCGCGCTCGGCATCGCGGTGCTGGGAAGCGCGCTGACCGACCGCTATCAGGCCGGCGTCTCCGGCGCCGTCGCCCACGCCCCGGGCGCCCTCGCCGACCATGCGCACGATGCGCTGCCGGCGGCATTGGCCCTGGCCCAGCAGCTCGGCGGCGAGCGCGGAGCGGCGCTCGCGGCCCAGGCGCAGTCGGCGTTCGTCGACGGTCTCGGCCTGGCGATGCTGATCGCCGCGGCCACGGTCGCCGCCGCGGCCGTATTCGTGTTCTGGCGCGCGCCGAGTAGGGTCGTCGCCCCACCCAGCGAGCGCCCCAGCCACCCGATGCGCATTGCATCCGTACCGAGGAAGACGTCGTGAAGCCGGTCACCGCCACGATCACCATTCCGCAGCCGCGCGAGGAGGTGTTCGACTTCCTGGATGTGCTCGCCAACCACGAGCAGTTCACCGACCACTTCCTGGTCGACTGGGAGCTCTCCGGCCCGGCCGCGGGCGTCGGCGCCAAGGCGCACATGCGCGTCAAGAGCCCCGGCCCCGACGACTGGCTCGACATGACGGTGATCTCCGGCGAGCGGCCCCGCGCGACGACTGAGGAGTCGATCGGCGCCAAGGGCAAACGGCGAACCCGAGGCACCTACATGCTTGACGAGCTTCCGGGCGGCGGCACCAGGATCACCTTCGAGCTCGAGTGGCTCGAGGCGCCGCTGTCGGAGCGGCTCATGGCGCCGATCACCAGGTCGGTCGTCGGCCGCGCGAACGCCAAGTCGCTTCGGCGGCTGGTCGACGTCCTCGCCAACAGACAGAAGGAGGAGGCACGATGAAGGTCTTGGTCGCAGGAGGAACTGGGGCGATCGGCATCAAGCTCGTCCCCCAGCTCGTCGCCGCCGGTCACGAGGTCGTCGCGACCACGCGGTCCACGAAGGGAACCGAGGAGATCCGCTCGCTCGGCGCCGAGCCGGCGGTCGTCGACGGGCTCGACGAGCAGGGCATGGTCGAGGCGGTGGGTCGTGCGCGGCCCGAGGTCGTGATCCACGAGATGACGGCGCTCGCCGGCAAGATGGACCTGCGCCACTTCGACCGCTGGTTCGCGACCACGAACCAGCTGCGCACCCGCGGAACCGACAACCTCATCCGCGCCGCGCAGGAGGCCGGCGCGCGCCGCCTGATCGCTCAGAGCTACAGCGGCTGGCCGACCGTCCGCGAGGGCGGCGCGGTCAAGACCGAGAAGGATCCCCTCGACCCGGACCCACCGAAGTGGATGCGGGAGTCGATGGCGGCGATCCGCCACGTGGAGACGACGGTGCCGGCGGCGGAGGGCCTGGAGGGCGTGGTGCTTCGCTACGGCGGCCTGTACGGGCCCGACACGGGGGCATTGGCGAGCGAGGCCCTCGAGCTGATCCGAAAGCGGCAGTTCCCGATCGTGGGCGACGGCGGCGGCGTATGGTCGTTCGTCTACACCGGCGACGCGGCCTCCGCCACGGTCGCCGCGCTCGACCATGGCGCTCCCGGCATCTACAACGTCGTCGACGACGACCCCGCGCCGGCACGCGAGTGGCTGCCATATCTGGCTGAGACGATCGGCGCGAAGCCGCCGCGTCGCGTCCCGGCCTGGCTGGGCCGGATCGTGGCCGGCGAAGTGCCGGTGTCGATGATGACCAGCATTCGCGGCTCCTCGAACGCCAAGACAAAGCGCGAGCTTGGCTGGGAGCCGCGATACGCGAGCTGGCGCGAGGGCTTCGCCGCCGAGGCGAGCTAACGATGCCGGCGCCGGTTGCCGCCCCGCCCCGTCGTCGCCCCCCGGGGCACCGGCGGCGCGTGGAGCAGCACCCGCACAACCTCCACGGCCTTGTCCACGTCGGGCTCGCTCCCGGTGATTACGTCGCTGTAGAGGAACGACTCGGCGACCCGGACCATCAGGTAGGCGAGCGTGTCGATGTCGAGCGCCGGTGTGAGCCTCCCGGCCTCGACCTGCTCGACGAGCAGCTCCCGGGCGACCGCGATCATTCGGCCCTGCACCGGGCCGTCCTGCGAGGTGAGCACGCGCAGCGCGAGCTGGGGATCCTCTGAGATGAAGTTGAGCAACGGCTTGAAGGTCGCGTTCAAGCTGACGAAGCGCTCCATCACGTCGACGATGTAGTCGGCGCCCGAGCCGCCCGCGGCGCCCCGCGCCTGCCGCACGCCCTCCTCGGCGAATGACCAGATCACCTCGCCGATCAGCCGCTCCTTGCTCCCGACCCAGCTGTAGAGGGTCGCGCGGCTGATCCCAAGCTCGCGGGCCAGCCCGCCCATGTCGAGACGCTCGCCGGCGAGCCAGCGGCGCCGGGCAAGGCGCAGCGCGTCGAGGGGCGTGGGCCGCGAAGCCGCGCCGTCGGCCGCGAGCGCCCGCTCGAGCCCGGTTGGCCGCTTGTTCACGGGGATGGCCATGCGTCAATAGTTTAGACGATCTACGGATATGTTGACAGAACTAGACAGATCTGATAAATGTCTAGTAATGCCACGCAAGAACGCTACTGCCGCGGTTCGCATCCGCCGCCCGGAGGTCGCCATGTTCCACCGCATCGTTTGCCTCGTCGCTTGCCTCATGCTGATCGCCGCTGCGGCGGCACCCACGGCGGCGGGGGCGCCCAAGCCCGGCCCGGCTCTGACCACACCCGTGAGCGACCTTCAGCAAGCGTTGACCTGCAACGGTGACCTCTCCACCGCCCACCGCAATCCGGTGCTGCTCGTGCACGGAACGTTTGCCGACAGCGAGATCAACTGGAGCTGGAACTACAAGCACGCTCTGCCCGCCAGGGGCGAGCCCGCTTGCACGGTCGACCTTCCCAACCGCAGCGCCGGCGATATCCAGATCTCCACGGAGTACGTGGTGTACGCGATCCGCACGATGGCGCGCGAGAGCGGCCGCAAGGTCGCAATCATCGGCCACTCCCAAGGTGGCCTCGAGGCGCGCTGGGCCCTGCGCTGGTGGCCGGACCTCCGGCACCGGGTCTCCGACGTGATCATGTTCGCCACGCCGAACCACGGCGCTGTGTTCTCGGACGGACTCTGCACGAGCCCGGGGGTCTGTGCTGCGTCGCTCTATCAGATGCGGAGCGACTCGACTTTCCTCGCCCGACTCAACCATGGTCGCGAGGCGATTGGCGGGGTCCCGTTCACCGCGATCGTGACGCGCGACGACCACGTATTCGTCCTCCCCGAGCAAGGGATGCTGGACGGGCGGAGCGATCTGATCAGCAACGTCGCCGTGCAGGACCTGTGCCCTGACCACCACTTCGTACCCGCCGAGCTGGCCCACGCAAGCCTGGCGTTCGACGGCCCCGCCTACGCCATCGCGACGGATGCACTCGATCACCGTGGGCCGGCGGACCTGGGCCGCATCGATCCCGCCGCCTGCGACGAGGCCACGATGCCAGGAGTCACCCTGAACGAGGCTTACGCGAAGCTCGCCGAGTACGCCGCCACCCTCACCTACCTGCTGGGACCGAACGGACCCAAGGCGACGGGCGAGCCAAGCCTGGCCTGCTACGCCACCCACACCTGCCGGCGGCCGTAACCCGATCGCCGGTCGTCGGCGCCAGTCCACATATTCTCATATAGGTATGTAAAATCCCCGCCATGGCGCGAGCGGCGACGACGACGGATGCGTTCAACGCCGTGGCCGAGCCTCGGCGGCGGCAGATCCTGGACGCGCTCGCGGACGGTGAGCGCCAGGTGAACGAGCTGGTGCGTGTGCTCGGGCTGCGGCAACCACAGGTCTCGAAGCACCTGCGAGTGCTGAGGGAGGTGGGAGCGGTCGACGTCCGCAACGAAGGCCGCCGGCGGCTCTACCGGGTGAACGGCCACGCGCTCAAGCCCATCCACGACTGGGTGAAGCCCTATGAGCGTTCGTGGTCGGAGCGGCTCGCCCAGATGGATGCGGTCCTGGAGGACCTCAAGCGAGAGGAGGAAGCGGATGGAAGCAACGAGTAGCCGGAAGGCGACGGTGACGCTCCCGACGGACGAGCAGATCCTGATCACCCGGGAGTTCGATGCGCCCAGACACCTGGTCTACAAGGCGTGGACCACCCCTGAGCTGGTCAGGCGCTGGTGGCACGCCAAACGGGGCGAGGTGACGAGCTGCGACATCGATCTGCGGGTTGGCGGCGCGTGGCGGTACGTGATGGTGGCGTGCGGAGTCGAGGCCGCCTTCCACGGCGAGTACCGCGAGATCGTCCCGAACGAGCGGATCGTCTCGACCGAGGTCTACGAGGGCGCGCCCGAAGCGGAGGCGGTGGACACCGTGACGTTCACCGAGGCGAACGGGCGCGCGACGCTCACGATCCTGGTCGAGCACGCGAGCAAGGAGCACCGCGATGCGCACATCGAGTCCGGGATGGAGGATGGCCTGCAGGACGCGCTGGACCTGCTGGAGGAGGTCGCCGTCTCAGCTCGCTGAGCCGGTCCTTGAGTCCGCAAGCCACGGACTGGGCATAGGCTCCCGGTGAATGCTCGGGCTCCCAGATGGCGTCAACACCTGCCTCTTCGACCTCGACGGAGTGCTGACTAAGACGGCCAAGGTCCACGCGGCGGCGTGGAAGCAGATGTTCGACGAGTACCTCACCGAGCGCGCCACGCGCACCGGCGAGGAGTTCGTGCCCTTCGACCCGGGCGCCGACTACGACACCTACGTCGACGGCAAGCCGCGCTACGAGGGAGTTCAGTCCTTCCTCGCCTCGCGGGGGATCGAGCTGCCGCGCGGCGAGCCGAGCGACCACACGGACGCCGAGACGGTCGACGGCCTGGGCAACCGCAAGAACGAGATCGTCCTGGCGCTGATCCACGAGCAGGGCGTCGAGCCGTATGAGGGCTCGGTGCGGTACGTCAAGACCGCCAGGGACGCCGGGCTTCATCGCGCGGTCGTCTCGTCGTCGACCAACTGCCACGATGTCCTCGTCGCCGCCGGCATCGTCGATCTGTTCGAGCTGCGGATCGACGGCGTGGTGGCCGAGCGCGAGCACCTGAAGGGCAAGCCGGAGCCGGACACGTACCTCGCCGCCGCCAGGAGGCTCGGGGTCGAGCCGGCGGCCGCGGCGGTGTTCGAGGACGCGCTGGCGGGGGTGGAATCCGGTCGCGCTGGCAACTTCGGCTGCGTCGTCGGCGTCGACCGCGTCGGGCAGGCCGATGCCCTGCGCGAGCACGGCGCCGACATCGTCGTCAAGGACCTCGCCGAACTGCTTAACACCTCCAACAGCACCAGCCAGTTTCGGGGGCTAACGCCCCCTCACCGACACACCTCGTGATCACCCACCCCACATTCACGCTGGAGCCGTGGGCGATCCGCGAGGCGGAGCTCGACCTCGACCGGCTGGCGCAGACCGAGTCGGTCTTCGCGCTCTCCAATGGCCACATCGGCCTGCGCGGGAACCTCGACGAGGGCGAGCCGCACGGGCTGCCGGGCACCTACCTGAACGGGGTGCACGAGACCCGGCCGCTGCCCTACGCCGAGGCGGGCTACGGCTTCCCCGAGTCCGGGCAGACCGTGATCAACGTGACCAACGGCAAGCTGATCCGGCTGCTAGTCGACGACGAGCCGTTCGACGTGCGCTACGGCGAGCTGCGCTCACACGAACGGATGCTGGACCTGCGGGCCGGGGTACTGCGCCGGACCTGCCGGTGGAC
>JBKPFQ010000067.1:0-10365 GCA_046728915.1 Actinomycetota bacterium | reverse complement strand
GGTTGGATGTGGACTTCGTGCTCGGCACGACGCCCAAGTGGGCTCGCTCCTCGCCCAGTGCTTCTCTGTGGGAGCCGCCGCTGTACTCATACGGCGCGAAGGTGGCGTGGACTCGGTTCGTCCGCGCCGCCGCCGAGCGCTATGGACATGGGGGGACGTTCTGGAAGGCACATCCGACCCTCACCTATCGGCCGGTGACGTGGACGATCTGGAACGAGCCCAACCTCGAGCGGTTCTGGGGCGGCCAGCCGACGCCGGCCGGGTTCGCGGAGCTCGTGGAGTTGGCGGGTGGGGAGATTCGCGAGGTGGATCCCGAGGGCACGATCGTTGCCGGTGGGATCTTCTGCGAGTGGAACTGGAAGCCGTACCTCGAGGCCTTCTATGACACCGTCGATCAGTCGACCTTCGATGCCGTCGCCTTTCACCCTTACGCCGAGAATCCCAACGGGCCCTACCGCAAGATGCTCCAGGGTCGCAGCATCATGGACGAGGCGGGGGACACCGACGCCGAGTACTGGATCGACGAGATCTCCTGGGGCACGGACCTGAGCGAGGATCGCTTCACCACCACTCCGGAGAAGCAGGCCACGAAGATGCGGATCCTGTTCCAGATCCTCGAGGCCCGGCGCCACAGGGTGGACCTTGGCAAGGTCCTCTGGTACGGGATCCGGGACGATCCCAGGTCGAACGTCTGCCACTTCTGCGCGACGTCGGGGCTTTGGTTGGAGGACGGAGTGACGCCGAAACCGGCCTGGTTCGTCTACAGGGGCTTCGGGGCCAGGCCGGCCGCGGCGATCCGCGGGCGCGTCTACTCCAGGCACCACCACGGGCCGGCCGCCGGCCAGACCGTGTACCTCGACCTGGACGAGAACGGCCACCGGCAGCGCGGCGAGCCCGCGGCGAAGACCGGGGCCGACGGGAGGTTCTCATTGGAGCGCCTGTTCCCCACCAAGTACGTGGTTCGCCTGGAGCCGTCCAAGCGGAAGGCATGCAAGCGGCCGCGCAACTGCACGAGGAGGACCGCCGTGGCGAGCGGCAAGGTGTCGAGCAGCCAGCGGTTTGTCGTCATGAAGGCCCGCACCCGCACCAAGATCACGGCGGCGAGGGTCACGAGATTCGGCAAGGCCAAATTCAGGTTCAAGGGCAGCCGCGCCAACTTCCCGTATACGTACAAGTGCAGGCTCGACCGAAAGCCGTATCGCAGGTGCAGGTCGCCGAAGGTCTACCGGCACCTGCGGAGCGGCACGCATACCTTCAAGGTGCGCGCCACCGACCACCACGGCAACCTCGACCGCACCCCGGCCAAGGAGAGGTTCACGGTCCGCCGTTGAGGGAGCGCCTGGGCTACAGGTCGTAGCGCGCCAGGTCGGAGTCCAGGCGCTCTCGCTCAGATCCAACACGAGCAGCCGGGGGGCAGCGGAACCTTCGCCGCCCTTTGGTTTTGCCGCTGGAACTCAGGGTAAGGAGCCGGCAGGCTTGGGGCTCTGGGCGCAAGAGTCCCGGGTAGCCCTCACGTCAACGACCCTAAGGAGGGGCAGATGATCAGCAAGCTACGCGGACGCGTCAGCTCGGCTCACGTGATCGCTTTGGTCGCCCTGTTCGTGGCGCTCGGCGGGACCGCTTTCGCCGCCGCGACGATCGGCACCAGCGACATCAAGGGCGGGGCGGTGACAGCGAAGAAGCTGCACAAGAAGGCCGTCAGAGCGAAGAAGATCAAGAATCGGGCCGTCACGAGCCCCAAGATCGCCGCCGGGGCGGTGCTCGGCGGCAACCTGGCCGCCGGGTCGGTGACTGCCTCGAAGCTCGCCGACACCGAGGACGGTGTCGCGACCCAGACCGTACCGCCCAACAACACCCGCAGAATCACGGTGAAGTGTCCGTCCGGAGACCAGGCGATCACTGGTGGCTATTCCACGCCCCCGGGTGGCGCCGTCCAGGTAACCAGGATGCGCCGCTTCTCCGATGCGGCATGGGCGTTCACGTTCCGTAACACCTCAAATGCGCCGCATGCCGTCGACGCCAGTGTGACCTGCTTGCACGGGTAAGCGGAAGCGGTCCGGGCACTGCGAATGGGCCGGGCGACTCCCCGGTCCATTCGCCGATCCTCAGAGTTTGTCCCGGGCTCGATCCCCGCCATTTACGAGCGGCTCGAGCGCGCCGTCTACGCCGATGAGCGATGCCGGTGCGAATGGCCACGCGTGGCGCTGGATTAGGAGGCTGCGTGGGCGCTGTATCAAGTATGGGCAACTCGCGGCTCGATCGAACGGTTGCCGCACCGGTCCGCAACCGAATAGCTTTCACCGCGGGATGAGCGGCGGGTCCGAGGCTGAGGCTTAGGCCCGAGCTACAGGTCGTAGCGCGCCAGGTCGGAGTCCAGGCGCTCGCGCTCGGAGGGATCGAGCTTTTGGTCCGGTGCAGCCGCGGCCTCCCGGGCGCGCCCGGCGCGGCGCCAGCGCCAAAGGCCGAACGCGATGGCGACCGCCGCGATCAGGATCGCGAGGCCCGGGACGATCCACGCGGTCAGGTCGAAGCCCGACTTCGGCGGCTCCGCCAGGACCTCGGTGCCGTACTGGGCCACCAGGTCGTCCTTGATCTCCTCCTTGGTCTTGCCGGCGGCGATCTCGCGGCGGATGAAGGCCCGCTCGCGGTCGGCCTGGGGAGAGAACGACAGGTTGAGGGCGGTGCCGCAGATCGGGCACATCACCTCGTCCTCCACGTCGGGCAGCGTCGTCTTCGTCTGCTGGGGGTCCGCGACCACGGCGCTTGAGGCGAGCGAAGCGGCGGGGAGGAGAAGCAGCATCGCCGCGACGGCGAGGGACGCGGCACCGGCGCGGAGCGTTCCTCTCATTGCTCGGCCTTCCCTTCGAGGTAGGGCACCACGTTCGCCTCCAGGTAGCGCTCGTTCACGGGACCCAGGCTGTGGAGCACGAGCCTTCCCTGCGGGTCGACCAGGAACGACTCGGGCACCCCGGTCGTGCCGAGCTCGTCCTGGGCGAAGTCGCCGTCGCCGTCGCGAAGCTGCGGATAGGTGATCCCGTAGCGGTGCACGAAGTCGAGCGCGTCGTCGGAGAGGTCGTTGGTGTCGATGCCGAGGATCGTGAAGTCGCGCCCCCGATGAGCATCGTAGAAGCGCTCCAGATCGGGCGACTCCGTGCGGCAGGGGGCGCACCACGAGGCCCACACGTTGAGCAGCACCCAGCGACCGCGGTAGTCAGCCACCGATCCGGTGGTCCCTCCCTGAAGTTCGGGGAGCGGGGTGGTGGCATTCGGGATCGAATCGCCGATGGCGACCGAGGAGCCGCCCTTGCTGACCAGCCCGTAGGTGAGCAGGCCGATGACGGCCAGGGCGGCCATGACGACCGCGAAGCTGCGCGCGCTCACCGGACGAAGGGTAAAGAGGGCCTGCCGCCGCCTAGAATTGGCCGCTGCGCGGACGTAGCTCAGCTGGTAGAGCGCGAGCTTCCCAAGCTCGAGGTCGCGGGTTCGAGACCCGTCGTCCGCTTCGTGAGTACCGGGGCGGTTCAGTCAGGCAGGGGTGCGCGAGCCACCCGACGCGGCGCGGCGCTGGTCGTGTCGCTCCTCGCGACCCTCATCGCCTTCACCGGGGGCGAGGCCGTGGCCGCGCTGCCGGAGCTCCACGCGAGCGGCAGCGAGATCCGCGACTCCCACAACCGCCAGGTCCTGCTGCGCGGCGTCAACGTGACCGCGCTCACCGACCAGTATCAGGTCGATCCCGACCTGCCGACGGTCGTCCCGCTCCGCGGTCGCGACTACCACCGCATGCGGGACCTCGGCTTCAACGTCATCCGCCTGGCGATCACCTGGTCGAAGGTAGAGCCCGAGCGCGGGCGGATCAACCGCCACTACATCAAGCGAATTCGCAAGGTGGTGGACGAGGCCGCCGACCACGGCATGTACTCGATCATCGACATGCACACGGGCGGCTGGGGCAAGTACGTGGCCACGCGGCGCGGCGAGAAGTGCCCCGGGAAGAAGCTGAAGTCCCACGGCTGGCTCGGCGCACCCGAGTGGGCGACGTTCACCGACGGCGAGTCCACGTGCCACACCGACGAGATCAAGAAGCGGACCCCCGCCGTGAAGGCGGCATGGGACAACTTCTGGCACAACCACCGCGAGCCCGACTGGGCCGACGGGCTCGGGATTCAGGATCACCTCGTGGGGGTCTGGGGCGTCCTCGGCCGCGCGTTTGCCGATGACCCCGCGGTCGCCGGATACGACCTGTTGAACGAGCCGGATCCAGGCAACACCGAGCGCGAGCAGCAGGCGTTGGTCGGGGGCTTCACCGCGAACGCGATCGCGGCGATCCGCAGGGCGGAGGCGCGGGCCGGGGGCTTCAGCCACATGATCCTCTTCGAGCCCAACCTCACCTGGAGCCAGAACGGCCTCCCGAGCCATTCGCCGGCGCCGGGTTTCTCCGACGATCCCAATCTCGTCTTCGCCCCGCACCTGTACGGCCGCGACGTCCACTCGACGCATCGCAGCCTGAAGGTGGTCAGGCGTTACCTGAGGCAGGAGGAGCGCCGCGTCGCCAATCGCGCCCTCAGCTACGGGGTCCCGTTGTGGGTCGGCGAATGGGGCTTCTCGATCTTCGACGAGCAGGCGCTGAAGAAGCTTCGCGTTCAGATCGAGATCCAGGACTCGCGCGAGCTCGGCAGCGCTTTTTGGCAGTGGAAGACAGCCTGCGGCTCGCCGCAGACGTTTGAGACGCTGAAGCCGAAGCCCCTCACCCGCATCGTCGGCAACCTGAACCCGGTCGAGTGCCCGAGCGGGAAAGCCGTCCCCCGGGCGAAGGGATGGGATGCGATCATCGGCCGCGCCTACCCCGAGGCAGCGCCTGGCACCCTCACCGAGCTCAGCGCCCACGGCAGCCGGATCTCCCTGGAGGGGGAGAGCGGTTGCGACGAAACGCGTCGCCTCGCCGATCCCCGGGCATGTCGCCTGGAGGTGTGGATCCCGAAGAAGAAGCACGATCAGAGCGCGCGGCCGCACGTCAAGGGTCGCCACCTGGACAACGTCCTCGTGCGACGCGTCGCCGGTGGCTGGCGCGCGACCGCGGACGTGACCCAGAGCTACGCGCTCACGGCCGACTGATCGCGATCCCCATCCCGGTTGGCGGGGGTACGCTTGATGGGTCATGGCCGGGAGTGGATCGTCGGATCCCGCGATTGAGCTCATCGACGTCGTCAAGGACTTCGGCTCCGTTCGCGTGCTCGACGGCCTCACCCTCTCGGTGCCGGCGGGCGCGATCACGGTCCTGATCGGCCCCTCCGGAGCCGGCAAGACCGTCACGGTCAATCACATCGTTGGCCTGATCCACCCCACGAAGGGGACCGTCACGGTGGAGGGCAGGAACCTCGCCATGTTGTCCGAGGGGGAGCTGAATGAGCTCCGCCGCGACATGGCGGCCGTCCTGCAGGGCACGCTGCCGTTCAGCTGCGGCCTCTTCTTCTCGATGAACGTCTACGAGAACGTGGCCTCCCCGCTTCGGCAGCGGCGTCCACGGTGGTCGCCAGAGCGGATCCACCGGATGACGATGGAGCACCTGCGCCTGGTCGGGCTCGCGAACAACGCCAACGACATGCCGGAGGACCTCTCGTCCGGGATGGCGAAGCGAACCGCGATCGCACGGGCGCTGGCGCTCGAGGCGCGGATCCTGATCATCGACGACTTCGACAGCGGTATCGACGGCGTCCGCCTGGCCCTGCTGTGCGACCTCCTGCGAGAGCTCCAGCGCGAGAGCGGCGCAACGTTCCTGGTGACCACCCACGACATGTCCGCGGCCCGAAAGCTCGCCGACTACGCGGCCGTGATCCACGAGGGCAGGATCGTGGCGAGCGGCGAGGCCGACGCCGTGTTCGACTCCGACGAGGAGCTGGTCGGTCAGCTCATCGCCGGCGAGCTCTCCGGCCCGATCCAGCTCCGCTCGGCGTAGCCCGCCACGCGGCTCAGATCTCGAGCCTCGACTCCTCGAGGTCGAGCTCGCGGAAGATGCGGTTCATGGTCTCATTCGAGAGGTCACCGTCGCTTCGCAGGCGGATCAGCGCGTCCCGCTGCGCGGCCAGGACGTTCTGCATCATCTGCTGGTAGACGAGCGAGCGATCCTCGTAGCCGTCGTCCTCGATCTTGCCCGCTCGGGCCGCGAAGCGGCGCTTGCGGTAGGCGTACAGCGCCCGCATCCGCTCGATCGTCTCGTTGCGGGTCCAGTCCTCGGCCTCCAGCTCGTCGAGCCGGTCGAGCGCCGCCCTGGCGGCGACCAGTCTCGCCCGAATCTCCTCGGTCTCCTCGGCGCCGTCGGGCGTAAGACCCACCCGACGAATCAGCATCGGCAGCGAGAGCCCCTGCACCACCAGCGTGAAGAAGATCACCGCGAAGGTGAGGAAGATGATCAGGTCGCGCTGCGGGAACGGGGCGCCCGCGTCGGTCGTGAGTGGGATCGCCAGCGCCGCCGCGAGCGACACCGCCCCGCGCATGCCGCTCCAGGCGACCACCAGCCGCGGGCCGGCCCCGACACGGCGGGCGCGCTGGCTCTCGCGCCGGTCGAGAGCGCGGATCACGTAGGGGACGGTGAAGGCCCACGCGAGCCTGGTTGCGATGACCACTCCGCTCACCGCCAGCGCGTAACCCGCCAGCGACCCGGCCGAGTACCCCGACAGCTGGTCGACGACCGTTCGCAGCTGCAGGCCGATGAGCACGAAGAGAGCCGCGTTGACGATGAAGTCGAGGATCTCCCACACGAACACCCCCTGAAGCCGCGTCCGTGGAGGGATGATGCTCGGGCCCCTCAGCCCCATGTAGATCCCGGCCGTCACCGCGGCGAGGACGCCTGACGCGCCGACGGCGTCCGCCGGCACAAATGCCGCGTAGCCCGTGAGCAGGGAGATCGTGATGCTCACCTGGGCGTCGATTGTCCGCTTGCGGATCTCGGCCACGATCCACCCGACCACGAGGCCGATGGCGACCCCGCCGGCGGCGGCGAGCACGAAGCGGAGGCTGGCGCCCGCGAGTGAGAAGCTCCCCGCCACGGCGGCGGCGACTCCCACCCGGTACGCGACCAGCGCGGTCGCGTCGTTGAAGAGCCCCTCGCCCTCGACGATGCTGACCTGGCGCCGCGGCACGCTCAGCCGGCGCATGATCGTCGCCGCCGCCAGCGGGTCCGTGGGCGACACGATCGCCCCGAGCACGAAGGCGGCCTCCCAGGGCAGGCCGGGCACGAGCTCGTGCGCGACGACCGCGACAGCACACATCGTCGCCAGGACGAGGCCCACCGTGGTGAGACTGATCGCGCGCAGGCTCGCGCGGATGTCGTTCAGGTTGGCGAAGAAGGCCGCCGAGTAGAGCAGCGGCGGCAGGAAGACGACCAGCACAACGTCGGGATCGAGCTTGACCTCGGGCAAGCCCGGGATGAAGCCGAACAGGGCACCGCCCACGACCAGCACGATCGGATAGGGCACCGACAGCTGCCGCGCGAGAGCGCTCAGGCCGGCAACGGCCACCAGCAACCCGACGATCAGGAGCTCCGCTTCGCTCATGTCGACCCAAGTTTGGCGCGCCCCGCTCTCAGGTTCCTCTTAGGTTCCCCGGAAACAATGCGTCGATGCGGATACTCGTCGTCGATGACGAGCCCGCCGTTCGCAGCTCTCTCGAGCGCGCGCTGCGACTGGACGGCTACGAGGTCGAGCTTGCCGGCGACGGCAGCGAGGGTCTGGCGAAGCTCTCCGGCGCGGGCGTCGACGCGGTGATCCTCGACGTGCTGATGCCCACCATGGACGGCGTCGCGATGTGCCGGTCGCTGCGCGCGCACGGCGATCGAACCCCGGTCCTGATGCTGACGGCCCGCGACGGCGTCTCGGACCGGGTGGCCGGCCTCGACGCCGGAGCCGACGACTACCTGGTGAAGCCGTTCGCCCTGGCCGAGCTGCAGGCGCGACTGCGGGCGCTGCTGCGCCGGGCGACCGGGACCGCCGCCGACGGTGAGCTCAGCTTCGGGGACCTGACGATGGAGGTCGGGCCTCGAGCCGTGCACACCGGCGACCGGCGCGTCGAGCTGACCAAGACCGAGTTCGCGCTCCTTCAGCTCCTCATGGAACATCCGCGGCAGGTCCTGGAGCGTTCGGTGATCCTCGAACGCGTCTGGGGTTACGACTTCGGCCGCTCCTCCAACGGTCTCGAGGTCTACATCGGATACCTGCGGCGCAAGCTCGAAGCGGCTGGGGAGGACCGGGTGATCCATACCGTTCGCGGCGTCGGCTACGTGCTGCGGGACCCGTGACCTTCCGCCGCCGTCTGACGCTCGTCTCCGCCGCAGCGGTCGCGGTGGCGATCGTCGCCGCATCCGCGATTGTCTATTTCGTCGTACGCGATCAGCTCCGCGGGCAGGTGGACGACTCGCTCGAGAACCTGGCCGGCGCGGCGTCGCTCAAAGTGCAGGGCGGAGCCCTGGTCACCGCGGCCGGCGCTCGAGGCAACTTCAGCCTGCCGGTCCCGCCGCTGGCAAGGGCACCGGGTGGGCGCGGCGCACAACTCGTTCTGCCGCCCGCCCCGCTCGGCGGCCCGCAGGGCCTTGCGCAGGTGATTACGCCCTCGGGGAGTGTGCGGGGCTCGCGCGACGAGACGGCAAGGCTCCCGGTCAGCGACCGTGCCCGGGCCGTCGCCGCCGGTCGCAGCGGCGAGTTCCTCCAGGACGTCGACGTCGGCGGCGACCACCTCCGGGTGCTGACCGCGCCCATGGGGCCGGGCCACGCGATCCAGGTGGCGCGCTCGCTGGAGGAGGTGGACGGGACGCTGCGCACGCTCCTGCTGGTGCTCGGGCTGGTGAGCCTCGGCGGCGTGGCGGGCGCGGCGCTTCTCGGGTGGGCGATCTCGCGAACGGCGGTGGCGCCGCTGGCCGAGCTCACCGAGACCGCCGAGCACGTGGCGCGTACCAGCGATCTCGACCGCCGGATCGAGACCAACGGGTCGCGCGACGAGCTCGCGCGCCTGGCGGCGAGCTTCAACGCGATGCTCGCCGAGCTCGATCGCTCGGTCACCGCTCAGCGCCGCCTAGTGGCCGATGCCTCCCACGAGCTGCGCACGCCGCTCACGAGCCTGCGGACCAACATCGAGGTGCTCGCCGCGAAGAACGGCCTCGCGCCGGACGACCGGGAGCGCCTGCTTGGCGACGTCGTCGCCCAGCTCGGCGAGTTGGGGGTGCTGGTCGGCAACCTGGTGGACCTCGCGCGCGAGGAGGAGCCCGACACGGGCGCCGGCGAGGTGCGCCTCGACGAGCTGGTAGCCGAGGCCGTCGAGCGGGCGCGGCGCCATGCTCCCGGCAAGATGTTCACGCTCACAGCCGAGCCGTGCGAGGTGCATGGCGTCGCGGACCGGCTCGAGCGGGCAGTCGGGAATCTCCTCGACAACGCCGCCAAGTGGAGCCCGCCGGGCGGAGAGATCGAGGTGACGGTGCGCGACGGCGAGGTCTCGGTACGCGACCACGGGCCGGGCATCGACGCCGAGGACCTCCCGCACGTATTCGAGCGCTTCTACCGTGCTCCGAGCGCGCGCGGCATGCCGGGCTCCGGGCTCGGCCTTGCGATCGTGAGCCAGATCGCCGGCGCACACGGCGGGTCGGTGGAGGCCGGCGCGGCTTCCGGCGGAGGTGCGGTGGTCACCTTGCGTCTTCCGGCGACACGGCCCGCCGCCTCGGCCGCAGCGATCTCTTAGGAACTCCTTCGCCGGTTCTCAGCCTCCTCTCAGGACCGGCTGTTGTCCTCCGCCGACCCCGACCGAAGGAGGATCTGTGAGGAAGTTCGACCTTAAGTACCTCTACAGCGCTGGAGCGGCGGCCGCCCTCACCGCCGCCGCGATCGCGATCCCCGCCTGGGCGGACTCCGGCGGCGGTGAGGAGCAGTCCGGCGTTCAGAGACCCCTGCTGTCGGTGCCCCTGCCCGGCGCGGCGTTCTTCGAACGGGGCGAGGCGGGAGCCCAGAGCGCCGCCGAGGCGCGCAAGCACCTCGACGAGCTCACCGACTGCATGCGCGAGAACGGCGTCGATATTCCGCACGCCACCACGAAGGGCGGCGGCTTCTCGATCCAGGCCCCGCCGGCCGAAGCGAGGAGCGCCATGAAGAAGGCGGCGAAGGAGTGCGGGCTCCCTGCCCCGCCGCCGCGCGGGCAGCTGGCCCCGTTGACCGCGAAGCAGCGCGAGCAGGCTCAGAAGGCCATGAAGAGCCTCTCCCAGTGCATGCGCTCCAAGGGCGAGGACCTCCCGATGCCGCCTCCCCTGGCTCCGCGAAAGTAGGCCCGCGGCGCGCGATCCCGCCGCCGTGAAGCTCGAGAGCCGCGGCGGCGGGATCGGCGCCCCGGATA
>JBKPFQ010000066.1:0-8106 GCA_046728915.1 Actinomycetota bacterium | reverse complement strand
AACGCGATCCGCGCCGTGCGCGAGCGGTAGGTGCGGCAGAACTCGTCGGCGGCGACGTCTGCGGCCGCCGGGTCCAGGCGCTCGGGTCGAGCGAACAGCCCCCAGAAGTACGCGCGCACCCGGGCCGCCCGGATCGGGTGCGGAATCGCCGCGAGCTCCGGCCGCACGAGCCTGACCAGGGGCACGAGCTCGCGCCGCTTGCGGAATGCCAGCGCCGGCGCGAGCAGGCTCACGGTGAGCACACGCCCCGGCTCCGCGAGTGCGACCTCCAAGGCGATCCTGCCGCCCATCGAATTCCCCACCAGGTGGGCGCGGTCGATTCCCAGCGCGTACATGTAGCCGATCACTGCCCGGGAGAAGAACCTGGAGTCGTAGGCAGCCCTTGCGGGCTTGGAAGATCCTCCGAACCCGGGGAGGTCGATCGCGTGGACGGTGTGCTCCGGCGCCAACGCCGAGACGGTCTGGAAGAACGAGGCCTTGTTCGAGCCGAGACCGTGCAGGCAGATGACGTGCTCAGGGCCTTCGCCGGAGATGAGGCTGCGGATCGTCGCCCCCGGAATCCGGACGTCGGTGACCCGCAGAAGCGGCGGGCGGTCGCCCGGCAGCCGGAAGAGTCCCTCGAAGCCCAGAGCGAGGTCGAGATCCCCGCGAGCGTACAGCCGGCGTTGGGCAAACGCATCGAGTCCCGACAGGCGGCCCTCGCGCAGCCCGATCCAGGTTGCGGCGTCGCTTCCGATCACGACGTCGGGATCGCGTGTGGGAGACGGCCGGACGATGCAGCGCTCGCCGCGCGCTCGCACCTCCCAGGTCCTGCCCACGTCGCCGAGGCGCACCTGGTAGGTGGCATCGAAGTTCGGATCGTCGCCCTGGTAGCGGGATGGGAGAGTGCGGAAGGCCTGCTCCACGCGGCGAACGCGCTGCCCGTGAAGCGAGATGCTCGGCGTCCGACCGGAGTGCCCCGACGCCCCCCGCCTTCGCGTTCCCTCACTCATCGGCGAGCTGGACGTTATCTCGCCGAGCGGCCGTCGACGGCGGCGCGAACGATCGAAGTCCGCAAATAGCACCGTCCTTGAGGCCGGTTCACGCCGGGGAGCCGTCGGGGCCCGTCGACTACGACTTCTTCTGCTCGATCCATCCGGGCATGTGAGGACAGCTGATCGTCCGCTGAGGCCCCTTGTCCGCACCGGGGCGCGTTCGAGCCGCCGGGGCCATGCCGAATAGCATCACCGCCCGTGCGCGAGGTTCGGATCTCGGACACGTTGAGCGGCGAGGTGCTGTCCCTCGAGCCGCGCGAGCCGCCCGCGGTGGGCATCTACACCTGCGGCCCCACCGTTTACTCGCGCATTCACGTGGGCAACGCCCGACCGTTCGTGATCCCGATGCTCCTGCGGCGGCTGTTGAAGCGGCTCGACTACGACCCGCGCGTCGTCATCAACGTCACCGACATCAACGACAAGATCTACGCGGCCGCTCGCGAGGCCGGCGAGCCGTCGGACCAGTTCGCGGCCGAGATGACGCGCGCGTACGTCGAGGACACCGACCGTCTCGGGCTGGGGCGCCCCGATGCGGAGCCGCGCGCGTCGGAGACGATCCCGGAGATCGTCGAGCTGATCCAGGCCCTGATCGAGTCCGGGAACGCTTACGAGAGCGGTGGTGACGTCTACTTCCGGGTTCGCAGCTTCCCGGAGTACGGCAAGCTCTCAAACCGCGATCCTGAGCAGATGGATCAGGGCGAGGAGGCCGGGACCGCGAGCCTCAAGGAGGATCAGCTCGACTTCGCCCTCTGGAAGGCCCGCAAGCCGGACGAGGACACCGCGTGGCCATCGCCATGGGGCGAGGGCCGCCCGGGCTGGCACATCGAGTGCTCCGCCATGGGCGAGAAGTTCCTCGGCGTCGACTTCGACATCCACAGCGGCGGCGTCGATCTGATCTTTCCCCACCACGAGAACGAGATCGCCCAGACCGAGGTGGCCCGGGGAGTCCCCCTGGCGCGCCGGTGGATGCACAACGGGATGATCCGGCTGGCCGACGAGAAGATGTCGAAATCGGTGGGCAACATCTTCCAGCTCTCCGAGGCGCTCGACACCTACGGCCGGGACGCGGTGGTGGCGTATCTGATCTCGGGCCACTACCGCCAGCCGCTCGAGTTCTCTGATCGGGCGCTCTCCGAGGCGGATGCGCGGGTCAAGCGGATCCGCAACTTCGTGCTCGAGCTGCCGGAGGCGGACGACGGCGAGCCCGACCCCGCCGTGACGGCGTGGCGGGAGGAGTTCCTGGACGCCCTGGTCGACGACTTCAACACACCGCGCGCTCTGGCGACGCTCTTCGATCTCATCTCCGAGGGCAACCGGCGGGAGCTGCCCGGCGCGAGGGCCGCGCTCGAGGAGATGCTGCCCCTGATCGGGCTGGAGACGCTGCTCGCACCCGCCGACGTGGCGGACGCCGATGCCGAACGGCTACTCGCGGAGCGCGAGGAGGCAAGGGCGGCGGGGGAGTTCGAGCGGGCGGACCGGCTGCGCGACGAACTTGCCCAGCGCGGATTCCAGGTCCGCGACACGCCGAAGGGCGCTCGCCTGGTGCGCCGCGGCGACGACGGCTGAGCCGTGCCGCGGAGACGGGATGGGGGTGGGGAGGTGGTGTACGGCCGCCGCCCCGTGGCCGAGGCCCAGCGCGGTCGCCGGGGGGTGCGGCGCGTGTGGACGACGGATGACCTCCCCGGACCGGAGCTCACGCGCCTCGCGGGATCGCCCGACCACCAGGGCGTGGTGGCGGAGGTCGACCCGTATCCCTACGCCGATGCCGGGGAATTGCTGGCGCGGCCGGACGCGTTGGTGGTTGCCCTCGACCAGATCCAGGATCCGCGCAACCTGGGGGCCGTCTGCCGGTCGGCCGAGGCGGCGGGCGCCGTCGGGGTCATCATCCCGTCACGGCGCTCGGCCTCGGTCACAGCGGTGGCCGCCAAGGCGTCCGCCGGCGCCGTCGAGCACCTCCGGGTCGCCCGCGTCCCGAATCTTGCCGACTGGCTGTCGGTGGCCAAGGAGGGGGGCGCCTGGGTCTACGGTGCCGAGTCCGGGGCCGCGACGCCGCACACGAGCGCTGACCTGACGGGACGGGTCGTGCTCGTCCTCGGCAGCGAGGGCGGCGGGCTCCGCCGACGCGTCGCGGAGAGCTGCGATCTGCTCGTCTCGATTCCGATCCGCGGTCGCGTCGAATCGTTGAACGTCGCCGCTGCAGCGGCCGTGCTGCTGTTCGAGGCGGCCCGGCAGCGCGGCGGCGGAAACGGCTAGCAAGGGCGGCGGACGGAAGCCGCGGTCTGCAACGGATCTTGCGCTGCCGGGCGCGATGGTTGACAGAAGAATGCCCAGGCGGTTAGAGTACGCAGGTAAGGGTTAACTAAAGGTCGAGCTTCGCTCCGCCGATAACCCGATCAGGAGAGGGCGCCCAGGGGAGGTACGGGCGCCACCGGTTCCCAATCCGATTGGAGGAAACCTGTGGCCGTACCGACCCCCACTCAGGACTTTGCTGCCGTCGCGCCCGCCGCCCAGGCCGCCACGGCTCCTCGGCCAGAGGCTCAACCTGAGCTTGAGGATGCGTATCTCGTCGCGCTCGCGAAGCGCGGCAGCCCGGACGCGTACGACCGGATCGTGAAGCGCTACCGGGGATTCGTACGCCTGAAGGCGTCGTCGTATTTCCTGCTCGGCGGCGACCCGGACGACCTGATCCAGGAGGGCCTCCTCGGTCTCTACAAGGCGATCCGGGACTTTCGCTCCGACCGCGAGTCGAGCTTCCGCAACTTCGCCGAGCTCTGCATCACCCGCCAGATCATCACGGCCGTGAAGACGGCGAGCCGCAACAAGCACGCTCCCCTCAACCAGTACGTGTCGTTCGCGCAGGCCCCAGCCGGAGCCGCTGAGTCGGAGACCACGCTCGAGGAAGTACTGCCGGGCCCTGGGAGCGAGGACCCATCGGAGCGGGTGATCGCGACCGAGGAGCTCCAGAGCCTGGTCTCGTGCCTCTCGAGCGTGCTGTCGGAGCTGGAGAGCCAGGTGCTCAGCCTCTACCTCGACGGTCACTCCTACGAGGCGATCGGCGAGCGCCTGGAGTGCGACACGAAGACGGTCGACAACGCCCTCCAGCGCGTGAAGCGCAAGGTGAGCCTCCACCTGGCCTCGCGCGAAGCGACGTTCTAGCCGGAGACAGTCCCGACGTGTGGACCGTTTCTTTCGCTATGCGAACGCAGACGTCTACGACGGCCTCGGCGGCCTCGGTAAGCCGGAGCCGGGGATCGAACCCGGGGCCTCGCGATTACAAATCGCGTGCTCTACCAGCTGAGCTACTCCGGCGCTGGGCCAAAGGTTAGGCCGCCGATCAAGGCCCACGTGTGACGACAATGCTGTAGTGGGAGAGCGCGACTTCACCTGGCGTGACGGCGAGCGGACGATCGTGTTTCGGGCCGGGGCTCTCGCCGATTCGCCGGCGATCCTCGCAAGTGGAATCTGGGAGCGGTTCGAGCTGCTGACCACCACCCGCGCCCTCGGCGCGGCCCCCGTGGAGCTCGCCGAGCGGGCGTCCGTCGTCCACCAGGTCGAACCCGGAGAGGTCCCCTATGTCGCCGCCGCGATCGTCGAGTCGGTGCGAAACCCGACCCTGGTGGCGCTCGGCGGCGGCAGGGTGATCGACACGGCGAAGGCAATCGCGGCCGTTCGAGGCGGTCGCGTCTGCGCGATCCCGACCACGCTCTCCGGCGCCGAGATGACGCGCATCCACAGGCTCCCGGCCGGGCGCGAGAACGAGGCGCCGCATCTCGTGCGTCCATCGCTCGTGATCGCCGACCCGTTCGAGATGACGACCCTCGAAGATCGAAGCCTGCGCGCGAGCGCCATGAACGCACTCGCGCACGGAGCCGAGGCTCTGTACGTCCCGCTCGCGAACCCGGTCTCGTCGCTGGCCGCGCTGCGGGGCGCCGAGCTCATTGCGACCGCCCTCGACCAGGATCCCAGCGAACGCGAACGCGCCGGACTCGCCCTGGGGGCGATCCTCTCCGCGTACGCCCTCGACTCCACGGGGTATGCGCTCCATCACGTGGTATGCCAGACGCTCGTGCGAATCGTCGGGACGCCGCACGCCGGGACCAACGCGACGATGCTGCCGCGGACAATGGAGGCGATGCGCGGACGCGCGTCAGAGGAGATCGCCTCGCTCGCCCATGCGCTGGGAGCGGAGCCCGACGAGATCCGCCTTCGGATCGAGTCGCTCGGCGGCGGCCCGCGGCGACTACGCGAGCTCGGCGGCAACCCGGATCGCCTCGAGTCCGCGCGCAACGCGGTCCTGCAGCGACCCGAGCTCGCAAACACGCCTGATCCCCCGGGACCCGACGAGCTCGGCCGGCTCCTCGAGGACGCCTGGTAGGTGCCGCAAGGAGGGGTGCGCCCGCAACCCTGGCTGCGGGTAAGTAACGCAGGGTGCGTGAGCGTGTAGGCATGGGCATGGACGAGGGTCCGGGTAGGTCGGCGGCGCCGCGCGCCGATCGCGTGATCAGCGAGGAGCGGTTTCAGCGTTACCACGAGTACGCGCGACGGCGCGGCGTGAACCGCGTGATCTACCTGGTCGCCCGGGCCATCCTCCAGCCGGCGTTCTGGATCTGGTTCCGCCTCTCGAAGACGGGCCGCGAACACCTCCGCGGCATCAAGGGCGGACTGATCGTCGCGTCGAACCACCGGAGCTTCCTCGATCCCTTCGTGATCGGGACGACGCTTCCGTGGCGGCGCCCGATGCAGTACGTCGCCAAGGTCGAGCTCTTCGAGCACCGCTGGTACGGTTGGATCCTGTCCAGGGTCGGCGCCTTCCCGATCCGCCGTGGTCAATCCGACGAGACGGCGATGGAGACGGCGGGCATCGTCCTCGATCGCGGCGGGACGATCTGCATCTTCCCGGAGGGAACCCGGATCCGATCGGGCTCGCTCTCGACCCCCCGGCGCGGGGTGGGCCGATTGGCGCTCGAGACCGGCGCGGCGGTCGTACCGGTGGCGGTGCACGGCTCCGAGCACGTCCGTCGCGGCTGGCGGATCCTCCCGCGGAAGGTCAAGCTGCGGGTCGGTCGCCCGATGCGGTTCCCGCGCACCGAGCACCCGTCCCCCGGCCTCGCCGCGACGGTCACGGCCCGCATCTGGCCGAACATCGAACTGCAGTGGGAGTGGCTCGGCGGACTGCCGCCCCTGCGAAAGGCGGCGGTCATCGGCTCAGGCAGCTGGGGAACCGCGGTGGCGGTGCTGCTGGCGCGTGGTGGTCTCGACGTCCAGCTCGGCGCGCGCTCCGAGGAGAAGGCGGCGGAGATCGGAGCCAAACGCGAGAACCACCGCTACCTGCCGGGGGTGCCCCTGCCGGAGAACGTATCGGTCAGGCGGGCCGCCGACATCGAGCTCGCGGGCGTGGACCTCGTGTGCCTCGCGGTGCCGTCGGTGGCGCTGCCCGCGGTGGTGGGCGGGCTTGGTGATCGCGTCGGATCGCGGGCGGCGGTGTTGATGCTGACCAAGGGCCTGGTCCAGCCGCTGGGACAGCTCCCCAGCGAGTACGTGGGCGAGCGGATCCGCTCCCGCGCGATCGCGTCGCTTGGCGGACCCGCGCACGCCCGCGAGGCGGCCGCCGGAATGGCCGCGCTCGTCCTCGGCACGACCGACGACGACCTACGGGCTCAGCTGGGCGATGTGTTCGATCGCTCCGGCCTGGTGTGCGAGCGAAACGAGGACATCGCGGGTGTGGAGATGGCCGGTGTCGCCAAGAATGCGGCGGCCCTGGCGGCGGCCGCCGCGGAGTCGCACGGCCTGAACGCCGCGGGCATCGCCGCGGCGACGATCTGGCGCGAATGCGTGGAGTACGCCCTGGCGCGCGGAGCCCGCCTCGAGACCTTCACCGGCCTCGCAGGCGTAGGCGATCTGACGGCCACCGTCCTCGCTCCCGGCAGCCGCAACCGCCGGGCGGGCGAGCTCCTGGGCTCCGGTATCCCGGCCGACCAGATCCCGGGCAAGATCGGGCAGGCGTCCGAGGGCCTCGACTCCGTCCCCCTGATCGCCGAGTCGGTGGCCCGCGCCGGGATCGTCGCGCCCGGCCTCGAGGGCCTGTCGGCCTTGATCGACGGGAGCATCGACCCCGGCGAGTGGGTCGCCGGGTTGCGGCGGGCCGAGCGGGCCCGGCGGGCCGCAGCGTAGGAGATGAGTGCTTCCCGCCGAAAGTACGGTCGCGGCTTGGCGAGTGCGGATCGGCGGCTGGCAAGGAAGAGGGCGCAGGCTTTGCTGGCGGCAAAGCCAAGCCCGATGACGCCGCCAGGCGTCGATCCGAGCCGCCAAACGCGATTGTATTTTCGGCGGGGAGGACTAGGCTTGCGCAGTGAGCGAGAAGACCACCGAGACGGCCTCCAAGGCGGAGCTCGACAGAGCGTTCGAGGAGCTCTACCGAACGCACCTGCGCGACGTGTACTCCTACGCGTACTACCGGGTCGGCAACCACCACGACGCCGAGGACCTGACCGAGCAGGCCTTCCTTCAGGCCTACCGGCACTTCGAGCGCGCACGGCGCGAGTCGAACGGACGGCCCCTTCGGCCCTGGCTCATCCGCATCGCCCACAACCTGGCGTCCAACTACCACCGCGACCGCTCGCGCCGCCCGCAGGCGGCCCTGGATGCCGTGGAGCCGCCGTCCCATCCTCACGAGACCGAGCAGATCGTGGAGGGGCGGGAGGAGCTCCGCCTGGTGATGGATCGGCTCGAGCGGCTCTCCGACGATCGCAGGGAGGCGCTGATCATGCGCTTCGCGCTCGGCATGTCAAACCGGGAGATCGCCCGCGCGCTGGGGCGCAGCGATGGCGCAACCAAGGTCCTGCTTCACCGGGCGATCAAGCAGCTGGAGGAGGAGATGGAGGCGGAGGAGTGAGGCGATGAGCGACGAGCGTCAAGCCCAGCTCGAGACGCTGCTGAGCGACGCCCTGCGGCCCATCGAGCCGCCCGAGGACCTGGCCAGCCGGGTCGAGACCACCCTGACCGCGATCACCGAGCAGGCGGCGGCGGAGCTGTCCAGCTGGGCGGAGGAGTTCTCGGAGGACGAGCTCCAGGC
>JBKPFQ010000065.1:0-4366 GCA_046728915.1 Actinomycetota bacterium | reverse complement strand
GAACGCGCCCTCGGGCGATCCGCAGCAGAAGCAGAAGCAGCTCGGAAAGAGCTCTCGAAGCGCGCCGTACAGGGCCGCCGGATCGTGCGCGCGCGGCGCCTCCACCGTGACCTCGCGGGCGAGCACCACCTTGTCGAGCTCCCCGCCGCGGATGCGCTCGACGGCAGCCGCGACCGAGCCCTCGAATCGCTCCGGTGGGGCGGCGCTCGCTATCCGCACGGACCCGGTCGGGTGCGGATCCACCAGCGGGAGCGCTCCATCGCCCAGCGCGGCGACCCGCGCCGCGAGCCCGGCCGTGACCTCCGCCGGGTCGCTGCCCGGATCGCTCACGGCGCAGATCGTCAGGTACGTCCGCCCGCCGAGGCGGTGGAGCACGAGCTCCGGCATCACCATCAGGGCGGGTGGAAACGACGCCCAATGCGGTTCGCGAGCGCCCTCGGGATCGAATGCGAAGCCGCCCACCCATACGGGACCGGCGCCCGCGGGGAGGTCGGAGGGCTCATCCGCGCTACGGCGGCGCGTGATCGCGGCGCAGGCCGAGACCACGTCCCGGAAGCGATGCGGACCGCGTGAGACCGCCTCATGAGCGCTCCCCAGCCCGGCGACAGCGAAGCCGTCGCGATCCGGTTGCTCCCAGCAGAACCAGCGGTCGTCCGCGCGGCGTGACGCGAACACGGCCGCGCTCGGATCGGCGAGGTCGACGGCGGTCGTGGCGCTCACGAGACGCCGGCTCCCGTCCCTCTCGTCCAGGAGGGACTCGAGCGAATCGAGCGTCTCGCTCGCCGCGATCACGTGGACCGCTACTGGTCGGGGCGCGAGCGGCTGATGGCGACCTCGCCGGTCCGCGCCATCTCGATCAGTCCGTGCGGGCGGATCATGCGCTCGAACGCATCGATCTTCTCGTTCGAGCCGGTGACCTCGATGGTCAGGGTGCGGCGCGAGACGTCGACGATCTTCGCCTTGAAGATCTCGGCGAATTGCATGATGTCGGCGCGGTTCTCGACGGCCGCCTGGACCCGGAACAGCGCCATCTCCCTGGCGATGGTCTGATCCGGCTCCATGTCGCGGATCTTGATCACGTTCACGAGCTTGTGGAGCTGCTTCGTAACCTGGTCGATCGGGTGAACTGCGCCGTCCAGTGTCAGCGTGATCCGCGAGACGTCGGGATCCTCGGTGGGCCCGACGGCGAGCGTGTCGATGTTGAATCCCCGGCGCGAGAACAGGCCCGCGATTCGCGCCAGCACGCCCGGCTTGTTCTCGACCATGAGCGAGAGGATGTGCTTGCGCCCCGTGAGCGCCTTGCCGACCCGAAGGTCCTCGAGCTTGACGAGATCTGGCGTACCGGCTTCCATCAGCCCACCATGTCCCTTGCGGCGGCGCCCGCGGGGATCATCGGGAAGCAGTTCTCCGTCTGGTCGACGTGGACGTCGAGCAGCACGGGCCCGTCGGTCTCGAGGGCAGTGCGCATCGTGCCGGTCAGCTCGCGCTTGTCGTCGCAGCGCATGGCCATCCAGCCGAACGCCTCGGCGAGCTTGACCCAGTCCGGGCTGTCGCCCAGCGCCACCGAGCTGTAGCGCCCGTCCCAGAAGAGCTCCTGCCACTGGCGGACCATGCCCATGTAACCGTTGTTCATGAGGAAGACCTTCACCGGGATGTCGTGGACTGCGGCGGTGGCGAGCTCCTGGCAGACCATCACCAGGCTGCCGTCGCCCGCGAGGCAGACGACGGGGTCGTCCGGACGGGCGACCTTGGCCCCGATGGCGGCCGGGAGCCCGAAGCCCATGGTCCCGAGGCCGCCGGAGTTGATCCACTGGCGCGGCCTTTTGAAGTGGTAGTACTGCGCGGCCCACATCTGGTGCTGGCCGACGTCGGAGGTGATGATCGCCTCGCCCTCCGTCGCCTCGTACATGGCCTCGACCATGAACTGGGGCTTGATCACGGCGTCGCTCGAGTCCTCGTAGCCCAGCGGGTACTCGGACTGCCAGGCGCGGATCTGCTCCCACCACTCCTCCAGCCGCCCTGAGTCGGCCTTGAGCGCACGGTACTCGCGCGTGAGCTTGGGAAGGACGTCGCTGGCGTCGCCCACGATCGGGATGTGGGCGGGGACGTTCTTGGAGATCTCGGCCGGGTCGACGTCGATGTGGACGAACTTCGCCCGCGGCGCGAACTCGGAGAGCTTGCCGGTGATGCGGTCGTCGAAGCGCGCGCCGACGGCGATGATCAGGTCCGCGTTGTCCATCGCGTAGTTGGCCGTGCGGGTGCCGTGCATGCCCAGCATCCCCAGCCACTGGTCGTGTGGCGCTGGGAAGGCGCCGAGCCCCATCACCGTGAGGGTGATCGGGAACTTGTCCGCGGTGACGAAGTCGATCAGCTCCTGCGAGGCGTTCGCGTTGACCACGCCGCCGCCGGCGTAGATCACGGGACGCCGCGCGTTCGCGAGCGCCTTGGCGGCAAGGCGGATCTGCTTGATGTTGCCCTCGGTGGGGGGCTTGTAGCCCGGCAGCTCGGGCGGCCCCTCCGCCGGCTCGTACTCGATGTCGGCCCGCGAGAGGTCCTGCGGGACGTCGACCAGGACCGGGCCCGGGCGGCCGGTCTTCGCGATGTGGAAGGCCTGGTGGATGTAGGCGGGGATCTGGCGCGGGTCGGTCACCAGGAACGAGTGCTTGACGATCGGGAGCGTGATGCCGGTGACGTCGGCCTCCTGGAAGCCATCGGTCCCGATCAGCTCGGTGCGGACCTGGCCGGTGATGAAGACCGTGGGAACCGAGTCCATCATCGCGTCGGCGATCGCGGTCACCAGGTTCGTGGCGCCCGGGCCTGAGGTGGCGAACGCGACTCCGACGCGCCCGGAGGCCTTCGCGTACCCCTCAGCCGCGTGGCCGGCGCCCTGCTCGTGCCGCGACTGAATGTGCAGCAGGTCCGCGTCGTAGAGCGCGTCGTAGGTGGGCAGGTTGGCGCCGCCGGGAATGCCGAAGACGTGCTCGACTCCCTCGGCCTTCAGCGCTTCACAGAGTGCGTCCGCGGCCCGCATGGGCGAGCCAGTCTAGCAACGGGTTTTCGGCGTCCCAGCGGGGTTTTTGCGCCCCGCCCGCTAGGGGAGGTGGATCCTGACCTCGGTATTGCGGTAGTTGTACTCGCAGTGGACGGAGAAGTCCCTGGCGTGTCCACCGGCGCACCTGTCCCTGCGCTTCCCGGCCGCCTCGAGGTCGTTGGGTAGCCCTCCGTTCATGAAGTCGGAGCCCTGGTCGGAGTTCAGTAGGTCGAAGCCCCCGCCCGACGTCATCCGCACCTGGCAGAGAATGGCCTTGTGGTTGTGCTTGCGCCCGCACGAGGCCGCATAGCTGTCCCCGTAGAACACGTCGTCGCAGCGGCCATGAGCGCACTTCACGCCCCCGTCGCCGCCGTCGGCCGCGTGTAGCTTGTCGTTGCCGCCGCCGATCGCCCTGCCCCTCGCCGAGTAGCTGTCACCAACCGCGAGGTCCTTGCCCGGGCCGCTGTTGTTGTCGTCGCTACCGCCGCCGGTGGCCGTTCCGCCGCGCGCGTAGCTGTCCCCGATCACCAGATCGTTGCCGGACGCGCCCCCCATGCGGTCGCTGGCCCCGCCCGTTGCGTCGCCGCTTCGGAGTGCCGCGTTGTCGCCGATCACGACGTCTGGCCCGCCCCCGGCGCGCTGGTCCCTGTCGGCGTGCGCACCACTCACGTTGCCGGCGCCGTAGTTGTCGCCGACCATGAAGTCGGCGCCACCCGCACCGGCGAGATCGTCGTTCCCGGCCTCGCCGCTCTCATCGCCTCGCGGGTTGGCGTTGTCGCCCACGACGAGATCGTTGCCGTTGCCGGCCGTGATGACGTCGTTGCCCGGGCCGCCGATCAGCGTCTCCTTGTCGGTGTTCCCGACGATCTTGTCGTTGCCGCCCCCGCCGCACACGATGTCCTCGCCATGATCGGCCTTGTGCCCCTTGGCCTCGATCAGGTCGTCCCCGCCCTGAGCGGCGATCACGTCCTTGCGTGAGGTGCCGCTGATCCTGTCGTTGTGGTCGGTTCCGACGATGGTCGCCGTCTTGCCGAAGCAGGTCGGCCGGCTGCCGGCGCTTACGCTCGGCATGCTGACGGCCGCGCCCGCCAGCAGGATGGCGGCGACCGTGGCCAGGAGCGCTCCCCTAGACCGGCCGTCCATGCGCATCTCGATCCCGCTCACGCCGTCCGGTCGCTACGGGAAGAAGATGCTGCGCTCGAACCCGTCCTGGATGTCCTTGCACCTGGTGGCGGTGTCGGTGCCCTTTCCCCCGGCGCAACGGTCGACGTTGTCGGCGCTGCCCGAGACCTGATCCGGGTCGGGGAGGCCGCCGTTCATGAAGTCGTTGCCCTG
>JBKPFQ010000064.1:0-28368 GCA_046728915.1 Actinomycetota bacterium | reverse complement strand
GGCCTGGGTTCCCTGGTCCTGAACGCGGCGATCGTCTCGTTGTCGATCAGGATCGTCGACGGCTCCACACCCGATTTCGGCAGCGCGGTCCTGGTCGCCTTCGTCCTCGCGGTAGGCCTGATGCTGCTGGCGCCGGTCCTCGGCGTCGACGACGATGCCCGGCAGCTCCGCCTCGTTCGCCGCCGGGCTCGCCGGGTCAGCGATGCCAACCGCACCGACGTGCCCGGGGTGATCCTGTTCGAGATCGACGGCCTTGCCGAGCCCGTCCTGCGACGGGCGCTCCGCGAGGGACACGCCCCCACCATGGCCCGCTGGCTGGATCGGGGCACCAACCGGATCGTGCCCTGGGAATGCGACCTGTCCTCCCAGACCGGCGCGAGCCAGGCGGGGCTGCTGCTGGGGAGCAATGACGACATGCCAGCCTTCCGCTGGTACGAGAAGGAGAGCGGGAGGACGATCGTGTCCAACCACGGCAAGGATGCCGCGGAGTTGGAGAGGCGCCGCTCGGACGGCGGCGGGCTGCTGGCGGCGGGGGGCGCCAGCCGGGGAAACATGTTCTCGGGCGACGCGCCGCATTGCTCCGCGACCATGAGCGTGCTCCGCGACCGGAACCGCGCGAGCGCCCGCGAGTACTTCGCCTACTTCGCGGACCCGTATGGCTTCGCGCGCACCGTCACGCTGTACCTATGGGACGTGCTCCTCGAGCTGTGGGCGGCCCGCCGGCAGCGGAAGCGCGGCGAGGAGCACGTCGACCGCGGTGGTCTTTATCCGTTGATGCGCGGCGCGATCACCGTGGTGATGCGAGACCTGAACGTCGCGACGCTGCTCGGCGACATCGTCGAGGGCGTCCCGGTCGTGTACTCCACCTTCGTCGGCTACGACGAGGTCGCGCATCACTCCGGCATCGAGCAGCCCGATGCCTTCGCGGTGCTCAAGCAGCACGACGCCCAGCTCGCCCGGCTCGAGAGGGCCATCGAACAGGCTCCTCGCCCGTATGACCTGGTGGTCCTCTCGGATCACGGGCAGACTCAGGGCCGTCCTTTTCGTCAGCGCTATGGGCTCGAGCTCGAGGAGCTGGTGCGAGGCGCCCTCGCCGATGGTGAGGTCTATGCGCCCCCGGCGCCCGACGAGGGCCTGAGCTCGCTGGGCGGCGCCCTCACCGATGCCCGCGACGAGGCGGGTCCCGGCGGCCGGATCCTTGCCCGCGCCACCCGGGATCGCATCGTCGACGGCGACGTGGTCATCGGTCCCAATCGAGCGGCCGCCGAGGAGTCGACCAGGGACGCCTCGGACCACGCCGCGGTCGTTCTTGCCTCGGGCGGCCTCGGGCTGATCTCCCTGCCTGACAGCGAGCATCGCCTGTCGGTCCCCGAGATCGAATCGGCGCACCCCCGCCTGATCGGCACCCTGGTGAGCCACCCGGGGATCGGGTTCGTGATGGTCCGCGATGACGGAGACGGTGCGGTGGTGATTGGCGCGGGGGGTCGCCGGCGCCTGAGCGACGACGAGGTGACGGGGGAAGACCCCCTGGCCGAGTTCGGGCCCAACGCCGCCGATCACCTTCGCCGCACGGACGGCTTTCCCCACTGCCCCGACATCCTCGTCAACTGCGTCTACGACCCCGAGGCCAACGAGGTCGCGCCGTTCGAGGAGTTCATGGGCTCTCACGGGGGGCTGGGCGGCTGGCAGAGCCGCCCCTTCGCCCTCGTCCCGGCCGGCTGGAGCGAGCCGCAGAAGCCGATCGTGGGAGTGCGGGCCATGCATGAGGTGATCAGGGGCTGGCTGACCGAGACGGGCCTCGCGCTGAGGCCACATTCTCCGAGATGAGTGCCCTACAGGGCTGGCCCGCCCTACCCGATGGAGTGCTGGTACAGCGTGAAGCCGATGCCCGCGCAGACCGCCGCGATGATCCAGAAGCGCAGCATGATCTTGGTCTCCGACCAGGCCATCATCTCGAAGTGGTGATGCACCGGGGCCATCAGGAGGACCCGGCGCCGGAACATCTTGAAGCTCAGCACCTGCACGGCCACCGACAGGGCCTCGATCACGAAGATCCCGCCGAGGATGATCAGCAGGAGCTCGGTCTGGGTCATCACCGCCAACGCGCCGATCGCGGCCCCCAGGCCGAGCGAGCCCGTGTCGCCCATGAAGATGGCCGCCGGGAACGAGTTGAACCACAGGAAGCCCACCGAGGCGCCCACGAGACACGCCGACAGCAGGGCGAGGCCCTTCTGGCCGCTGATGATCGTGATCGCGGTGTAGGCGAGCAGCACGATCGCGCAGGACCCCGCCGCGAGCCCGTCGAGGCCATCGGTGAGGTTGACGGCGTTGGACGCCCCCGCGATCACCAGGAAGACGAGGATCACGTACAGGACCGGCCCGATGTAGAGCTGGGCGTCGAAGATCCGGACCTGAAGGCGTGGGTCGAGACCGACCTGGTCGGACGCGACCCACCAGAGGGCGAACGCGAGGCCGATCTGGACGAGGAGCTTGACGCGGGCCGGCAGTCCCAGCGAGCGACGCTTCGTGACCTTGATGAAGTCGTCGGCGAAGCCAAGGGCAGCCGCGCCGATCGCGACCCCGAACACGGCCAGGCTCTGGGTGTCGCGAGGCCCGAGAACCAGATACGGCACGGCGATCGCGATGAACAGGATGAGACCGCCCATCGTCGGGGTCCCGGCCTTCGCGTGGTGCTCCTGCGGGCCCTCCTCGCGGATCTGCTGGCCGAACTCCCGCTCCCGGAGGAAGTCGATGAACTTCGGGCCGAGGAAGATGGTGATGAGCATCGCCGCGATGCCGGCGATCAGGATCTGTCCACGGTCGATCGCCGTGGATGAGATGGCCGCGTAGATCATTCGCCCGCGATCCCCCGGTGCGCAACCAGCTCGTCGGTCACGAGCTCGAGGCCGACGGCGCGGGAGCCCTTGATCAACACCGCGTCACCCGGCTCGACCATTGCCTCCACGAGGGGGATCGCCGCCTCGGCCTCGGGCGCCCAGGCATCGGGCGCGTAGTCGCGAGCGAGCTCGCCGACGCCGACGATCGGTCCGACGCCGAGCTGGCGGGCATGGGCGCCGACTTCGCGGTGGTATTGCTCGGCGTTGGACCCGAGCTCCTTCATCTCCCCGAGCACGGCGGCGTGCCGCCCACCGGCCTCGAGGGAGGCCAGATGCTCCAGCGCCGCGCGCATCGAGAGGGGGTTGGCGTTGTAACAGTCGTTCACCAGGAGGATCTCCCCGGCGAGCTCGATCAGCTCGCCCCGAAGGCGCGAGAAGGTTACCCGCGGGGCCCGCTGTGACATCTCGCTGAGCGGGGCCTCGATCGCTGCCCCGATGGCGATCGCCGCGAGCGCGTTCTGGAGGTTGTGGGCCTCCCCGAACGGGAACCGGAACCGCTCCTCCCCGTCAGGGGTGCCGATCACCGCGTCGGTCGAGCGTCCGTCGCCGGTCTGGCTGCGGCAGAAGACGTCGCCGCCCGGGCCGAAGGTGATCGTCACCAGGCGCTCGTGAAGATGGGGCTCCAGTGCCTCCTCATCGGCCGGGATCACCGCCCGGCCACGGTCGCGCAGTCCGACGAGGATCTCGGCCTTGGCCTCGACGATCGCCTCCATCGTCTCCAGCAGCTCGAGGTGAACCGGACCGATGTTCGTGATCGCCCCCACGTTGGGCTCGGCGATCTCGCAGAGCTCCGCGATCTGGCCGCGGCCCCGCATCGCCATCTCCAGCACCAGCGCCTCGGCCTCCGGGGGCGCCTCCAGGATCGCGAGCGGGAGACCGATCTCGGTGTTGTAGTTCTCGCGGGACGAATGGACCCTCATCGGGAGGATCGCGCGGCAGATGTCCTTCACCGACGTCTTGCCGACGGACCCGGTGATTCCCACCACCGGACACCCGAGCTCGCGGCGCCAGGCGGTCGCGAGGCTCTGAAGGGCCGCGAGCGGCTCCTCGGCGGCCAGCACCCATCCGGGGGCTGCCGCCTCGCCCTCTCGAGTCAGCAGCCTGCTACGCGCCGGATCGACCACCACTCCCCATGCGCCGGCCGCCAGCGCATCCGCGGCGAACGCGCCCCCGTCCGCCCGCTCGCCGGGAAGGGCAAAGAAGAGGTCGCCCGGGCTCACCTCGCGGGAGTCCACCACGGCGCGCTCCGGTCGCCCCCTCCCTCCGGTGGCGACCACGGTCGCCCCGGCCCCCTCCACGATGCGCTCAGGCGAGAGCTCGATCATCGGGTCCGGTCGGGCTGGGCGAGGGCCTCGGCGGCGACGGTGCGGTCGTCGAAGGGGATCTTCCGGCCGCCGGCGAACTCCTGCCCCTGCTCGTGCCCCTTGCCCGCGATCACCACGGTGTCGCCCGGCTCGGCCTGCGCCAGCGCCAGCTCGATTGCCGCGCGCCTGTCCGGCTCGACCGTGACGTCATCACGGCCGTGTCCATTCGCATAGCCGGGAATCCCGGCGAGGATGTCGGCGATGATCGCCTCCGGGTCCTCGGAGCGCGGATTGTCCGATGTGACGACGCACCGATCCGCGAGCCGGGCGGCGATTTCGCCCATCTTCGGGCGCTTGTCCCGATCCCGGTCGCCGCCGCACCCGAACACGCACAGGAGCTTCCCCCGCGTCAACAGGCGAGCGGCGCTCAGCACGTTCTCGAGCGAATCCGGGGTGTGCGCGTAATCGACGAGCACTGCGAACGGCTGGCCCGCCTCGACGGGCTCGAAGCGGCCGGGGGCGCGGCCGGCGTCGGCGAGCGATGCAGCCGCGTCGTCGACCGAGACGCCGAGCGCGTCGCAGGCGGCGATCGCGGCCAGCGCGTTCTCGACGTTGAAGTGCCCGGCGAGCGGCGTTCGCACGTCGACCTCCCCGCCGGGCCACACGCAGCGGAAACGCGAGCCCGACGCGTCGAACGAGGACTCGATGGCCCTGTAGTCGGCTCGCTCGGCACCCGATGGCGAGAACGTCCGGAGCGGAGGCTCGCCGGCCTCGGCGAGGTCGGCCGCGATTCGCGCGCCGTACGGATCGTCGACGTTGACGACCGCGACGTCGGGCAGTCGCTGGGCGCCCGGCGGCAGAAACAGGCCGCGCTTCGCCTCAAAGTAGTCCTCCATGCCGGCGTGGTAGTCCAGGTGGTCCTGGGTCAGGTTGGTGAACACGGCGACGGCGAAATGAACGCCGTCCGTCCGGTTCTGCGCGAGGGCGTGGGAGGAGACCTCCATCGCGCACGCCACGTCACCGGCGTCGAGCATCCGGCGAAAGGTGCGCTGGAGATCGATCGCCTCCGGCGTCGTCCGCTCCACCTCCTCCTCGACCCCGCCCACGATGCTCTTCACCGTGCCGAGGAGGCCCGTCTGGGATCCCCGGGACTCCAGCACGTGGCGGATCAGGAAGGCGGTCGTCGTCTTGCCGTTCGTCCCGGTGATGCCGGCCACTTGGAGGGTCGCCGTCGGGTCCCCCCAGAAGCGGCCCGCGATCGGCGCCATCGCCTTGCGCGCGTCGGGCACGAGGACCTGCGGAACCGGCAGATCGAGGTGCCGCTCGACGACGAGCGCGGACGCCCCCCGCTCCACCGCCGTGGCCGCGAATTCGTGCCCGTCGGCCCGCTGGCCGCGGACCGCGAAGAAGAGCGCGCCGGGGGCGACCCGCCCGCTGTCGTAGGCAAGCGAGGTGATGTCCACATCGGCCTCCCCCGCGACGCCGGCGAGGTCGGTGCCGACGAGCAGCTCCCGGAGCTTCATCGCCGCGATTGTATGGACGTCAGTGGAGCACCTAGCCGGCGCTTCCCTGGTCCGGCGGGATGTGGAGGTAAGGCAGCGCGAACTTCGCGATCTGGCCGAACGCGGGCGCGGCGACCGCGCCGCCGTAGTAGCTCCCCTGCGTCGGCTGGTTGACGACCACCGCCACCAGCAGCCTGGGGTCAGCCGCTGGGGCGAAGCCGACGAACGAGGCGACGAACTTCGTGTCCGAATAGGTGCCGTTCTCGGCGACCTCGGCGGTTCCCGTCTTGCCCGCCAGGGTGTATCCGGGCACGCTCACCTCGGACGCGGTGCCGCCGGGTGCCAGCACGCCCTCGAGCATCGTCCGGATCTGGGAGGCGGCCTCCTCGCTGATCACGCGGTGGCCAGGCGGCTCTGAGACCGGCTGGCCGTCCTCGTCCAACACGAGCTGCGGTGTGCGGAGGATGCCGCCGTTCGCGATCGCCGCATACCCGGCGGCCATCTGCATCGGCGTCACGGAGAGTCCCTGGCCCATCGGGAGGTTCCCCATCGTGGAGCCGGAGAACTCCGACGGGGTGAGCACGATGCCCTGCTCCTCGCCGGGGAAGGCGATCCCGGTCGGTTCGCCGAAGCCGAACGTCCGCACCCACTTGTAGAAGCGCTGCGCCCCAAGCTCCAGTCCGATCTTGACCGCCCCGACATTGGAGGACTCCGCGAGGATCTGCGCCACGGTCAGGCTCACGGGCCCGCGGACCTCGGCGTCCGAGATCGTCCTGTCGGCCACCTGGAGCTCAACCGGGAGGTCGAACACCGTGTTGGGTGTGACCAGGTGTTCCATGAGGGCGCCGGCCACGGTGAACGCCTTGAACGTGGAACCCGGCTCGTAGGTGAACCCGGTTGCCATGTTGCCCAGGGCCTCAGGATCCGCGTCGGCTGGATCGCTCGGGTCCACGGTGGGCCAGTTGGCCATGGCCAGGACCTGCGCGTTGCGCGGGTTCATCACGATCGCGGTCGCCCCCTGTGGCTGGTAGGTCCGGGCGACGTCCGCCAGCACCTCCTCGGTGCGCGCCTGAATCGTGGCGTCGATGGTCAGGCGGATGCTCTGGCCGTCGGATGCCGGCGACACGGTGTCGCGCTCGATCGCCTTGCCCAGGCCGTCGAGGACGATCCTCTGCTCGCCGTTGGAGGCGGCTAGGAGGCTGTTGTCCGCTCCCTCCAGCCCGCTCAGCCCCTGGCCGTCGACCCCGACGGTCCCGATGACCTGCGCGGCGAGCTTGCCCTCCGGGTAGACCCGGCGGCTCGCGGGGACGGTGGTGATCCCGGGCAGGTCGAGCCTGCGGATCTTGCTCGCCGCCGAGAGATCCACCTCCCGCGCCAGATATGCGAACCCCTCCGAGCCGCTCCCGAGCGCCTCTAGGATGTCCTCCTTCGACTCGTTCAGGATCGGCGCCAGGCGGTGGGCGACCCGGTCCGGGTTAGAGACCTGGTACGGCGTGGCAACGACGTCTACGGCGTCCTCCGACACCGCGAGCTCGCGTCCCCTGCGGTCGAGAATCGATCCCCGCAGGCCGGGGACCGGGACCGTCTCGGTCTGCTGGCTCTGGGCGTCGGCGCTGAGGCCGCCTCCCTGGATGCCCTGGACCCAGGCTGCCCGGCCTACAGCCAGGCACAGGAGGACCAGAAAGCTCGCGAACAGGAGCCCGATCCGCCGATCGATCATGGCCGAGCTACGGGGTCGGGACGGCGGTCGGGATCGTCGTGTCGGTGACCGTCGGGGTGGTGGTCGTCGTCACGGTCGGCGTCGTGGTGACGGCCGTTGGGTCGGTCGTTGTCGTCGGGGTCGTGCCCGTGACCGCGGGCTCGATCGACGCGGGGGCGCCCGCGGTGACCTTGCCCGACTCGAGCCGCTTCGCGGCCGTGGCGGCGTCCTTGGGGCTCGCCTCGAGGTAGCCGATCGAGCCCGGCTCCGGAACGATCATGCCCTGCTCGCTCGCGAGCGCCTGAACGTGCTCGTTGGATACTCCCGACGCCGCGATGTGAGCTCGGAGGGTGGAGACCTGACGCTCCAGCACATCGGTCTGACGGGTCGCCCTGCTGGACGACGCGTTGAAGCTGAGCGCCAGGACGTTCAGCGCGACGATGCCGACGAGCAGGCTGGCGAGGACCCCAATCCACAGACGCCCGCGGGTGAGCCGGTGGACGAGGCCGGACTCGGCCAGCCCGGATACGGCGCCGGCGGTTCCGGCGACCGCGATCGGCACCAGCCGGGCCGGCATGGGCGTCCCGGCGTAGGGGCGCGCCGTGCGGGGCCTTCTGGGCCGTGCGGTACGGGTGGGGGCGGGTCGCCGCGCGGGCGCTCGACGAGTCGGTGCGCGCGGGGCCGTCGCCGGAGGGGCGGCACTGCGTGCGGCTTGGGTCGCGGCGGGAGCCATCAGGTCACCTTCCCTTCGTCGTCGGCGTCCATACCCCTGGGAAGCTTGCGGGCGCCGCGGAGCCGCGCCGAGTGGGAGCGGGGATTGCGCTCGACCTCCTCGGGCGTGGCCGCGAGCGGCCTGCGGGTCAGCGGCTCCGCCTCGGGCTCCCTACCGCAGACGCACACCGGGAGCTCCGGCGGGCAGATGCAGCCGCGGGCGCGGTCCCCCAGGAAGCGCTTGACCCGGCGGTCCTCGAGGGAGTGGAACGAGATCACCGCGAGCCGTCCGCGATCGCGCAGGATCTCCCAGGCCGCCGGCAGCGCGCGGTCGAGGGAATCGAGCTCGCCGTTCACGGCGATCCGCAGCGCCTGGAAGGTCCGCTTCGCCGGGTGGCCGCGCCCGAACCTATAGGCGGGCGGAACGGCGGCGCGGATCGCCTCCACGAGCTCGGCGGTCGTGTGGAGCGGGCGGCGACGCCCGATCTCGCGGGCGATCGCGCGGGCGTGCCGCTCCTCGCCGTAGTCGCGAATGACGGCCGCGATCCGGTCCTCCGGCCAATCATTCACGAGCTCGGCCGCCGAGAGCTCGGAGCCGGGATCCATCCGCATGTCGAGCGGGGCGTCGTAGGAGTACGAGAAGCCCCGCTCCGCCGCGTCCAGCTGAAGCGATGAGATCCCGAGATCCAGGTAGATCACGTCGGCGCGCACCCCCTCGTCGCGCAGCGCTGCGAGCCCGTCGGCGAAGTCGCCGCGGACGAAGCGAGTCTCCGGCTCGAGGTCTTCCGCGAGCTCCGCGAACCGGCGCTCTGCCGCGGGATCGCGATCGATGGCGATCAGCGTGCCGGCCGACCCGATCCGCTCGGCGACCAGCTCGGCATGGCCGCCGCCGCCGAAGGTGCAGTCGATCGCGGTCTCGCCAGGGTGCGGATCGAGGAGGTCGATCAGCTCGGTGGCCAGGACTGGAACGTGCTCGGTGGGCATGTATGTCAGTGTGGCCACTTCTCGCCCAAGCTCCTCAGCGAGCGCCCGGTCCCGCGGCCAGCTCCTCGGCGATCTCGGTTGCGGTCTCGTCGATCTCCGCGTCGTGCTCGTTCCAGGCACGCCTGTTCCAGATCTCCAGGTGATCGGCGACCCCGATCACGACGCAGGGTCCCTCCTCGAGCCCGGCGTGCTCGATGAGATGCCGGGGGATCCGGACCCGGCCGGAAGAGTCGAGCCTCTCGTCGTGAGAGCGCCCGTGAAAGCGACGGCGCATCATGCGTCCGCTGCGGCTGAGCGGGTTGAGCTCCCCGAGAACCTGTTCCTCGAACCGCGAGTACTCCTTCGTGGGATAGACCTCGACGCAGGGATCGAGGCCCGCCGAGAGCACCACTCCGTCCGCCAGCGCGGCCCGGAAGCGGGCCGGGACCGTGAGCCGGTCCTTGGAGTCGAGACTGTGCTCGTAGTGGCCGCGAAACGCCAAACGACGATCCTCAGAAGAAGGTTTGGACCGGAGTGGCGAGGTGGGAGGAGCCTCACCACCCCGGTCCCTGGGTCAGATCCAATCGCCACGCTATCCCACTGCGCCCCACTTTGCAACACAATCTGGGCGAAGATGGGACACGATCCGTCGGATGGAATTGCTACGGGCAGGGAGGAATCGCGGAAAAGGGCTTGCCCAAGCCATATGCAGCCACCGGGCGGGGGAGGGCAGCGAGGGAGAACGCGTCTGGATCTGCAACCGGGGTTGCAGCGCTCGGCGCCGGTGGGCGGCGAGCGAGGCGCCGTGAACCGTCCCGAGCGTCACTAACCCTTCATTCGCCGCGCCTCGCGCGGACGATTGAAGAGTTGACCGCCGAGAGGACGGTCAAGTGTTCATCTGAGGCCCCGATTGCCCGCGATTGAAGAGTTAGCGCACGAGTCGAACAACCAGTGCTGGTCGAGGCCGCAGCGGTCGCGTTCCCTCGCTGCCCTCTTGTTTCGCGCCCGCAGAGCGGTCCTCCCTCAAAGCGCCCCGAACAACGCGTCCGAGTTGGCCACTAGTCCCGCCACGATGATCAGCAGGACCGACGGGACGAGGACCAGCGCGACCACCAGCTGGATCTTCGGCGCCGCCCTCGCCGCGCGCTCCTCGATCCGGCGGCGGGCGTCCCGCCGCAGCGCGGAGGCCTGCTCGTGGAGCTGCTCCGCAAGCGGGGAGCCGAAGCGGCGCGAGCGCTCGAGCGCCGCCGCGAGGGCGCCGAGGCCGGCGCCGGGAACGCGGTCCCGCAAGCGGGCGATCGCGTCACGTTGCGGTGCACCGCACTCGATCTCGGTGACCGCCACGGCGAGCTCGGCCGCGAGGGGCTCGCCCGGTGTCGCGGCGCTCGAGATCTCGCGCAGCACCCTCTGGGGGCTGCGGCCTGCGGCGGTGCCGACGGCCAGCAGGTCGAGCGCGTCGGGGAGGGCCGCCCGCAGGCGAGCCGCGCGCCGGCGCGCGGCTCGCTCCAGGAGAGCCTCGGGGGCCAGAAACCCGGCGGCGGGAAGGGCGAGCATCACCACGATCGTCAGCCTGCCGGGGGCCGCCGGTCCGGCGAGCACTCCCAGGACGGCCCCCAGGGCGGCACCGCCGAGCTTGCCCACGAACACTGCCGCGATCGAGACTCGGTCCGCAAGGCCGGCGCGCTCCAGTCGCTCCGGGATCCGTAGCCAGAGAGCCGCCTCCGCCAGCGTCCGCAAACGCCCGCCGCTCAGCGAGGCGGCTGTGGACGAGAAGGCGCGGCCCAGCTCCTCTCCCCTGCTTCCGGCGAGCTCCCATACGCCCGCGGCGGCGAGCAGCACCGCGATGGCGAGCAGTACCGGGGCGCCGCCCGGCATCAACCGTCCTCGATGCGACTGAGGCGACGGATCGCTGCGAACCCGCAGACCTGGAAGCCCGCCGCCACGGCAAGGAGCGCGAGCGAGACCCCGTTGGCGAGCAGCGCGCCGACGAACCCCGGCTGGATGAGCTCGGCGAACAGCGCCGCCCCGGTGGGCATGGCGACCACCAGAAGACCGGTGAACCGAGCCTGCGCGGTCGCGGACCGCGCGTCGGCCGCCACCCGATCACGCTCCGCCGCCGAGGCCGCGAATCGGCGCAGCAGGCCTGCGAGGTCCCCGCCGCCGAGCTGCTGCGAGAGTAGAGCGGCGGCAAAGGAGTCGACCCGCGTCGCACGCAGCCGCCCTTGCAGCGCCGCCAGGGCGTCCGCCGTCGACGCCCCGAGCTCCAGGTCGGCCCGCAACCGCGCCAGCTCAACCGCCGCGGGACCCTCCACCGAGCTCGATGCCGAGGCGAGCGCCGCCCGCACCGATCGCCCGCCGGCCAGGGCGTCGGCGACCGCGGTGGCGATCTGCGGCATCCCTCGCTCAACCGCCAGCCGGTACCGCGAGCGGCGGCGACTGAGCGCCCAGGCGGCGGCCGCCGGGCCGGCGAGGGCCAGGAACGGCGCCGGTCCGGGGCCGACGACCATGAACCCGGCGACGAGGAGCGCAACGGCGCCCAGGAGAGCCAGTCGGCGCCGCTCGGCCTGGGTGGGCGCGTAGCCCTCCCGCCCGGCCCGGCGCAGAGGCTCCACGGTCGCCGCGAGCCACCGGCCGAGAGCCGGGCTGGCCACGATCGCCTCGCGTACGGCCACCGCCGTCATCCCGCCCGCCGCGGCCGCCAGGAGCACCGGCGTTCCGAGGATCGCGCCCGTCACCGCGACCACACCTCGCGGACCCCCACGCCACCGGCGACCGCGACCACCTCGCCAACCGCCACCACCCGCCGGGCGCCGTCGGCGGCCCTCGTCAGGTGAACCACGAGCTCGATTCCCCGCCGCACCTGCTCGCGGATCGCGTCGTGCGGCAGGCCGATGCCGGCCATCAACGCCAGGGTCTCGATCCGGCGCAGGGCGTCCTCGGGGGAGTTGGCGTGGACCGTTGACAGCGCGCCGTCGTGGCCGGTGTTGAGGGCCGTCAGGAGGTCCAGCGATTCCGCCCCGCGGACCTCACCGATCACCATGCGATCGGGCCGCATCCGCAGCGCATTTCGAAGCAGGTCGCGGATCGTCACCTCGCCGCGGCCCTCGACGCTCGCCGGCCGGCTCTCCAACCGGACGACGTGGGGCTGCCGCAGCCGGAGCTCCGCGGCATCCTCGATCGTCACCACCCGTTCGGAGGGATCGATGTACGCCGAGAGCGCGTTCAGGAGCGTCGTCTTGCCCGATCCGGTCCCGCCCGAGATCAGGATGCTCCGGCGGTCACGGACGGCCGCGGCGAGGAGCTCCCGAAGCTCGGCGGTGAGGGTTCCGGTGGCAACCAGCTCGTCAGGGTTGGGTCGCGCGGCCGTGAAGCGACGGATCGAGAGCGCCGGCCCGTCCACCGACAGCGGCGGGATGATCACGTTGACGCGAGAGCCGTCCGACAGCCGGGCGTCGGCCATCGGGCTCAGCTCGTCGACGCGGCGGCCCAGCGGCGCGAGGATGCGCTCGATCGCGTCCCGGAGCGCCCGCTCGGAGTCGAACCGGACGTCGGTGCGCTCGATCCGCCCTTCGCGCTCGACGTAGACGTGGTCGGGACCGTTGACCATCACCTCCTCGACCGCCGCGTCGGCGAGCAGCTCCTCCAGGGGGCCCAACCCGACCGTGTCGCGCAGGATCAGCTCGCGGACCTGCTCCCGGCGAGCGTCGGAGATCGGGGCGGCAACCTCGTCGACGAGCTCGGCGACCGCCGCCTCGAGGCTCTCGCCGCTCGGTTGCCCCGCGGCCGCTTCCGCTCTCCGCCGCTCCAGCAGGCGGTGGCGAAGGTCCGCGGCCAGGGTCTCGGCGTGACGGTCGACGACGCCCACACCCGGATCAACCCCCCGACCGGCGGGCGCGCCCCGCCAGCCCTAGTCGAGTTCGACCCGCTGCGTGTCGGCCGGATCGAAGCGAACGTCGATCACCTGGCCGGGCTCGAGGCGGGTGGATCGGTTGGCGACGAACTTGCGGGTGACGGAGAAGGGCATCCCCTCCTTCGGCCTCACGCGAGCTGAAGCTCGACGAGCGGGTATCCGGTCACGTCCCCGGGCAGCCGTGAGATGCCCGTGATGGCCGCCTTCGCCTTGGCCATTCCCGGGGCTTGCGTGTCTCCCGAGGGCCAGCCGATGTACAGAAAGATCGGAGCCATGACCCCGAAGACGATCGCCCAGATGAGCCCGGTCAGCCGGACCCCGGTTTCGCCGGCGTCCCCCACGAGTCCCGGCCCGGCGACGGCGGCGACGATCCCGAGGATCGCCATGACCACGAATAGGACCCCGATCGCCAGCATGCCCAGGCGGGGCAACTATAGACTCGGCGCATCTGTCCGGCGGGCGTTGGACCTGCCTCCAGCGGGAAAGGAGACCCATGGGAATGTTCAGGGACATGCGCGACCTGCACAAGATGTCCAGGCAGTACGAGCGGCCGAAGCTCAAGGACACGCTCGCCCAGAGCAAGGAAGCGCTCCAGCAGGTCCAAGCCGACCAGGCGACCGCCGAGCGGCTGGCGAACGAAGGCGTCGACGCACAGGCGACGGTCAACATGCTTCAGGCGACCGGCAAGAACGTCAACTACCAGCCCGAGATCCAGTTCGACCTGACGGTGAACCTGAACGGGCACGAGACCCAGATGAACCACACGCAGGTCGTGTCGCCCGCGATGCTCGGCCAGCTTCAGCCCGGCGCCAAGGTCCCGGTGAAGGTCGACCCGGACGATCCGAGCCAGCTCGTCATCGGCCTGTAGACGGGTGATCCGGGGAATCGATGGCCGACGTCGAGGCCCGTCAGGCGGACATAACGAAGCTCGACGTCGACGCGATCGCCAACGCGGCCAACACCGACCTCCGTCATGGCGGCGGGGTCGCGGGCGCGATCGTGCGCGCCGGCGGCCGGACGATCCAGGACGAGAGCGACCGGCTGGCTCCGATCGGGCTTGGCGAGGCGGTGGCGACGGGCGCCGGCGAGCTGCCGGCCCGTTGGGTCATCCACGCAGCGACGATGCAGCTGGGCGGCCCGACGTCGGCCGACGCGATCCGATCCGCCACGGCGAGCACGCTCCGCGTCGCGGACGAGCTCGGCGCTCGCTCCCTCGCCCTGGTCGCGTTCGGAACGGGGGTGGGCGGGTTCCCGGTCACCGAGGCGGCGCGCATCGAAGTGGAGGAGGTCAACCGGCACCTCGCCGGCGACAGCGGGCTCGAGCGGGTGGTGTTCTGCGTGTTCGGCGAGGACGCCCGGAAGGCGTTCGAGGACGTGCTTGCCACCTGACGAGACGGGCTAATGGGCGATCAACCGCACGCCGCGGGCGAAGTTCTCGGCCTGGATCAGCCGCAGGGCCTGCGACTTCGTGAGCGCGAGGGTGGCCGTCCAATCATCCGCGGGCGACGTCGCGTAGCCGGCGCTGCCTGAGTCCCCCGACTCGGTCAGCTCCAGCAGCCTCACGTCCTTGGCCGCGACGTACGTGCGGCCCCTTCCGCCGGCGCCCGGCTCGGTGGTGACCACGACGTCGACGCGGGCGCCGACCGGATCGGCGCCCCCGGCCGCGAGGGCCTCGGCGCCGGTCACCGAGATCTCCACCGGCTTGCGGCCCGGGGCGAGTGGCGCATGATCTTCGGGGCGGCGGTGCCGACCCGGCTCTCGGAGCTGAGTCGCCAGCACGTAGGAGCCGGCCGGGATGGCGGCCGCCGGAGCGCGCCCCGCCGCCTGGTCCGGAATCGCGAGCGCGCCGGCCGGCGCGAAGCGCTCAGGGACGCGCCTGGTGTCGAGGAGCTCGTCGATCCGCTTCGGCGGGATCGCCCGGTCTGCCGGAATGCGCGCGCTGGCCACCACCACCGAGCGAAGCGGGCCGAGCTCGCTCTCGATGTCCTCTCGGTAGCCGCCGGTCATGGCCGCGGCGAGGGCGGCGCAGGCGAGCGCCGCGCATCCGAACGCGATCGCCCGGACCCGCCGGCTCATGCCGCCGCGCGAAGCGGTGGACCCTCGGCTTTGACGGGCTCACGCGAAGCCCCTACCTGGAGCGCGCGCCCGGTCGCCGGGATCGCCAGGGGTGCGAGCGGCAGCTCGAGCGTGGCGGTCGCTCCTGCGGAGCTCCGCAGCATCCGAAACGTCCCGCCGTGCTCGGCGGCCACCCGCGAGACGATCGCCAGCCCGTGGCCGTGACGGGCATTCCCAGACCTGTGCGCGGCCTGCGTTCCCGGGCCGGTATCGCGCACGGTGATTCGCACGCCGCCCACGCACAGGTCGGCGTCCACCGACACCCTGAGGCCGCCGTGGCGCAGGGCGTTGTCGATGAGGTTGTCCAGAGCCTGGGCGACGCGGTCCGGGTCCGCCAGCACCGCGGCCGAGCCCGCTCGCCATCGAAGGGTCAGCGCACGCCGGCTCGAGGCCGCAACTCCGCGCCAGCGCTCAACCGCCGGCTGAACCAGGGCTCTGCAGTCCACCGGCCGCAGCTCGACCCGGCGCTCGTCGCCGTTGATCTCCCGATTGAGGTCGTCAAGCGCCGTGAGCGCGACCCGCAGCGCGTGCGATCCGGGCCCCCGCTCCGGTCCCGAGGACAGCACGAGCGCCTGGAGCGGGCGACGAAGCTCGTGCAGGGCACGATTGAGGGCATCGCGGCGGCGGGCGTCGCGCAGGCGGGTGACGAGCGCCGCCGCGACCGTGACCCCAACCGGCCAGCCGGCGAGTCCGATCTCCGCGAGCGTCATCCCCTCCCCACCTCACCCATCGATCAGGCGGTAACCGACTCCCCAGCAGTTCACCACGTAGCGCCCGGTCTCCGGATCGAGCTTTCGCCGCAGCCGGCTGGCGTGCGAGTCGAGGGTGCGGGTCCTCCCCATCGAGCGAAACCCCCACACGTCGCGCAGCAGCTCGTCCTTGGTGAACACCCGCAGCGGGTCGGAAGCGAGCGCGCGCAGCAGCGCGAACTCCTTGTTAGCAAGCGGTACCTCACGCTCGCCCACCCGGACCTTCCGCCGCGCCGGATCGATGAACAGATCGCCGATTCGGCGGGGACCCTCGCGGCGTGAGTCCCGCCGCCGGAGGACCGCGCGGATGCGGGCGGCGACCTCCTGATAGTGGAAGGGCTTGACGACGTAGTCGTCCGCGCCCTCGGCGAAGCCCCGCACCCGATCGATCTCGGTGGACCTGCCGGAGACGACGATCACCGGCAGCACCGGGTCGAACCGGCCGGCCGGACCGACGGAGGCGCGAATCTCGCGCAGCACGTCGAGGCCGGACGCGTCGGGAAGGCGCAGGTCGAGCAGCAGCAGGTCGGGGTCGTTGAAGTGGCAGAGGCGCAGGGCGTCGCCCGCCGACGGCGCCGCCAGCGCCTCGAAGCGATCGGCGTCCAGGTGGTCGCAGAGGAGGTCGAGCGTGGGCGCGTCGTCCTCGCACACGACGACCGTCGCCTCGGGCTCGGACCTGGGAAGCGTCACGGCGTACCCCCACCGGCAGGGAGCTCGAGGACCGCTCGCGCGCGCCGCTTGAGGGCGATGCGACGCGGGGGCACGCACCGGCGGACCGAGACCGGCCTCATCGCCCCGTCGAGGAAGTGGATGTCCAGGCCGAATCGCATCCCGAACGTGTGCACGCTGCGGCAGCGGGGAATGAGGAGCCCGGGGCCCGCCGCCTCGCGATCGAGGTGAGCCAACCCGAGCATCCTCGCCACGCGGGTCACGGCCACTGGCACCCGGCGGCCGGCGAGCTCCACCGTTGGCAGGCGCTCGAGGCGCCGCGCGATCGAGTGGTTTCGCCCGCCGTCCTTCACGCGGGGTACAACCCCACCCTGCCGACGTCCGCCCCCGCGCAGAGCCCCGGTCGGTGAGGAGCGCTCCCCCACGCGACGCGGGGTGGTGAACCCCAAGGGGCCCTTCGCCCGTACCATGGCTGAGTGGCCACGCTGCCGAAGCTCGATCCAATTGCGGTAGCGGAGACGGGCGCCAGGCTGCAAGCGAACATCCAGCGGGCGGTCAAGGTTCGCGACGAGGTCGTTCGCGATTTGGTGGTGGCCCTGCTCGCCGAGGGCCACGTCCTGATCGAGGACTATCCGGGCGTCGGCAAGACGGCGCTTGCCCGCGCGCTTGCGCTGTCGCTTGGCGCCGAGTATGCCCGCGTCCAATGCACGGTCGACCTGCTCCCAGCCGATGTGATCGGCACGAACCTCTTCAACCAGCGCGAGTCGCGATTCGAGTTCCATCCGGGCCCCGTGTTCGCGAACGTCGTGCTGGTCGACGAGATCAACCGGACCTCGCCGAAGACGCAGTCGGGGCTGCTCGAGTGCATGCAGGAGCGGCACGTGACCGTCGACAAGCAGGTCCACGAGCTCGCGCGGCCGTTCATGGTCATCGCGACTCAGAACCCGATCGAGTACGAGGGCACCTATCCCCTCCCCGAGGCCCAGCTGGACCGCTTCATGGTCCAGCTCGCGCTCGGCTACCCCGACGCCGGTGACGAGGCGGACATGCTCGCGGCGCATGGGGGGCGGGACGTCGTCCGCGACCTCGACCCGGTCGCCGATGTCGGCACCATGCTCGCCGCGCAAGCGGCGGTCGCCGCCGTCCACGGCTCCGAGGCGCTCCGACGCTACGTGGTCGCGCTCTGCGGGGCGACGCGCGAGGATTTCCGCGTCGAGCTCGGCGCGAGCCCGCGCGCAGCGCTGCTCCTGTTTCGAGCAGCGAAGGCGCTCGCCGCGCTCGAGGGGCGCGACCACGCGCTCCCGGATGACGTCCAGACGCTAGCCGGGTCGGTCCTGGAGCACCGCCTGCTCCTGACCCCCGGTGCAACCGCCGACGACCGCCGCGCCGTCGTCGTCGACGCGGTCGAGCGAGTGCCGGCGCTCTGAGGCGTTGACCGTCGCCCGCGCAACGCTCGTCCTCGCGGTGGCCCTCCTGCTCACGGCGGTGGCCTTCGACTCCTCGCCCCTGTACGTCCCCGGCATCGGGCTGCTCGTGGCGTACACGGCGGCGCGCCTCTGGGTTTGGCTCGCGGCGCAGGCCCGGGTAGCGCACGAGGCCGGACCACTGACCGTGCTCGAGGGTGAGCGCTACCCGCTCGACGTCGTGGTGAGCGGGGGGCCCGTGCCCCTGCCCGGTGGGACGATCGCCCACCCGCTGGTCGACTCCCCGGTGCCGCTGGGACGGCACACGCCCGCCCGGGTCCGGCTCGACCTTCACACCATGCGTCGCGGCTGGCGGCGGATCGAGCCGGCGACCCTGACGGTCACCGATCCGCTGCGGCTCGCTACCGCCGAGGTCCGCGCCGTCGCTCCCAATCGCGTGCTCGTGCTGCCGCGGGTCGAGCCGGTCGTCCCGCCCGACGACGCGCTCGACGGGACCGACGAGAGCATCCCGGTCGGATCCGGCGCACCCCACGGTGGGTCGGCGGGCAAGCGGGCCTTCGCGTTCGAGATGGACGGCCTGCGCTCCTACCGTCCCGGCAGCCCGGCGTCGCGGATTCACTGGCCGATCCTGGCGCGAACCGGAGAGCTCGTCGAGCGGCGGCTCGTGGGCGCCACCAGCGCCTCGCCGGTGGTCGCCCTGGACGCCGAGCTGCCCGTTGACGCCCTCGCGCTCGACCGCGCGGTGCGGGCGGCTGCATCGCTGTGCGTGCATCTCGCGCCCATCGCCGGCTGCGTGCTGCTCCTGCCCGGGGACCGGATGCCGCACCCGATCGATCCCGCTCTCAAGCTCTGGCCGCGAGCCCACGCGCGCCTCGCGGTGGTGGAGGCCGGGGGTCGGCCGTCGGAGCGCCGCACCGTCTTGAGGGACGCGACCGTGTTCTGGGTCAGCGCGAGTGCCGAGGTCCCGCGACTGGGGCGCGGGCTCGCCGGGGGCGTTCGCTACCTCGTCACGCCGACAGCCCTGCCGGCCGCCGATCCCGTGTTCACGGTGGCCGGTTGCCGCGGATATCGATTCGGGGCCACGACCCGCGAGGCTCCCGTGGCCCGGAGGGCGGCATGAACGCCGCGCCCAACGCTCCGGTCGCGTTGCAGGGCCTCCGCCTCGCGGAACGGGTGGCAGCCCGCGACCTCGAGGCGCCGCTGCGCCTCGCCGCTTTCGCGGCGTTGGCCTCCTACGTGTCGGCCGCCTGGCTCGGCCTGATCGCCGAGTCTCCCGCCGGCCGCGCCGCGCTCGCGGTGCTGGTGCTGGTCACCGGAGCCGCGGTGCTCGCGTGGCTCGGCGCCGGGCGAGTGACCAGTCGGGTGAAGTGGATCGTTGCCCCATTTGTCTCCCTGCTCGCCATCGTCGCCGGTGCGATCGCCATCGGACTGCCAGCCCGGCTCGTCGCGCCCTGGAACTGGGATGAACTGGCCGCCAACCTGAGTGGCGGATGGGTCGCGCTCCTGGGCGTCGACTACCCGTACGACGGAACGCTCGAGTGGACGCGCCTCCTGATCCTCCTGGGACTGCCCGTAATCGTCGGCGTCGCGGGCGCCCTGGCCTTCTGGCCCGCGCGCCGCGGCGTCCCGCTTCTGCGCGCACTGGCGTTGATCGTGCTGGTCGGCGCGTACGGCGCGGCGGCGACGATCAACCCCCCGGATGCGCCGTTGCTCGATGGCGTCGTCCTGCTCCTGTTGATCTGGGCGTGGCTGTGGCTTCCGGGGAGAGGCGGTCGCGAGGCCTTGGTCGGGGGCGGCCTCATCCTCGCCGCCGGGCTCCTCGCGATGCCGATCACGACCTCCATCGGCGATCGCGGCCCACTGGTCGACTGGCGAAGCTGGGGAGCGGGAGCCCCCAACCTCCGCCACACGGAGTCATTCGTCTGGGATCAGTCCTACGGTCCGCTGACCTGGGCGCGGGTGGGTCGAACGATGTTCGAGGTGAGCAGTGACGGTCCGTATTACTGGCGGACCGCGGTACTCGACGAGTTCGACGGGACGAGCTGGGTCCAATCGGATGCTCCCGGGAACGGCGCGCTCCAGCTCCCCCGGCGCCCGTTGACCCGGTCCAAGTCCCCCCGCCTCGACCCGGACTGGATCCACAGGTTCACGGTGACGATGCGCGGTCTGAGCAGCGACCTCGTGGTCGGCGCCGGAACCCCGCTTCAGGTGCCGGAGCTCGGCGGCGTGACCGTCATGGAGCGGGGCCTGGTCCTTCCCTCCGATCAGCCGCTGAGCGATGGCGAGTCGTACGAGATGCGGAGCTACATCCCGAACCCGAGTCCCGCACAGCTGCGCAACGCGTCGGTGCGCTACCCGGCCGCGCTCTCGCGCGACACCGAGGTAACGCTTCCAGGGGGTCGGTCGATCGACATGCCCTTCTGGGGGGCGCCCCCGGATCGAGCGGCCGATCGAGTGCTCGCCAAGTCCGCCTACGGCGGGGTCTACCAGCTCGCGCGGAGCGTCACGGCAGGCGCGTCGAGCCCCTACGAGGCCGTCAGCGCGGTTGAGACGTACCTCAGCACTCACTACCGATACAGCGAGTTCGCTCCGATCGACCGCCTCGCCCTGCGCGACTTCCTCCTCTCCGGTCACGCGGGCTACTGCCAGCACTTCTCGGGAGCGATGGCGCTGATGCTGCGCATGGTCGGTATCCCGGCCCGAGTCGCCGCCGGATTCAGTCCCGGGCGGCCGAACTCGGACGGCGCCTACGTCGTGACCGACTTCGACGCCCACGCGTGGGTCGAGACGTACTTCACCGGCATCGGCTGGGTCACGTTCGATCCGACTCCCGCGGCCGCACCCGCACGCTCGCGCGTGAGCGGGCTCGGCTCCTCGATCGCGGCCGATGCGGGTGGCTCGAGCGGGTCGACCTCGACCGAAACGAACTCCGGCCCCCACGGCAGGTCGGTGGATGAGCCCGTCGCGAGCTCAACGCCCTCGCAATCCGCCCCTCTTCCACCGCTCGCCATAGTGGCCGCCGGCCTCGTTACGTTCGCGGCGGTTGGCTTCGTCTCGTCGAGGCGACCGCGTCGCGCGCGGCGACCGCTCCGGGACGAGGAGCTCACCGAGGCGCAGCTTCGTGAGGTCGCGTCGGCCCTCGCGCGGGTGCGCTCATGGACGACTCGCGGCGTGACTCTCCTGAGCCTCGAGCGCCGACTCGCGACCGACGTGGGGCCCGGCGCCGCCACCTACGTGGCCAGGATCCGCGCGGCGCGTTACGCGCCCGGAGACAACCCCCCGCCAGGGACGTCGCTTCGGGCCGCACTCAGACGGGAGCTCGTCTCGGGAACGGGCCTGCGCGGCCGGCTGCGAGGGCTGCTCGCGATTCCTCCCGGCCGGCTCCGGCGCGCCATCTCCTCCAAGCGGACATCCTGATCGCCGACGGTGCGCGGCTCGGGCGCCCATGCAAACGAGCGTTCAGGCGGAGGGGCTGGCTGCCAAGGTGGTCCCGCATCGTGAAAGATTCGGCCGGTCCGGGCGGCCGCGGACATGGGTCAGATCGGGGCCGGGATACGAAGGCTGTGGAGAAGGCAACTCGCAGAGGGAACTACGACTCGGGCTCCGATTACGTCCTGGAGTACGGTGAGCTGCGGTTCTCCTTCAACGAGGACGACTTCGCGCAGCGGGTGGAGCAGGCGGCCGTGAAGCTCGACTTCGTCGATCAGGGACTCGAGGGCGACGAGCTCACCGACCTCCTCGAGCTCGCGGTCAACGGCGAGATCCGCGAGCCGGGCTCGTCCCTTGGAGAGCACATCAACGAGCACTGGACCGAGCTCGTCGGCCCCGCGAGCCGCAGCCTCGTCCACTGGATCCGGCGCCTCGTCTTCCGTGGGGCGTGGCTGGACCAGCGCGTCAAGGAGGGTGAGCTCGACATCGTGTTCGACCCCGACACGCAGAGCTTCGGCTACATCCAGCCGGAGCGCGACTCGGAGCCGATCGAGCTCTCGCGCGAGCCCTCCTGGGCCCGCCTCGCCTACCGGCGCTAGACCTACACGCTTCCCAACAGCTCGGCGTTTGAGGTGGAGCCCTCAATCCGCTCGCGCAGGAGGTTTGTCGCCTCGACCGGATCGAGGTCCGCGAGCAGCGAGCGCAGGCGTCGGACGGCGGCCAGCTCGTCGGCGTCGCGAAGCTCGTCCTCGTTCGAGACCCGGCACTCGCCGGGCCGGAGCGCCGGAAAGACGCCGGCGGCGGCGAGCTCCGGGTCGAGCGTGATCAACGAGCTCTCTGTCGTCACGACCGCACGTTCCGCCGCCCCGTCGTCCTCGGCTCCCGCGACCACGGTGGCGATCACCGTCACCGATCCCGCGTCCTCCTCGGCGAGCTCGCGACCCGAGCCGAAGAGCGCCTTGACCTCGGCGACGTCGCTCGACCCGCCGCGGCCGGCGGCCGATCCCGCCGCCACCGCGAGGCGCGAGAGGGAATCGACGACGAGGACCGCATCCCGGCCACCCTCGGCGAGTCGCCGCGCCCGCTCCAGGGCGAGCTCGGCCAGGCGGACCTGGTCGGAGGGCGGCAGGTCGGCGGTGGCGCTGCCGACCTCGCTGCCCGGCAATGCCTCGCGCCAGGCCGTCGCCTCCTCGGGCCGCTCGTCGATCAACAACACGATGAGCTCCGGTCCCTCCTGCGCCGCGATCGCGCTCGCGAGTGATCGAAGGAGCGTCGTGCGCCCCGATCGCGGCGCCGCCATCACCAGCACGCGCTGCCCGAGCGCCAGCGGAGTCAGGAGATCCACCGCTCGCGTCAAGGCGTCGCTCGATTCGCCAAGTGCCAGGCGGCGCTTGGCGAAGACGGGCGTCAGGTTCTCGAACGCCGGACGCTCGCCGGTTGGGGGGTCCCCTCCGTTCACACGGTCGACGTGGACCAGCGCGCGATGCCGCTCGCCGCGGCGGGGCGCCCGCGCGGGCCCGGCGACCTCGTCGCCCGACCGCAGCTCGCAGCGCCGGATCTGGGAGGCGGAGACGTAGACGTCGGCGGGCTGCGCCTCCAGCCCGCCGAAGCGCAGGAACCCGTAGCGCTGCGACGTGACCTCCAGCACGCCCGTCACCTCCTCGGTCTCGGCCTCGTCGAGGCGCTCGCGCTCGGGCCTTGGCTCCTCCTCGCCCGGCGCGGCCTCGTCGCCGTCGCGCGCGGCGATCTCCGACACCAGCTGCTCGCGCCTGAGCATGCGGAACCGGGGAATTCCGAGCTTCGCCGCGCGGGCGTGCAGATCGGCTAGGTGCAGCTCGTCGAGCCTCTCCGCCATGGCGGCGGCAGGATATCCGCGTCTACTTACCGGACGCGGCCGGGTCGATCCCCTCGGCCCCGGCCACGTCGACCCAGGCCTCCGCCTCGCGACCGGTTCGGCGCGCGCTCCAGCCCAGCTCGTTGCCGATCGCCTCGGCGACCGGCCGCGCGGATTCGGCGGTTCGAAGCTCCGGCGCGGCGACGAGGCCGAGCCGGGTCCGTCGCAGGAGCACGTCCGCGACCGAGCGCGCCTGCTCGAGCCGCGCGGCGATCGCCGCCTCGGCGAGCAGGTCGGGATGCCCGGGGGCGATGGGGCGCGCGAGCTCCGACCGTTCCGCACAGAGCGCGAGGACCCTGCGCGCGGCGTGGCCGTAGCGGAACGCAAGCAGCTCGCGCCAACCCTCCGGCAGGTCGGCTTCCGGGAGTCCTTCCGGCGCGGTCAGGTCCTCGTCGCTCGCGGGCAAGCCGAGCGGGATCTCGGCCGTCCGGCAGGGAGCGTTCCTGCCCTCGCGCTCCACCATGCGGTCCACGACCTGCTTGGCCAGGCGGCGCCAGGTGGTGAGCTTGCCGCCAGTGATCGTGAGCAGTCCGGAGGACGTCTCATAGAGCTCGGCCTTGCGCGAGATGTCCACGGACTTTCGCGGGTCTCCGGTGGAGATCAGCGGTCGCACGCCCGCGTAGGCGCCGGTGAGGTCCCCGACGCCCAAGTCGGTGCCGAAGAACGAGTTCGTGGCCTCGAGCAGGTACTCGATGTCCTCGCCGGAGGGCTCGACTCGCGCCAGGTCGCCCTCGTAGTCGTTGTCCGTGGTGCCGATCAGCGCCCGCCCGTACCAGGGGAGCGCGAAGATCGTCCGCTCCTCGCCGGCCGGCACGATGCAGGCCGCTCGCCCAAGAGGCAGCAGGTCCTGCGAGATGGTGATGTGCGTCCCGCGGCTGGGGGCGATCCGCGGCACCTCCTCCTCGGTCAGGATCTCCTCGGGGCGGATCCGGTCGGCCCAGACGCCCGTCGCGTTCACCACGTTCCGCGCCCGAACCTGGAACCGCTCGCCGCTCTCGGCGTCCGTGCAGACGACGCCGGCGGCGCGCCCACCCTCGGGGCGGAGCTCCAGCACCTTGGCGCCGTTTGCGCACACGGCACCGAACCGCTCCGCCTCGCCCAGCACGGTGAGCACGAGCCGCGCGTCGTCCGTCTGGCAGTCGTAGAAGAGGTACGCGTCCTTGGGGTCACGGTCGGCCAGCGCCGGGATCAGCTCCGCCGTCTCCTGACCCGGGATCGTCCGATGTCGATCCGGCGCCCAGTCCTCCTCCGCCACGGCATCGGCATGCTCGCGGTCCCGCGATCGCTCCCGAGCCTGGCGCTCGCGACGGCCCTGCCCGACGCGCGTCGTCGCCATGACGTCGTACATGTTGAGCCCGATGCCGATCCGCCGGCTGCGGCGGGCCTCGCCGAGGGTTGGCACGAGGAAGGGCGTCGGATAGACGAGGTGCGGCGCGAGCTGCACCATGAGCTGGCGCTCCAGGAGCGCCTCGCGGACCAGGCCCAGGTCGAAGTTCTGCAGGTACCGGAGCCCCCCGTGAACCATCTTCGACGAGCGGCTCGACGTGCCGACGGCGTAGTCCTCGCGCTCGACCAGCGCCACCGAGTACCCGCGGGATGCGGCATCCAGCGCCACGCCGGCGCCCGTGATCCCCCCGCCGATCACGACGACGTCGAAGCTGTCCGTGCTCAGCGCCTCGAGGGCGTCCCTGCGGGAGAGCATCAGTCGAGATAGGTGACGATCTCGCCGACCGGCGACCGCTGGGGCGGTCCCTTGTCCTGGACCCCCTGACCCAGGTGAATGAGGCTCACGAAGCGCTCGTCGTCGCCCAGCCCCACCGCGGCGCGGCCCGCTGGCGTGCGCATCACCGAGGGCGTGCGCCAGTAGCCGGCCAGCCCGCGCCCGTGCGCGGCCAGCAGCACGATGTACGCGGCGCAGGCCGTCGCGTGGAGGTCCTCCTCATCCTGGACCTCTTCCCCGCCGAGCACGCACGAACAGACGACGAGCGTCGGCGCCCGGTCGAGCTTGGCCGCCGCCTCCGGTCCCGCGGCCTCCTTCAGCCGCTCGAGCGCCCGTGGTCCGACCACCCGGAACCGCCACGGGTTCGTCAGGTTGTGATTGGGCGCCCAGCGGGCGAGCTCGAACAGCTCGTCCAGGACCTCGGAGGGAACGGGCTCCGGCTTGAACGCCTTATGGGTGCGCCGGGTGCGGATCGCGGTCTCGACGTCCATTCGCCGACACGGTATCCAGTGGCCAGCCCGGACCGCTCAGGGAAGGCGGCGGCGATACCACAGGAAGCCGGCGGCGAGGACGGCGGCCAGAGCCGCGAGGCCGCCGGCCACGTAGCCGGCCTCGGGGGAGCCCCCGTCCGTCGAAGGTGGGGCGACGGGGTCGACGGGAGCGGCGAGGGGAACCGGCGACGCGCGCCGGCGCTCGTTTCCGGATCCGCCGCCGGACGTCCGATTGCCGCGCGACCCCTGAGCCGTGACCGCGGTACCTGCCTGAGCCGCGTGGCGCCCTGAACCCCCGCCCAGCGAAGCTCCCCCGGAAGAGGCACCGGCGGTCGTTGGCTGGGAATCGGTCGTGCTGGATCCTGACGTCGAACCCGCACCGCCGTCCGAATGACCCGACGAGCGCCGGCGGCGCTCCGGCTTCGGCACGGCCCGGAGCGGGAATGCCTCTCTCTTCGCGGCCACCAGCGCCTGGCCGGTCACCCAGACCGGGGTCTGGTCGCTGGACGACGAGTATTCGTAATGCCCGTCCCCCAGCTGTCGCGCGGACAGGTAGTCGAGCGGCGATCGGCCGTGCTCGCGCACCCGTGATGGGCTGACGCCGGCTGCCACCAGGCCCTGGACGGCCCACGCGGTCGATTGACTGTTCACCAGGCCGCCGCCTCCGAGGGCGAACCCTCCGCTCCGCCTCTGGTTGCGGCGCAGGTATGCCGCGCCGTGACGCAAGACGCGATCGCGCACCCCCGCCGCTGCCAGCCCCTGGAGCGCGGCTCCCGTGCTGTCGGCGTCGCTCGGAGCGCTCGGCTGAAAGCCCCAACCTCCGTCGCGGTTCTGCGCCCGGCGCAGCCACTTCGCGGATCCGCCGACGGCGGACCGCGACGACCCGGCCGCGCGCAGGGCGAGGATCCCGAACGCCGTGAGGTTGACCTGTCCCTGAAACGAGCCGCTCCCGGCACGGCGGCGCCGAAGCTCGCCGGTCAGGTCCCGGCCGGCGAAGTGTCGTGAGTCGATCCCGCCGCCCTCCAGCGCCAGGACGGTGCGCTCGAGGTCGCCGACCGACCGCACCCGGTCGATCCGCGAGCGCAGGTAGTCGATCGGCGTCGAGCCTCCGCTCCGGACCGCGGCCGGGCTGCGCCCGGCCGCCTCGAGCCCCAACGTGGCCCAGCCCGTCATGGTGGCGCTGGACGAGGTTCCCGGCGAGACGCCGAATCCGCCGTCGGAGTTCTGGGCGCGCGCGAGCCACGCAACTGCGGACGAGGCGCTCGCCTCCGCCCGTGGCGGCGCGACGACGACCGTGGCGACCGCGACGAGGAGCGCGAGCGGCGCCGCGCCCACCTCGCGCCACCGGAACTCGAACCGCTCGCGATACCGGGCGATAATGCGCACGAGGGCGGGCCCGGCCGCCAGCGCGAGGACCACGTTGCCCGTGGCGTGCGCGACGTTGAACGGCACGCCGCGCGCCGAGATTGCCAGGTAGCGATCCAGCGACTGCTCGCCGCCGTAGCCGACCATCACCGAGAAGTCGAGCAGCGCCCCGTACGCGAAGCCGGCGATCCCGCACGCGAGGGCCAGCCCGACGCGACCGAGCCTGCGCCCGGTGAGCCTGCCCAGCGCGGCGCCGCCGACCCCGACCAGCCCCCACCCCGCCATCTCCCAGGGCGTCCACGGCCCCTGGCCCAGCCACAGGTTGGACACGGCCGCCGCGAGGGCGCCCACGGCGAACCCCGGCGCAGCTCCCACCGCGAACCCGGTGATGAGGACGATGTCGGTGGTGGCGACGACGTTCGGGATCGGGGTGAAGACCAGCCGACCGGCGACCGCGAGCGCGGCCAGCGCTGCGACCAGCGCGACGAGTCGCGCCGGTGGGCGTGAGCGCTCATACCACGCGAAGCCCCCCACGAGCACCAGCGCGAGCAGGGCGTATGCGTACGCCTCCCAGCTCATCGCGCCTCCGTGACGACCTCGCCGCTGCCGGAACCGGCAAGCCGCTCTCGCAGGAGCTCGGCGCCCCGCTCCGGCAGGATCGCGCCGCCGGCACCCAGGATGCGAGCGACCTCGGTGGCGAAGTACCAGCCACCCGACAGCACGTCCGTGGCCGGACCGTCCGCGATCACCTCGCCGCTTCCGAGAAGCACGACGCGATCCGCGAACAGGGCTGCGAACTCCACGTCGTGCGTCGCGATGACGACGGCCGCCCCGCCGCCGGCGAGCTCGCCGGCCCAGCTCGCGAGCACCTCCTTGCGGGCGCGGTCCACCCCCCGCGTGGGCTCGGCCAGGCAGACCAGCCCCGGAGCGGCGCCCTCGCCGCCCCGCCCGGCCATCACGATCGCCAGGGCCAGGCGCTGGCGCTCGCCGCCCGACAGATCGCGCGGATCCGCCGCTCCGGCCCACCGAAGATCGGCGGCGGCGAGCGCCCTGGCGCCCGCCTCGCCCGGCAGCTCGTCGCCGACCCGCTCCCGGATGAGCAGATCGCCGGGGCTCTGCGGGCACAGCGCGCAGCCGCCCGGAGCACTCACCCTGCCCCGGACCGGATCAAGGCGCCCGGCCGCGGCCCGCAGGAGCGTCGTCTTTCCGGCGCCGTTTCGCCCCATGAGCGCCACCCGCTCGCCACGGGCGATCGAGAGCTCGACGCCGCGAAGCGCGTCACGCGACCCGGCGCCGTCGTCGAGCTCGACCCACAGGTCACGGGCGTCGAGCGCCGCGTCGCCGCCGACCGCGCGCCGCGAGCCGTTTGTCCGCGGCCCGGGCGGTTCGCTCGCGGTGAAACCATGGTCACGCAGCATCCGCCGCGCCTCCTTGACGCCGGGCGGGGGTGGAGCGAGCCCGGCGAGCTCGAAGAGCCTCGCCCCCGGCGTCGCCAGCGCGGAGTCGTGCCCGAGCGCCCACCTCAG
>JBKPFQ010000063.1:0-6265 GCA_046728915.1 Actinomycetota bacterium | reverse complement strand
GATCTACCCGCGCAGCTCGGCCTGACGCTTGAGATCCAGGGGCGGTAGCGCGATCTTCATGATCGACCAATCCCCGTTGGTCTCTCGACGCGGACGCCATTGACGCGTCTCGCGATCTGGATGCTCCGAGGCAAGACGAGCGCATTGTTGCTCGGCCTCTTTGCGGGTCATGGAGCGACTGTACCGAACGGGCCAGCGGCAGAACATCGGGAGCAGGCTCGCTTCTGCTTCTCGCGCTAAGCGCAAGCGCGGTCCCGGCAATGCCGGCCTGGCTTGCGTGATTTCTGTTCCTCCGTCGTGTTTCAGCAGCGAAGAGGAACCCTACGAGGAGGAGCGATGAAGCTGATCACCAAAGCAACCATGGTGGCCGTCGCCGTGTCCCTGGTTATCGCCGGGGCGGCGATCGCGGCCGTGATCACGGGCACCAACGGCCGTGACCAGATCCAGGGAACCGACCAGGCCGACCAGATCTCGGCCCTTGCGGGCAGCGACGAGGTCAAAGCCAGGGCGGGCGACGACACGATCAACGGGGGCGCCGGCAACGACAGGCTCGAAGGCGAGCGCGGCGCCGACCTCATCAACGGCGGCGACGGGCGGGACGACCTCCGCGGCGGGAGGCAAAACGACGTCCTCAACGGCCGTAAGGGCGACGACCGGCTCGACGGCGACCTGGGCAACGACACGCTCAACGGCGACGCCGGGATTGACGAACTCGCTGACGACACCGGCCGCGACGCGTTCGCGGGCGGAGCCAACGCGGACGCGGTCGACGCGCGCGACAGCGGCGGTCAGCCCGCCGGTACGACGGCCGACACCGTCACGTGCGAGGACGGCGACGTAATCCGAATCGACCGCGAGGACACCGTGGTCAATCCGGAGGAGTGCGACGACATTGATCGTTGAGCGTCAGCGGATCTGAGCTCGTCGGGTGCCGAGATGAGCGGCGCCCGGCGGGCTCGTTTCGCTGCACCCCGCTGCGAGCGCGGCGGCCACGGCCGAGGCCGCGACGCCGAGCGCTGCTCTCTCCTGATCCCACGCAGTAACCCGGTCCCGAGCCTTCCCGCCGAAGTAACTGGGTGTCATCCGCCTGACCCTATTCCCTTGCGGAGAAGGATGGACCCGCGGGAGGATGGTGCCATCCGTATTTAGCCCCAGAATGGCGAGTCGCGCGGATCAAGGCGTCACCGCGTTTTCGCTCCCGCATTCGCGTGAAAGCAGAAGTGACGCGTCAGCTCGGATCGGCACCTCAAGCAGGGGCAGCTCCGGACCCTTCGGGAACCCGACCAACTCTTGGGAGCCGTGGCGCCGGCGACCCGCAGAACACAGCGCGATACTGAGTCGACGATGTCGCAGGAGAACGTCGAGGCGTTCAAGCGCGCACTGGAAGCGGGGAACCGCGGAGACGTCGAAGCTCTCCTTGCCGAGCTTGACCCCGACGTGGAGTGGCACGCGGCGCTCCCGATGCTCGGAGGCGAAGCGGTGTATCGGGGACACGAGGGTGTTCGGGAGTTCCTCCTCGACGTCTGGGAGGTGATCGCCGACACCGAGTTCGACTTCCCCGAGATTCGAGACGCTGGCGACCGAGTCGTCGGCCTCGGCCACTTCCGGGGGCGGGGCAAGGGCAGCGGCGTCGAGACCGAGACACCATTTGCCTACGTGGCGGAGTTCAGAGGAGGCAAGGCGATCCGGGTTCGCGCCTATCTCGATCCCAAGAAGGCTCTCGAAGCCGCCGGGCTGCGGGAGTAGGCGATGTCGGAGGAGAACGAAGACGTCCGACCGATCAAAGACGAGCGCAACCCCCTCGCGAGGGCGGCACTTGCAGTGCCTTTCGAGTACAACGATCCGCGAGCGGACGCATGGACCACACGCACGCCCCGCGGCGTGCTGATCAGCGCGATGATTTTCGTCGCAGTCGCTGCCGGCCTTTTCACCGGGTGCGGCGGGGGCGACGCCGAAGAGGGCGATCTATCGTTGGACTCGCCCCCGCCGGAGGTCACCGCCGTCGCCGAAACGGACACCGTCCCGCCGGGCGGCGACGCCGACGATCCGGCCATCTGGGTCAACCCCCACGATCCGGCCAAGAGCACGATCATCGGCACGGACAAGCTCGGCGGCCTCGCGGTCTACAACCTCGCGGGAAACCAGATCCAATATCTCCCGACGGCGATCTCAACAATGTCGACGTTCGCGACGGCTTTCGGCTCGGCGGCGAGTCGGTGACGCTCGTGACCGCCGCCAACAGCACGACCAACAGGCTCGCGATCTATCGCGTCGATCCCGCGAGCGGCGAGCTGGTCGACGTCGCCGCCCGCAAGATCGAGCTGGGGCTCGCCGCCTACGGCTCCTGCATGTATGTGAGCAGGTCGACAGGAAGGTTCTACGTCTTCGTGAACAGCGAGGAGGACGGCGATCCCGGAGGGCGGGTCGAGCAATGGGAACTCTTCGAAGCCGACGGCAAGGTGGATGCGCGACGGGTGAGGAGCTTTGCGGTCGGCTCCCAAACCGAGGGGTGCGTCGCCGATGACGATCTCGGTGACCTCTACATCGGCGAGGAGACGCGGGGGATCTGGAAGTACGGGGCGGACCCGCATGCCGCCACCGGCCGGGAGCTAGTCGACTCCACTGGTCCGGGGGGTCACCTCGAGCCGGAGGTCGAGGGGCTGGCGCTCGCCGTCGGCCCTAGCGACTCGGCGCGGTCAGGGAGTGAGCCCATAGATCGTCGCCGGTGAGCCCGATCCGCGCGAGTTGCGCGGGCCGCCGACGACGATCCAGGCGCCGGTAGGTGGCAGCCGCTGGAGGTGGGTGAGGTTCTCGAGGTCGATGCGGTGGCGGTGGAAGACGAGCGAGCTCTCGCGGAAGTGCTCGTCGGAGGCGGGGTCGGGCCCGAAGGTGTCGGTGCCGAGCGCTCCGCGCTCCCCCAGCACGCCCCGTTGGATAAGCCACTTGACGGCCGCGAGGCTGAATCCCGGCTGGTGGAAGCCTTTCCGGCCGCTGCCGCAGTTGTAGTAGGTGCGCGCCCGCGGCTTGTGCCCCCGCGCCCAGAACTTCGAGCAGCCAGTCAGCAGGATCACCGCCGCGCCCTTCGGCATCGCTCCGTACTGCCGCTCCCAGGCCTTGAGGTCGGCGACCGTCGCCCGGTAGTCGACGTCGTCTCGGACCTGCGTGCGGATGTCGACGACCGCCGCGGGAAGGATCAGGTCGCTCGGATCGAGCTGCGGCGCACAGACCGCGCCAGCGTGGAAGTGACACGGTGCGCCCCAGTGGGTTCCGGTGTGCTCGCCCTCCTTCACGTACTGGAGGTAATAGCCATCCTTACGGACCGTGAATGCGACCGAGGTCTTGAAGGCCGGATCCCCGGGAAAGCCCGGCGTCGTCCTCGGGTTGTTCACGTGCGAGAGGAAGAGCGCCCCGCCGAAGCCGGGAGGCAGAGCCGCGACGTCGACGGTGCCTCGCGCGCTGGCCGCGGGATCGCCCGCGCCGGCGATGGTTGCGACGACCACCCCGGCACCGAACAGCCCGATCCCCGCCAGCGCGGCGATCGCCCTTCGCCTCAGCATCCGCAACAGCAGCTCCGATCGAATCGGTCGGATCGTACACCTACGGCCGGTGCCGGGCTGCCGCTCCGGAGATTGGAGCATGGACCCAGCAACACATGGCCCGCCTGGCGCGCCGACGAACGGCGTCATCCTAGGTAGATCGCCCGGTCTGCGCCACCGAAGAGGACCGCGCCGTACTGACTGTCGGCGACCTTGATGTCCGTGCCGCTGCCCGAGTTCCCCGTGGCCTCAGCGCCGGAGCTGTTCTCCTGGGGCCTCGCGGTCTCGCCGGCCGCGCTCGTGTCGCTTGTGGCAGACGGCGCCGTGGTCCTGGCCGATGTGTCGGCATCGTCGTTCCCGCCGCAGGCGGCGAGGGCCAGAGACGCGGTGATGGCGGCGACGCCGAGCAATCGGCTCATCGGTCGCGAGAGCATCGCCAGGTCACCTAACGGATTTCTTACGGCCGGCGAGCGGCGAGAGGGCGGGGTGCCGGCCCTGCCTACGGCGCCTCGGGGAACACGATCGCGAATCGGGAGCCCCGGGTGGGTTCGCTCTCGACGACGATGCTGCCGCCGAGTGCCTCCACGATCCGCTTCGCCACCGCCAAGCCGAGGCCCGCGCCCCCGCTCGACCGGGCGGCGTCACCGCGCCAGAACGGATCGAATACGCGTTGCAGCGCCGCGGGCTCGATTCCCTCGCCCGAGTCCTCGACCACGACCTCGAGCCGGTCGCGCCCCCGGCGTGCCTCAACCCGAACGGTGCCGTCGGCCGGGGTATGGCGAATCGCATTCTGGAGCAGGTTCTGGATCACGCGCGCGATCCGCGGCGAGCAGCGGGCGGCGGCCGCCCCGTTGAGCTTCGTCTCGAGCGCCAAGCCCTTCTCCGCCGCCTGAGCGTCGCATGCGGCGACCGCCGAGCGCACCACATCGTCCAGCCGCGCCCGCTCGGACTCGGCCCCGAGCGCCCCGGCATCGAGCTGCACGAGTTCGAACAGATCGTCCACCAGGACGACGAGGGAGTCCACCGCACCGCGCATCTCGGCGACGTAGCGGCGGATCGTTGTCGGGTCGTCGACCACGCCTTCGTCGATCGCCTCGATCATCGCTCGCAGCCCGGCCAGCGGCGTTCGCAGGTCGTGGGACACCGCGGTGACCAAGTCGCGTCGCTGTGCCTCGGCGGCCCGGTGTCGCTCAAGCGACGCGCCCAACCGCGCCGCCATCTCGTCGAGGCCCGCGGCGACGGCATCGAGCTCGGGACCCGAGTCCAAATGGCCAACTCGAGCTGCCAGGTCGCCGTCGGCGAGCCGGCGCGAGGCGCCCGCCAGTCGATCGACCGCCGCGACCGACGCCTTCGCCGTCGCGAGGGCGACGCCGATCCCCGCCGCGGTGGAGTAGACGAGCAGCAGGGCAATCTGGGCGGCGTCATGCCCGGAGAGAAACATCAGCCGTGCCAGGACGGCCAGGTTCGCGAGCCCAACCAGACTGGCAACGAGCGACATCGCGAGCAGACGGCCACGGAGGGGCGAGCGCATCAGCAGCGGCGCAGCCAGAGCGCCTGTCGCCGCGCTCAAGGCAACCGCCGGAAGCAGCAGCAGCGCGAGGTGTCCGAGCTCATGCCCGGCGACCCCGGCCAGGGCACCGATCGCGAGGGTTGCTAGCGCGCCGGCAAAGGCGATCGCGCCGGCGAGCGTCAGCGGCCGCCACCTGCTCACGGCTCGAACCTATAGCCCGCTCCCCAGACGGTTAGGAGGTGTCGGGGGTTGGATGGATCGGCCTCGATCTTCTCGCGAAGGCGTCGGATGTGCACCGTCACCGTCGAGGGATCACCCTCGTAGGCGACGTCCCAGAGCTCGTCCAGAAGACGGAGACGGCTGAAAACGGTGCGCGGGCTCGCGGCCATGAAGCGCAGGAGGTCGAACTCCTTCGGCGTCAGCTCGACCTCGCGACCATCGACGCTGACCTCTCGGGTGCCTGGATCGATCTCGAGCCCGCGGAAGCGCAGTACCTCCCGGCGTCCGCCGTCCGCGGTCGCGACTTCCCGGGTCCGCCGCAGCACCGCCCGTACCCTCGCGACGACCTCGCGCGGAGAGAAGGGCTTGGCGACGTAATCGTCGGCGCCAAGCTCGAGGCCGACGACGCGATCGGTCTCCTCGCCGCGAGCGGTGAGCATGATCACCGCGGCTCCGTCGCTTGCGCGGATCCGGCGGAAGACCTCGAGGCCGTCAACGCGGGGCAGCATCAGGTCCAGGACCACGAGCTCGGGGCGGCTGGCCTCGAAGATCTCGAGGGCAACCTGGCCATCGGCTGCGGCGCTGACCTCGAACCCGGCGCGGGTGAGGTAGCGGCTCAGCACCTCGCGGACGATCGGCTCGTCGTCCACCACCAGCACTCGAGCCCCGGCGTCCATGCCCCCATTGTCCGCGAAATCCTTACGAGACCCTTTCGGCTCCGTAAGGTTCCGGTCGCCTCGCTGGCTCGGCGGGCCAAATCGACCCTAATCCGAAAGCTGCCCTGGATCGCGGCGAGATCGATGCAGGCGCTCTCGCGGGCCATCAGACCGTCGGCGAGTCGAAGATGTGCAGGAACCGCGTCCGGACCGGCCGCCCTGGCCGCTGTTCGTGCCTACGGGCAGATGACGGGCCCGAGCGCAGTGTTCTCGTTCGCGTGTCCGTGGCCGTTCCAGGGGCCGGGACCGGCCGCCGGAGTGGCGCTCACGACCTCCCAGTTGCC
>JBKPFQ010000062.1:0-8738 GCA_046728915.1 Actinomycetota bacterium | reverse complement strand
AAATCCCCTGTGCTCGCTGCATTTGCCCGTTGATTCAAAGCCATGGTCCGTACTCTACCGGGATAAGGCCATGGACACAAGGGAATTCGCCAGCCAATCTTCAGTCATGGCCCGCCGCGTCCCGCCCCACCTCTACTTCGTCACCAGTGCCGTGTTCCACTACCTCGGCCCGGCGTTCGCCGTCCTGTTGTTCGTGCGGGTGGATGTGCTCGGCGTCGCCTGGCTTCGGATCGTGGCGGCCGCCCTCATCTTCGCCGCCTGGCGGCGGCCATGGCGAACGCTGGCCACGCTCGACACCCGCGGTCGGCACCTGCTCTGGACCTGGGGCGCCGTCCTGGCGGCGATGAACGCCTGCTTCTACATCGCCATCGACCGCCTGCCGTTGGGCACGGTCGCGGCGATCGAGTTCCTGCCGGTGATCGCACTCGCCGCCATGGGCGCGAGAACCGCCCGGAACGCGGCCGCGCTGCTGCTCGCCGTCGCCGGCGTCTACCTGCTGACCGACGTGCAGCTCGTGGGCGAGCCGATCGGGATCGCCTTCGCCTTCGCGAACGCAGGCCTCTTCTCCGCCTACATCGTCCTCGCCCACCGGGCCTCCCGATACGAGGGCATGGGCGGGATCGACGGCCTCGGAGCCGCGATGCTCATCGCCGCGCTCGCGATCACCCCGCTCGGCGGGTGGCAGGCGGCGCCCGCATTCGCCGATCCCATCGTCCTGCTGGCCGGCATCGGCGTGGGGGTCTCGTCATCGGTGATCCCCTACGTCACGGATCAGCTCGCCATGCGCGAGCTCGCCCGCCCCGCGTACGCCCTGATGGTCTCTCTACTGCCCGCCACGGCGACGGCGATCGGAGTGCTCGTCCTTGCGCAGGTCCCGTCCCCAACCGAGCTGGCCGGGGTCGCGCTCGTGATTGCCGCGATCGCGATCCACCGCGCCGAAGCGGCGGTGGAGCCCGACGCCCAGGCGATCGCCGCGTGACGTCGGCCCTATGCCGGCGGCAGTAGACGGTCCAGCGTGTCCGGGAGCGCCTCGAGGTCGGGCAGCTCGGCGGTCGCCCCGGGCTCGACGTCCTCGTCGAGGCGGTTGATCCACACGCACGGGATCCCGAGCTCGCGCGACGGCTCCACGTCGTGGAAGATGCTCGCCGCCGCGTGGACGTGCCCCGCCGGATCCGCCCCGGTGGCCCTCAGGAACTCCCGCCAGTGCCCGGGCGCCGGCTTGTAGGAGCCGATCTCCGAGGCCACGATCGCGAGCTCGAAGGGCACGCCGATCGTCTCCATCGAGGCCTCGATGTACTCGCGGTCGGTGTTGGAGAGGATCGCGAGCCGCCAACCGCGATCGCGCAGCTCGTCGAGCGCCGCGGGCACCTCCTCGAAGACGGGCCAGGTGGGGAGCGAGCGCCCGAGAGAGTTTCGCTCGTCGGCGGGCAGGTCGCGTCCGAGCGAGCGAGCCACGCCGGCGAGGGTCTCGGCGAGCACCTCCCGGTAGGGCGCCGCCGGGTTCCGGGCCTCGATCTCGGGCTCGAGCTCGTGATAGCGGGCGAGAGCGGCCTCGCGCTCCTCGGCGCCGAAGAGGCGGTGGAGCTCGTCGCCGATCCCCTGGTCCCAGTCGACCAGCGTGCCGTAGCAGTCGAACGTCGCCCATCGGGCCGCGCTTGCATTCAGATCCATTCGGGCTCGTCCGTTTGTCGATTATCCACTCACTCTTAAGGAGCCAGCGTTATTCTGCGCAAATCCGGCCGCGTGATGGGGACCGGTGGACGAGAGGAGGATGGGGTGTTAAAGAAGGCTCTAGCCGTCTGCATCGCAGTCGCGGCCGCCGGTGCAATCAGCGCCTGCGGCGGCGGTGGCGAAACGACCGGCGGCGGTGGCGGCGGCGGAACGATCGATATCTATTCGAGCCTGCCGCTGCAGGGCGCGTCCTCGGCGCAGACCAAGCCGATGGTCAACGGCATCAAGCTGGCGCTCGATCAGGCCGGGGGCAAGGCCGGCGACTTCACGGTCAAGTACGAGTCGCTCGACGACTCCACCGCCCAGGCGGGCGAGTGGGATCCGGGGCAGACCGCGGCGAACGCGCGCAAGGTCGCGGCCGACCCGAGCGCCGTCTACTACATCGGCGAGTTCAACTCAGGCGCAAGCGAGGTCTCGATCCCGATCCTGAACAACGCCGACATTCCGCAGGTCAGCCCGGCGAACACGTACGTCGGCCTGACGACGGACGAGCCCGGCAGTGCCCCGGGCGAGCCGGACAAGTACTACCCGACCGGGACTCGAACCTATCTGCGGATCGTTCCGCGGGATTCGATCCAGGCGGCTGCGGACCTCCAGGCGATGGAGGATGCCGGCTGCACGAAGGTCGCCATGGCCAACGACAAGGAGGCCTACGGCGCCGGACTCGCGGACCTGATCGAGCTCGAGAAGGGCGACTATGACCTCGAGATCACCAGCAATACCGGGATCGATCCGAAGGCGGCGAACTTCCGCTCATACGCCCAGACCGTGAAGGGCGAGGGTGCGGACTGCTTCTTCTTCGCCGGCATCGTGTCGAACGGGGCGGTGCAGCTCACCAAGGACATCAACGCGGCGCTCCCCGACGCGGGCATCTTCGGCGCCGACGGGGTCTGCACCAGCTCGTACACGAGCGAGAAGGAGGGCGGAGTTCCGGCGACCATCGCCCCGAAGATCCAGTGCACGGTCGCCACGCTCGACCTGAAGAGCTATCCGGGCGGCAAGGATTTCCTCAAGGCATACGAGGACAAGTACGGAGAAGCGAACCCGGATCCATACGCGATCTACGGATACGAGGCGATGAAGCTCGGCCTCGACACGATCGCGGACCTGGGCGCCGACGGTAATGACAAGTCGGCGGTGCTGGACGCGCTGTTCGCGACGCAGAACCGCAAGTCGGTCCTCGGCACCTACGGGTTCGATGACGACGGCGACACGACGCTCACGGCCTACGGGCTCTACAAGGTGGACTCGGCCGGCAACCCGGTGTTCTTCAAGACACTGAAGCCGTCGGCGAGCGCTGCAGCGGCGGGGTGAGGAGATAGAAGCGATCGATTGAGGAGGGGGCGCCCCGGCGCCCCCTCCTCGTCGCCGAGAGGAAGGGCGCACGGAAGTGGAGGCCAGGTCGCTCACCGCGAGCGTTCCGACGGGACGGTCGGGGACGCTTGCGGCGCTCCGGCGCACCGCCGGGGGCTGGGGCCTGATCATCACCCTCGCGATCCTGCCGGTCTACTTCGCGATCAAGGACCTGACGCAGGGCTATCAGGCCGGGCTCGTCAAGGGCAACCCGGTCATCGTCCACGACCTCACCCAGCTGGGCGAGAACCTCGTCCAGGGCGTCTCCAACGGAATGATCTGGGCGCTCATCGCGATCGGGTACACGCTCGTTTACGGGATCATCGAGCTGATCAACTTCGCCCACGGCGACGTGTTCATGATCGGCTCGTTCGCCACCGTCGGGTTCTGGGGGACGATCGGCCTGGGCCTGGCCACCGGGACTCTCGGGCTCGTCGCGGGCCTGCTCCTGACGCTGATCGTCGGGATGGCCGTCTGCGGCAGCCTGAACGTGCTGATCGAGCGAGTCGGCTACCGCCCGCTCCGCAATGCCCCGAAGTTAGCCCCGCTGATAACCGCCGTTGGCTTCTCGTTCATCCTGCAGAACGTCGGCCTCTTGTGGCTGGGCGGCTCGCCGACCGGAGTCTCGGACCTGCTGCGCCAGGGCGACGTCGTCTTCAGCATCTCCGGCGTCGCTGTACATCGCGCCGACGTGCTCGCAGTCGGGGTCACGATACCCCTCGTCATCGCGGTCACTTGGTTCCTCGCCTACGCGCGGCCCGGGCGGGCGATGCGGGCGACGGCCCAGGACCCCGAGGCGGCTCGCCTGATGGGCATCAACGTCGATCGGACGATTTCCCTCACCTTCCTGCTCGGCGGCATGCTCGCCGGGGCCGCCGGCCTGGTCTACGCGCTCTACCAGACGACCATCTGGTACTTCCAGGGCTTCGAGGCGGGACTGATCGCGTTCACGGCCGCCGTCATGGGAGGGATCGGGAACGTGCGGGGTGCCGTGCTCGGCGGCCTCATCATCGGAATCATCCAGCAGCTCTCGGACGCGCGGTTCGGGCCGGAGTGGACCGGTGCGGTGGTGTTCGCCTACCTGATCCTGATCATGGTCCTGCGCCCGCACGGGCTGCTCGGTGAGGAGACGCGCGAGGCCGGATGAGCGAGCTGGTCGCGCAGCTTCGAGAGTGGCGCGAGGGCGTGGAGGAGCGCCTGCCGCCGTGGTGGATGCGCGCCGTGGTAGCGGCAGTGATCGTGGCCGGGATCCTGCTCCCATTCGCCTTCACCCCGACCAGCGGCTTCATGGACGCGACGATCAAGGCCCTCGCGTTCGTCGTGATGGCCCTCGGCCTGAACATCGTGGTCGGCTTCGCGGGCCTGCTGGACCTCGGCTACGTCGCCTTCTACGCCCTGGGCGCCTACAGCGTCGGCTGGTTCGCCTCCGGGTTCTTCTTCAAGGCGAATGTCGACGTGCTCTCGGCCGCGGCGCCGGGCCTCGCCGGGATTCATCTCAACTTCCTCCTCGTCCTTCTGGCCGCCGCCCTGATCTGCGCCGTCGCCGGCGCGATCATCGGCCTGCCCACCCTGCGCCTGCGGGGCGACTACATCGCCATCGTGACGCTCGCGTTCGGCGAGATCATCGGCGTCATCGCCATCAACGGGACCGACATCGGCCTCGGCGGCGGGATGACGCTCACCGCCGGAAAGCTCGGGATCCCAGCCGTCGACCTGCCGTACTTTCCCGGCATCGGGACGTTCGAACTGCTCGACTTACGCGCCTGGTACTGGCTGATATTCGGGATCATGCTCCTTGTCCTGTTCGTGAACGTGCGGGTTCGGGACTCGCGACTGGGGAGGGCCTGGGTGGCTCTGCGCGAGGATGAGGTCGCGGCGGTCTCCATGGGCATCCCGATGGTGCGCACGAAGCTGCTCGCGTACTCGGTCGGCGCCACCTTCGGCGGGATGTCGGGCGCGTTCTTGGGCGCCTACTACACGACCGTGAACGCGGGACAGTTCGCGTTCTCGTTCTCGATCTTCGTCCTCGCCATGATCATCGTCGGTGGGCTGGGATCGATCTGGGGCGCGGTGCTCGGCGCCCTGCTCCTGTCCTACATCAACTACTACCTCATCCCCGACGTCTTCAACGACCTCCCCAGCACCTTTGGCCTGAACTTCAGCCTCACGGATCTGTCGTTCGGGATCTTCGGCTTCCTGCTGGTCCTGGTGATGGTGCTGCGCCCGCAGGGCCTGTTCCCGGAGCGCCGGCGAAGACTCGAGCTCACCCAGGACATCGACCGCGATCAGCAGATGCTCAAGGAGCCCAGGTGACCGACACCCGGGCAACCCCGGTGGCTCCCGTCTCGCCCATGGCTGCACCGGCCATCATGAGCGCGGAGCGCGTCACCAAGGAGTTCGGCGGCCTCGTGGCGGTCAACGACGTCTCGATCGACATCCCGCGACACTCGATCGTCTCGATGATCGGGCCGAACGGGGCGGGGAAGACGACCCTCTTCAACATCCTCACGGGTCTGTACAAGCCGAGCGCGGGCCGCATCACGTTCGGCGACCGAGAGGTGACCGGCAAGCGCCCCGACATCATCACGTCGCTCGGCGTCGCGCGCACCTTCCAGAACATCCGGCTGTTCAGGGCGATGACGGCGCTGGAGAACGTCATCGTCGGCCGCCACGCTCGCATGCGCGCCAGCCTGCTCGGCTCGATCGTCCGCACCCCCGCCGTGCGTCGCGAGGAGCGAGCGGTTCGCGAGCGAGCCCGCGAGATCCTGGAGTACGTGGGCCTCGGACACGACCAGTTCGACCAGCTCGCCGGGAACCTCTCCTACGGCGATCAGCGCCGCGTGGAGATCGCGCGGGCATTGGCCTCCGATCCCACGCTGCTCCTGCTCGACGAGCCGACCGCCGGCATGAACCCGCAGGAGTCCGATCGCCTGACCGACTTCATGCGCAAGCTGCGCGACGACCTCGACCTGACGATCCTCCTGATCGAGCACGACATGCGGGTCGTCATGGGGATCTCGGAGCGAGTGACGGTCCTCGACCTCGGCGAGAAGATCGCCGAGGGATCACCGGCGGAGGTCCGCGACAACGACCGCGTGATCGAGGCCTACCTCGGCAAGCAGGAGAGGCGGTGATGGCGCTCCTCGAGGTCGAGGACATCCGCGCGCGCTACGGGACGATCGAGGCGCTGAAGGGCGTGTCCCTGACGATCGACGAGGGTGAGGTGGTGACGCTGATCGGCTCGAACGGCGCCGGCAAGTCGACCACCCTGCGCTCGATCTCCGGCCTCACCCCGGCGAGCTCGGGCACGGTCCGCTTCCGCGGCGAGGAGATCACTCGCGTCCCCACCCAGGCGATCATCGCGCGGGGGATCGCCATGGCTCCCGAGGGAAGGCACGTGTTCCCGCGCATGACGGCCCGGGAGAACCTCGACCTTGGCGCGCACCGGCGCCGCGGCCCGGAGGTGGAGGAGGACCTCGAGCGCGTGTACTCGCTGTTCCCCCGGCTGAAGGAGCGCGAGCGCCAGAAGGCGGGAATGATGTCCGGCGGGGAGCAGCAGATGCTGGCCATCGGCCGGGCGCTGATGGCGCGGCCGCGGCTGCTGATGCTCGACGAGCCGTCGATGGGATTGGCGCCCATCCTGGTCGAGCGCATCTACGACACGATCCGCGAGATCAACCGCGCCGGGGTCACCGTCCTCCTCGTCGAGCAGAACGCCAACTACGCCCTTGACATCGCCGCCCGCGGCTACGTCCTGGAGACGGGACGCATCGCGCTGGCGGATCGGTCCTCCAAGCTTCGCGACGATCCCGAGGTCCAGCGGGCCTACCTGGGCGCATGACCGTCGTCGCGCTCATCGGGGTCAAGGCGCTCTACCTGCTGTTCGCGTGGCTCCTTTCGGGAGCGCTCGCCTCGTGGCTGTCGGAGCGCAAGGGCTACGGCGAGCGAATGGGCCTCGCGTTCGGGTTGCTCCTGTCCGTGCTCGGCCTGCTGATAGTCCTGGTGCTGCCGGGACGTCCCGGGTCGCGCTGGAAGGAGGAGGGGCCGCTGCCGCGGCGACACCGTACCTCCGGAAGCTAGGTTCCGAGCACCGCGTCGAGCGACAGCGGCTCCACGCCGAGCGATTCGGCGTCCGCGGTCCCCCGCTCGCTGACCATCGGCACCTCCATCAGCTCGGCCTCCTCCCAGGTGGCGAAGACCGCCTCGCCGAAGATCCGGCGCAGTGTGACCAGCGTCAGGTGGACGAGCCCGAGCGGCACGTGGATCAAGGGGCGCTGGCGCCCGGTCGCCCGGGCGACCGCCCGCGCGATCTCGTCGTAGCTGAGCACTTGCGGCCCGGCCAGCTCGTAACGGGCCGTGGCTTCACGGTCTCGCTCGAGCGAGGCGAGAACGCAGCGGGCGACGTCGTGAGCCCAGATCGGCTCGAACCTCGCATCGCCGGAGCCGGAGATCGGCAACGCGGGCAGGAGCGCCAAGCGCTTCATCAGCCGTACCCAGCGATCGCCCGGGTCATAGACGATGGACGGCGCGAAGACGGTGGTCGCGAGCGCCGATCCGGTCACGGCCTTCTCGGCAAGCGCCTTCGCCCGGAAGAAGCGGGTCCGCTGAAACTCGCTCGCGCCGAGCGCTGAGAAGAAGACGAACCGCTCGACGCCTGCACGTTTCGCCGCCCGCAGCAGCCGCGCGGTCGCGAGCCCGTTCAGTTCCTCCACGCGCGCGTGGGGCTCATCGCGGATCGCCGCAGCGAGGTGGATCACCGTGTCGGCGCCGCGAAGCGCCTGTCGCTGAAGGTGCCGGTCGCCCAGCCGTGCGAGGTCACCAAGCGCGATCTGCACATCGACGCGATGCCTGCCGAGGCCTCGCGGATCGCGCACGAGGGCCCGAACGTCGTAGCCCGCGCTCAGCAGGAGGGGCAGAAGCGCCCTGCCGACGGTCCCGCTCGCCCCGGTGAGGAGGATCACGCCGGTGGACTCTATCCGCCTCCAAAAGCGCCAGATCGCGGCGAGTAGGTGCGAATCGTCACCTCCATGACCCCGGGCCCGAGGTAGCAACTCGCCTAGAATGTCCGCTGCGCCCAGGCACGAGCTGGGCGGGCAACCGATCTGGATCCACTCGAATAACCGAGGCAGCCAAAGAGGGAGAAAACTAGCCCGTGGCCTATGTGATCGCCGAGCCCTGCATCGGGGAGAAGGACAACTCGTGCGTCGAGGTCTGTCCGGTCGACTGCATCCACCCGACGCCGGACGAGCCCGACTACGAGGCCGCCCAGCAGCTCTTCATCGATCCCGACGAATGCATCGACTGCGACGCGTGCGTCGAGGCCTGCCCGGTGGACGCCTGTTTCGCCGAGGACCAGCTTCCCGACGAGTGGACCAAGTACATCCAGGTCAACGCGGAGTACTACTCGAAGGCGTAGCGCGCCCGTCGCAGTCGGTACTCCATGAATCTCTTGCGGCTTCGCCGCCTTACCTGCGTCTGCGGCGACAAAGTCGCCGCCCTACGCACCTGACTGAACGACCGGCAGCTCGGTCCCGCTGACCGCGGGCTCGGGCATGGCGGCCGGAGGCGGCGCCTGCATCACCGGGAGCTCCTGCGGCGTCGCCGCGACGATCCCTCGCGCGGCGTCGCGAATCGCCTGGGCGGCGGGGGCGTCC
>JBKPFQ010000061.1:0-34276 GCA_046728915.1 Actinomycetota bacterium | reverse complement strand
CGAGGCGGGCGTGCGGAATCTCGAGCGCGAGCTCGGGAAGGCGCTGCGCAAGATCGCGACGCGAATCGCGTCGGGCGAGGTCACCCCGCCGGTCCACGTCGACGTGGCGGCCGTGCGCGAGGCGCTCGGGCGGCAGCGGTTCTTCCAGGAGGCCGCCGAGCGGACCGCCGTGCCCGGGGTCGCGACCGGCCTGTCGGTCACGAACGCCGGCGGGGACGTCCTGTTCATCGAGGCGACCTCCATGCCCGGCGACGACGGCCTGGTCCTGACCGGACAGCTCGGCGACGTCATGAAGGAGTCCGCGAGGATCGCGCTGTCGTTCGTGCGCAGCCGCGCCGACGAGCTCGGCATCGACGAGGAGGCGTTCACGGGTCGCCAGTTCCACGTGCACGTGCCCGCCGGGGCGATCCCCAAGGACGGCCCCAGCGCCGGGATCACCATGACCACCGCGCTGGCGTCGCTTCTGTCCGGACGGCCGGTTCGCCACGACGTCGGGATGACCGGTGAGATCACGCTCCAGGGCCGGGTGCTGCCGATCGGGGGCCTGAAGCAGAAGGTCCTCGCCGCGCACGCGGCCGGTCTGTCCGAGGTGATCCTGCCGGAGCGCAACCGGGGCGACCTGGAGGACGTGCCCGAGGACGTGCGCGAGCGGATGAATTTCCATCCCGTGATGACCATCGACGAGGTGCTCGAGCACGCCCTCGAGCCCGCGCCGGTCGAGCTGACCGCGGCGGCGTAGCCCTTTCACATTCCCCACCTGCTGAACTACGCCCATGGCTGAAAGGGCGGTCGAGGCCGAGGGAATCGTCAAGCGGTTCGGCTCGACCGTGGCCCTGGACGGCGTCGACCTTGCGGTCGAGGAGGGCACGGTCCTCGGGCTCCTCGGACCGAATGGCGCGGGCAAGACGACGATGGTTCGGGTGCTCGCGACCCTCCTGCGCCCGGACTCCGGGAGGGCTTCGGTGTTCGGCCGCGATGTCGTCGCGCGGGCCAGCGAGGTTCGTGAGCTCATCGCTCTCACGGGGCAGTTCGCCGCGATCGACGAGCTCCTCACCGGCCGGGAGAACCTGCGCATGTTCGGCCAGCTGTTCCGCCTCGACCGGCGCCAGGCGACGCGCCGGGCGGACGACCTGCTCGAGCGCTTCGATCTCGCCGACGCGGGAGACCGGCTGGCGCGCACCTATTCCGGCGGCATGCGGCGGCGGCTGGACCTCGCGTCGAGTCTGCTGACGCGGCCGCGCATCCTGTTCCTCGACGAGCCGACCACGGGCCTCGACCCGCGCAGCCGCAACCAGATCTGGGACATAACGCGGGAGCTCGTTCGGGAGGGCACCACCCTGCTTCTGACCACGCAGTACCTGGAGGAGGCGGACCAGCTCACCGACCGCATCGCGGTGATCGACCACGGCCGCGTCATCGCCCAGGGGACGGGCGATGAGCTGAAGGACTCCGTGGGCGGTCAGATGATCTTCGTGCGGCTGGCGAACCCATGGGATCGCGAACGCGCGATCGAGGCGCTGACGCGCCTAGGCTGCGGGACGCCGGAGCCGTCCGAGCTCGAACGGGAGCTCACCCTGCCCGCGCCCGAGGACGGCATCGCGATGATCGAGGGGGCCGCCCACGCCCTCAGGGAGGCGGGGATCTCGGTGTCGGACCTCGGCCTGCGCCGGCCGACCCTCGACGACGTCTTCCTCACGCTCACAGGCGCGCCCGCGACCACCGATGGCGCCGGTCCGGACACCGGGGAGTTCGAGACCGCCGAGCCGGAAGCAGCGGAGGCCCGGCGCTGATGATCACGCGCCTCCGCTGGACGCTTCGCGACGGCTATGTCGTCGCCGGGCGCAACATGCGCCACTTCTTCCGCCAGCCGCAGCTGCTGCTCTTCTCCACCGTGCAGCCGATCATGTTCGTGCTGCTCTTCTCCTACGTCTTCGGCGGCGCGATCGGTGGCTCGCTGCCGGAGGGGGTGAGCTACAAGGACTTCCTGCTGCCGGGGATCTTCATCCAGTCCACCGCGTTCCGGGCTACGCAGACGGCCATCGGGCTGTCCGAGGACATGAAGCGCGGCGTGATCGACCGCTTCCGCTCGATGCCGATGGCCCGCTCGGCGGTGCTCGCCGGTCGCACCCTCGCCGACCTGGTGCGCACGCTGTTCGTGATCGCGATCATGCTCGCCGTCGGCTACGCGATCGGGTTTCGCTTCGAGGAGGGCATCCCCTCGGCGATCGCCTCGATCCTTGTGGTCGCCGCGTTCGGCTTCGCGCTGAGCTGGATCTTCGCCTACGTCGGCCTGATCGCCAAGGGCCCCGAGGCCGCGCAGTCGGCCGGCTTCGTCGCCATCTTCCCGCTCGTCTTCGCGAGCTCGATCTTCGTCCCCGTCGACACGATGCCGTCCTGGCTCCAGAGCATCGCCGACGTGAGCCCGGTGACGGCGACCGCCGACGCGGCGCGGGCGCTGGCGATCGGCGGGGACGTGTGGAGCTCGCTGTGGCAGGTGCTGGCCTGGGTGGGCGGAATCCTGCTCGTGTTCGTCCCGCTCTGCGTGCGGAAGTACCGCCGGCTGCAGTAAGCGAGGGCCCGGTACCTGTTCGGCGAACGATGGTTGGAAAACCGACGCTATGGGTGCCGTTTTCCAACCATCGCTGGCTGAACGGAGTCGGGAGCGACGAAACACGCCCAGAGAGCAGCCAAACGCCGGCGCAACTGCGACCGCTCCCCTACTTGCCGTCGTTTCGTTGGGAGCGTTTGTAAGCGTTGTGTTAGCGAACGTCCTGCGGTTGCTCTAGACTGCCGCCGCACTTCAAACCGGTAAACGCCCAATTCCGGGCCCGCGAGGCCCGGGAGCGGGGGAACCAGACCGTTTGGGGCGAACCCACCCAGTGGGAGCGCTGCTCCTCCAGCGCCAGCCCGACAGCTAACCCCGCCGGCCGACGAAGGAGACTGGCTTGACCTCCATGCGCAGAAGGGCAGGGATCGCCGCGGCCGCGGTGGTCTCCGCGATCTCGATCGGCATCCTGGCTCCGGCGGGGGCCTCCTCCTCCGGCACCTGCGCCAGCGACGGCGCCTCGGGCGGCACCGGAGTCACGGGCTCCGCCTGCAGCAGCGGGCGGTACATCAACCCCTTCCGGCACCAGTCGTGGTACGCCGGGAGGATCGACATGGGGGTCGACTACATGCCCCAACACCGCTACCCGGTGCGCGCGATCGGCAAGGCAAAGATCATCGGCTCCGACAGCCACTCGGGCTGGCCGGGCGGCCATTTCATCTGGTACAAGCTCCTCCGCGGCGACCACAAGGGCAACATCATCTACGTCGCCGAGACGATGAAGAGGCTGAAGCCGGCCGGCACCCGGGTCGGTCCGGGCGACCGCATCGCGACCGCGCTGCCGCATGGGACGGGGATCGAGATCGGCTGGGCCGAGAAGAGCGGCGAGCCCCGCGCGGCCCGGTGCTATAGCGAGGGCATGAAGACCCACTCCGGCAAGGAGATGGCTCGGTTCCTGAACGAGCTCGGCGCGGACGTGGTCAGCAAGGTCCGGTCGGCCCCCGACTACCCCACCGGCAAGCGCTGCTAGGCGCCTCGAGCCCGACCTCGGCCGCAGCGCCGGGGCGCTGCCGCTAGCCTGGGCGGCCGTGCCAGCCGAGCCCGCCGGAGAGGTCGTCGAGATCAACATCTCGCCCGAGCACGAGGTGCTCCCGGAGCCGGTCGCTCGGGTCCGCGCCGTTCCCGGGCGCGGGCTCGACGGGGATCGGAACTACTTCACCGGAGACGGCGTCCAGCCGGAGCGCGACCGCGAACTCACGCTGATCGCGACGGAGGCGCTCGACCAGCTGGCCGCCGAGCACGGCATCGAGCTCACCGCCGCGGAATCGCGGCGCAACGTCGCCACGCGCGGGGTCGACCTCAACGGCCTCGAGGGCAAGCGTTTCAGGGTGGGGGACGTCGAGTGCGAGGGCATCGAGCTGTGCGAGCCCTGCAACCACCTTCAGGGGCTTACCAAGCCCGGTGTCCTGCGCGGCCTCGTGCATCGCGGGGGATTGCGGGCCGCGATCCTGAGCGAGGGCGAGATCGCCGTGGGCGACACAGTCGCCCGGCTACCTGACTGACGTCGCCGGCCCGACCCGGCCTAGCTCGCCGCCGCGAGGCGCTGGTCGATCCGGTCGAAGAACTTGCCCCAGCCTTCCTCGGCGCGCTTGTACTGATCCGGCGTCATGCGGCCGCGCTGCTGGAGGCGCATCTCGGTGCGCCCGTCGCCGAGGTCGGTCAGGACCACGATGATCTCCTCGTACGGACCCTCGCCCGGTTGATCGCGGATCGTGAACACGAGGCGCTCCGGCGGCTCCACCTCGATGTATTGCCCCTTCCACTCGATCACGTGGGAGCCCGCGGCGACGATCATCGTCAGGCGCAAGGAGCCGCCGGGCGTGACGTCCATCGTGACGCTCGCGATCGGGACCTCGGACTCGGAGCCGCCGAACCAGTCCGCGAAGCGCTCGGGCTCGGTCCACTCCCTCCACACCAGCTCGCGGGGAGCGTCGAAGGTCCGCGTGATCGTGATCCCGATTCTGGTCTCGCCCTCGGGTACTGGTGCCTCAGCCATTCTCGGATCCTCCCTCGCTTGCCTCCAAGCGCTCGTCGAGTCGATCGAAGCTCCGGTTCCAGAACCGACTGTACGTCGCGAGCCAGTCGGCCGCCTCCTTCATCGGGGCGGCGCGCAGACGTGACGGCCGAAGCTGCGCCGAGCGGCTGCGGGTGACGAGGCCCGCGCGCTCTAACACCTGGAGATGCTTCGAGACGGCTTGCACGCTGATCGGGAACGGCTCAGCGAGATCGTTCACCGTCGCCTCGCGCTCGGCCAGCCGGGAGAGGATGGCGCGGCGGGTCGGATCGGCGAGGGCGGCGAAGGTGCTGCTGAGCTGGTCGGCGGCCATGCTGTTCACCCGATAGGTTGATCAACCATTAGATTGAATATCGTACGCGCTCATTCGGATATACAACGACCGAAGGAGGAGATCGAGGATGGGACGGATCGTGGTGACCGAGTTCGTGACGCTCGACGGGGTGGTCGAGGACCCCGGCGGAGCGGAGGACTTCGAGCATGGTGGCTGGAGCTTCGAGTTTGACCGCGGCGAGGAGGGCGACAAGTTCAAGCTCGACGAAGCCCTCGAGTCGGATGTGCTCCTGCTGGGGCGGGTGACCTACCAGGGATTCGCTGACGCGTGGCCCTCGCGCGAGGGCGAGTTCGCCGACAAGTTCAACGAGATGCCGAAATACGTCGTGTCCACGACGCTCTCCGATCCGGAGTGGAACAACTCCACCGTGATCGGTGGGGAGGTGCCGGAGGAGGTGGCCCGCCTCAAGGATCAGATCGACGGCGACATCGTCGTCCACGGCAGCCCGAGCCTCGTGCGCACGCTGGTCGAGAATGGCCTGGTCGACGAGCTCCGGCTGATGGTGTTCCCGATCGTGCTTGGCAGCGGTAAGCGGCTGTTCGGCGAGGGCACCGCGAAGACGAGGCTGCAGCTCGCCGCCTCGATGGCGGTCGGACCCGAGGGCGTCTTTGTCCTGACCTACGAGCCGGCGCCAGACGCTTAGATGAGCGCCCCCGGGGGCGAGAGCATCGCCGAGCTGCGAGGCTCCCTGGCCGGGGCGGTGCTCGGGCCCGAGGACGCCGGGTATGACGTCGCCCGCCGGTCATTCAACGCCCTCGTCGACCGCCGGCCAGCGGCGATTGCCCGGTGCCTCGGGCCCGAGGACGTCGCGGCCGCCTTTGACTTCGCCCGGGTGAACGCGATGGACGTCGCAGTGCGCGGCGGCGGGCACAACCCCGCCGGACACTGCGTCTGCGATGACGGCCTGGTCATCGACCTCTCGCTGATGCGCGGCGTCGAGGTGCACGTTGATGGCCGGATCGCCACCGCGCAGGGCGGCGCGACCTGGCTCGACTTCGACTCGGCGACCCAGGCCGCCGGGCTGGTCACCCCCGGCGGCGTCGTCGGCTCGACGGGAGTCGCCGGCCTCACGCTCGGCGGTGGGATCGGGCACCTGACCGCGCAGCACGGCCTGACGTGCGACAACCTGATCGCGGCGGAGATCGTGACCCCCGGCGGTGACGTCGTGCGCGCGAGCCCGGAGGAGAACGACGAGCTTCTATGGGGCCTGCGGGGCGGGGGCGGCAACTTCGGCGTCGCCACGCGCCTGGAGTTCCGGCTACATCCGCTCGCGCGCGTCGTCGGCGGCCGCATCACCTACCGCGGAGCCGGTCTGGCCGAGGCGCTGCGGCGCTTCCGCGACCTCGCCGGGCGGCGCCCGCGCGACCTGAGCTGCCAGGCGCTCCTCGTGCTGGACGACTCGCTCGAGCCGGTCGTCATCGTCACGCCCTGCTACACGGGATCGGACGGCGGTCCCGCCGAGCTGGGCGACCTGCGATCCGCGCCGGGCCTCATCGCCGACGGGATGGCCGAGCGCTCGTTCATCAGCCAGCAGCATCTGTTCAACCCGGGCTACGGGACGGACCGGAACTACTGGAAGGGCCACTTCGTCCGGGAGCTTCCGGACGAGCTCATCGACGAGCTGCTCGAGCGCATGCTCGCCCTCGGGCACTCGCCGGGACAGATCTTGATCGAGTCGCTGCACGGAGCGCCGAAGGACCTCGACGGGGACGCCGGTGCCGCCGGCTTCCGCGACGCGGCCTTCAACGTCAGCGCGATGGCGAGCTGGCTGGACCCGCCGATGGACGACATCCACATCGAATGGGCGCGGGACACGGCGGCCTCCATCGCGCCGTGGTCCGTAAGCGGCGGCTACATCAACTACATGCAGGCGGACGAGCCGATCGATCGCCTGCGCGCGGCGTTCGGGGACGAGGCGTTCTCGCGCCTGCGAGCGCTGAAGACGCAATACGACCCCGACAACGTCCTGCGGCGCAACCAGAACGTGCCGCCGCTCTAGCGAGGCGGCGAAGGAATCGAACCTTCCAAGCGGTGGGCTGCACCGCCCTGCTGGCTTTGAAGGCCAGATGGGCCACCAGACCCCTGCCGCCCCGCGGCAAGCCTAGTGAGCGCCGATGCCGGGGACCGGCGTGTTTTCCACCGTATGGGTGGATCATCGGCCGGTCGCTCGAGATCGGGACCGAATCGAGCTACGCGTCCCGGCGTGGGACGTGGCGGTCCCCGTGACGGACAGTGACCTTCGTCGCGTCCAGGTGCTCGAGCAGCGCCTGCGCGTATTTCCGCGACGTGCCGAGGGCATTGCGAAGCACGGCCAGCGTGAGCTCGCCGCGCGCCCGCGCGAGCTCGAGCGCCTGGGCCCGCAGCCGCTCGAGGGGCTCCCTCGCGTAGTAGACGTCCGGGGCGGCACGCACCGCCTCGCCTCGCGAGACCAAACGATCGAGCCCCGCGACGGCGTCCCGCCGATCGATCCGCATGCGCTCGGCGAGCGCGCGAGGCGCGGCCGGCTCGGCATCGCCCGCCTGAAGAAGGGCCAGCAGGAGTCGCTCGCGGTCGTCGAGCGGCCGTCGGCGCTCGGCCTCTGCCGATCGTTCGCGCCGGGCGCGCTCCACCGTCTTCGCCTTGGCTCGGCGGCGGTCCTCCTCGGCGAGGACCGCGTCGAGGCCACGCTGCTTGATCGCGAGCAGACGGTCGTGGGCGCTTGATCGTGGCCCGTGGCGGCGAGGCGCCGGATCAAGGACGGCTCCGCCGCCGAGCGTTCTGACCGGCGCAATGCTCCTGACCACGAAGCGGTCGCCGGGCCTCGCTACCAGCGGCGATTCGAGACGCAGCTGGGCCAGCCCGTCGCCGAGCTCCACCGCGCGTGCGGGCACGGCCTTGGTGCCGTGATGAACCTGGACTCGCCTGCCGTCCACGGCGTCCGGGACCCGGAGCTCGACGTCCAGGCGGTACGACGGCCGCAGGCCCGAGTCGACCGAGACGACCACATCCCCTCGCGCGATCTCCTCAGGGCCCACCCCGCTCAGGTTGAGTGCAACGCGCTGCCCCGGGAGTCCGCGATCCGTATCGCGATTGTGCACCTGGACCCCACGAACGCGCGCGGTGGTGCCGCGCGGAAGGATCTCGACCCGGTCCCCCGCCGACACGGGTCCGCTCCAGAGCGTCCCGGTCACCACCGTTCCGATGCCGCGCAGCGTGAACGAGCGGTCCACGTGCAGGACGACGGGTCCCGCCAGCTGGCTGCCTTCGGAGATCCCCTCGGGCTCGACGGCGCCGGCCACGTTCGCCAGCGCGGCACGCAGCTCGTCCAGGCCGGCGCCGGTCACGGCGCTGACCTCGACAAGCGGCGCCTCCAGAAGCAGCGCTCTGATTTCCTGCCGGGCCACCTCGCGAACATCAGCGTCGGCCCGGTCGCACTTTGTCAACGCGATCACGCCGCGCTCCACGCCGAGCGCATCGAGGACCGCCAGATGCTCCCGGGTCTGCGGCATCGGACCCTCGTCGGCGGCGACGACCAGCAGGAACAGGTCGACACCCGTGGCCCCGGCAACCATCGTGCGGATGAACCGCTCGTGGCCCGGGACGTCCACGACGCCCAGCGAGCGCCCGCCGCCGAGCTCAAGCTCCGCAAACCCCAGCTCGATCGAGAGGCCGCGGCGGCGCTCCTCTGCGAGCCGATCCGTGTTGACGCCCGTCAGCGCCTCGACGAGCGCGGTCTTGCCGTGGTCGACGTGCCCCGCCGTCCCAAGCGTCAGCGGGATGTGCTCCCCCGAGCCCATTCAGCGCAGCGAATTGCGTACCGCGGCGGCGGCCGCGTCAGCCTCGGGGTCGCTCATCGTCCGCGGGTCGAGCAAAACACGGCCCTCCTCCACTCGGGCGATCACCGGTGGGTCGTGGTGTCGCAGCGCGCTCGCGAGCGCGTCTGCTCCGATCGGGCCGGGATCCACGGCGCACACCGGGCCGTCCAGCTCCACCAGCGGCAACGAGCCCCCGCCAGCCCGCGCCGTCGATCGCCGAACGCTCGCCGCCCCTCCGATCTCGGCCACCATTCGCTCCGCCCGCTCCACCAGCTCGGCCTCCCCGGCGTGAAGCATCGCGAGGGCGGGGATCGCCTCGGCCCCCCGGTCGCGATAGAGCCGCAGCGTGGTTTCCAGCGCGGCGAGCTGGAGCTTGTCGAGCCGCAGCGCCCGGGCGAGCGGGTGGGCGCGGCACCTGTCCACCGCCGTCGCGGTCCCCACGAGCACCCCGGCCTGGGGTCCGCCGAGCAGCTTGTCCGCCGACCAGCAGACCAGGTCCGCGCCGGCCTCGACGCTCGCCCGGACCGTCGGCTCATCGCCAATCGGCTCGAGTGCGCCGGAACCCAGGTCGTCGATCAGGGCGAGGCCATGCGCGCGGGCGAGATCGCGCAGCTCGCCCAAACCCACCTCCTCCGTGAACCCCACGGTGCGGAAGTTCGACTGGTGCACGCGCATGAGCGCGGCGGTATCGGGGCCGATGGCGCCCGCGTAGTCCGCCACGCGCGTGCGATTGGTGGTCCCGACCTCCACGAGGCGCGCGCCCGACTGCTCCAGGATCTCCGGGATCCTGAAGGAGCCTCCGATCTCGACGAGCTGCCCCCGCCCGATGACCACCTCGTGACCCCGTGCCACCCCCGCGAGCGCAAGCAGCACGGCTCCCGCGTTGTTGTTGACCGCAAGCGCGGCCCCGGCTCCGGAAAGCTCTCGGAGCAGGGGCTCGACATGAGCCTGGCGGCTGCCGCGGTCACCGCTGCCCGTGTCCAGCTCGAGGTTGGAATAGCCGGCGCCGATCCGGGCGGCGGCCTCCGCCGCCTCCGGCGCCAGCGGAGCGCGGCCGAGGTTCGTATGGAGGATGACCCCGGTCGCGTTGATCACGTGCCGCAACGAGCCCGCCGCGAGATCGGCGCCGCGGCGGGTCGCAGCGTCGACGAGCCGGTCGAAGTCCGTCTCGGCGTCCTCTCCCGCGAGGATCCGCGACCGCTGGTCCTCCAGCTCCCGCCTCGACGCCGCGACAGCGACCGGTCGGGGCACGCCCTCCACCGCGGAGGCAAGCCGCTCCACCGACGGCAGCCCGCGAAGTCGCTCATCCACGAGCCGAGAGTACTCTGGCGCAGTGGCAAGCCGGGAACGAGTCCGCCTGACCGCCCTCTCACACGGCGCGGGCTGTGCCTGCAAGATCTCCGCCGCCGACCTGCGGCAGGCGCTGGCCGGGCTTCCGGCGTCAAGCGATCCGAATCTGCTCGTGAGCGCGGACACCGCGGACGACGCGGCGGTCTACAGGGTGAGCCCGGAGGTCGCGCTCGTGCAGAGCGCCGACTTCTTCACCCCGATCGTCGACGATCCCTACGACTTCGGCCGCGTCGCCGCGGCGAACGCGATGTCCGACATCTACGCCATGGGCGCGGAGCCCACGATGGCCCTGAACCTGGTCGCGTTCTCGCTCGCCGAGCACGGGGCCGAGACGCTCCGCCAGATCCTCCGCGGCGGCTCGGACGTCGCGGAGGGCGCCGGTGTGGCGATCGGCGGCGGGCATTCGATCGATGACCCGGAACCCAAGTACGGGCTCTCCGTGACGGGGATCATCCATCCGGATGCCGTGATCACCAACGCCGGGGGACGGCCCCGCGACGAGCTGTTCCTGACCAAGCCGATCGGTGGCGGCATGATCACGACGGCGGCCAAGCGCCGCCTCGCCGAGGATGAGCTGATCGCGCGCGCGGTCGCGACCATGACCGAACTGAACGGCGATGCCTCGCGAGCCGCGGTAACCGCCGGGGCTCGCGCGATGACGGACGTGACCGGGTTCGGGTTCCTGGGCCACCTGCACGAGCTGTGCGCGGCGAGCGGACTCGCCGCGCGGGTGGAGGCAGCCGCAGTTCCCATCATCGAGGGGGCCGAGGCGCTGGCCGTCGATGACCTGTGCATCGCCGGCGGCAGCCGCCGCAACGCCGCGGACGCCGCCGACTTCACCGACTGGTCATCGACGGTCTCCCGAGCACGCCGGGTGCTCCTGACCGACGCCATGACGTCGGGCGGGCTGCTCCTCGCCGTCCCCCCGGGGGAGGCGCTCCGCGCCCCCGGCGTCCGCGTCGGCGCCCTCGTGGACGGGCCGGCCGGCCGGATCGAGGTCGTGTAGGCCGGCGTCTAGACGGACCGATCCGCCACTCGGTCCTGCTGGGGACCCACCGTGTACCTCGGGTCCTCGGCGGAGGCGAAGCCGGCCTTGAAGACGGCCCAGCGCTCGCAGACCGAGCCCGCAAGGAGGCAGACTGCCCCCGTCGCGACCACCTGGCGGGAGCGCCTTGCGCCCACGGCCATCGCGGCGCCCCCCAACACCGTCAGTGCCTTGGCCGCCGTGGCGAGCATCCCGGCGGCACCCTCGCGATACGGCTGACCGAGATCGCCGAGCCGCCGGTACATGATCTCCGTGACCGCCGACTCGACCAGCGCACCGCCGATCGCCAGGCGGCGGGCGGGCGCGGCGAGCTCGGGCGGCGTCGCGAGCGTCGCCGTCGCGCCGGCGCTCGCGGCCGCACTGGCCGCAAAGCTGAGCGGCAGCTCCCAGCGCGCCTCGCTCCAAACGGGAACCGCGGTGTTCGACACGAGCACGGCCGTGTACGTCGCCACGGGGAGACCGAGTGCGCCGGCGACGTACTGCGCCGCGCGACCCGTCCGACCCGACCAGCCGAGCACCGAGCTGGCCGCCGCGGGAGCGGTGAACGCGCCGGCGATTGTCAGGACCCACGACCCGACGCTCATCGGGGAGGTGACCTTGAAGACGCGGAGCATGTTGATGAAGCGCGCCGGCTTGCCGAGGTCCGCCGTGAGCAGCAGCGGGCTCACGGAGATCCCACCGAGCGCAATCAGCCACGAGCGGCGCGCCAGCTCCCGGTTGCCGGCCAGCTGGGCCGCCAGCGCGAAGGTGGCCGAGGCGCCGCCGAGCCCGCCCGTGAAGAAGTAGGTCGGGATCTCCCATGTCCACACGGGCGGCTTGATGACCGGGCGGCCGTAGTAGGAGGTCGGCCTCTCTCGCGGCACCATGGCACGCTCGCCGCCTTTCGTCACTTCGCCTCCCCAACGAATGACGCCGCCACCCCCAGCGCGAGCGCAGCCGCCGCGCCGGCCGCGGCGAGCCAGTTGCGCCGCAGCCGCCGGGTGGTGACGACCGGGTCGGGCGGCAGCCCGTACACCTCGGGCTCGTCGAGGAGCAGGAAGAAGGCGCCGAAGCCCCCGACGCCGTCGTCGGTGTCGTGACCGTAGAGCCGTGCATCCGCGTGGCCCCGCGCGTGAAGGTCCTCGACGCGCCGCCCGGCGCGCTCGCGAAGCTCATCGAGCGGCCCGAACTGGATCGAGTCGGTGGGGCACGCCTGCGCGCAGGCCGGCTCCATGCCGTCACCGATACGGTCGTAGCAGAGCGTGCATTTCCAGACCCGCCCGTCGTCCTTGCGCTGGTCGAGCACCCCGAAGGGGCAGGCGACGATGCAATAGCCGCAGCCGTTGCAGATGTCCTCCTGCACGACCACCGTGCCGAACTCGGTGCGGAACAGCGATCCCGTCGGGCAGACGTCGAGGCAGCCGGCCTCCGTGCAGTGCTTGCAGACGTCCGAGCTCATCAGCCACCTGAACCCCGAGCCGTCGTCGTGGGGCTCCAGCCCCTGCTCGACCAGCTGCTGGCGTGACGCCTCCTTCACCCACGAGTCGGGCGCCGCCTCGGCCACCCCGTCAACCGGCACCTTCTGCTCGATGAACGCCACGTGCCGCCACCGGTTGGCGCCGAGGGAACCACTGTTGTCGTAGGAGTCGCCCGTGAAGCCGCGCGGCTCGGGCGGCACCTGGTTCCACTCCTTGCACGCCACCTCGCACGCCTTGCAGCCGATGCAGACGGAGGTGTCGGTGAAGAACCCCATGCGCGGCCGGGCCTCGTCGCCGTAGGTGCCGGGCCACTCCGGCGTCTCGATGACGCGACCGTTCACGACCCCTCCTCGCCGCCCCGCCCGCGCAGGCGGTAGGCAGCCACGAACTCCGTGAGCTCCTTGCCACGCGGCCTGCGGCCGGGGACGATGTCGCAGGTCGCGGCCTTCACCTCCTGGATGTGGACGTTCGGGTCGAGTGCCAGCGAGAAGAGATCGTTCACCACGTCGCCGGTCACCAGACCGCGACCGCCCCAGTGGTAGGGGACCCCGACCTGGTGCACCACGTCGCCGTTCATCTCCAGTGGCTTCATCCGCTCGGTGACCATCACCCTCGCCTCGATCGCAGTCCGCGAGGTGACGATCGTCGCCCACGCTCCATGTTCGAGGCCACGCTCGGTCGCGAGCTCTGGGCTCACCTCGCAGAACAGCTCCGGCTGTAGCTCCGACAGGTACGACAGGGTGCGCGACATACCGCCCGCCGTGTGGTGCTCGGTGAGCCGGTAGGAGGTGATGACATAGGGGTAGACCTCGGATCCGGCCTGGCCCGCCGCCGGGTTGTAGGGGTTGACGTCGCGGTCGTAGCGCTGGCGCAGCGGATTGTGCTGCTGGCGGTAGAGCGGGTTGGTGAACGGCGTCTCGTGCGGCTCGTAATGCGTGGGCATCGGACCGTCTACGAGCCCCGCCGGAACGAACAGCCACCCCAGACCGTCGGGGTGCAGGATGAACGGATCGTCGCCGCGCAGGGCCTCGATTCCCCTGGCCTTCTTCTTCGGCCTGTAGTCCGGCGGCTTGTCAGGTCGGCCGGTATCAGGGTGGTCGCGGCCGGTCCACTCCCCCTGCTCGGCGTCCCACCACACGTAGCGCTTGCGCTCGGACCACGGGTTGCCGTCCGGGTCCGCCGATGCGCGGTTGTAGAGGATGCGCGTGTCGGCTGGCCACGCCCACCCCCACTCCCGTGCCACCCAGTCCTGCTCGCGCCACGGCTTTCGCCGGTTCGGCTGGTTGACGCCGTCCTTGAAGATCCCCGCATGGATCCACGATCCGCAGGTCGTGGAGCCGTCGTCCTCGAGCTCCTGGTACTTGGAGATCGGGTTGCCCTCCGCGTCCCGGCCGTTGATCTCCATCAGCACCGCCTCGGCGTCCGGTTCCTCGGTCGCGCCCCGCGTCGGGTAGTCCCAGGTGAGCTTGAGGATCGGCCGGTCGCGGTGCTTGCGCGACCCGCGCATCTTGTCCCGGATCTTCCTGCCGAGGTGGTAGAAGAAGTGAAGGTCGGAGCGGCAGTGCTCGGGGGGCTCCACCGCCTTGGCATGCCACTGGAGCAGGCGCTGGGTGTTGGTGAAGCAGCCGTCCTTCTCCGTGTGGGCGCCGGCCGGCAGGAAAAACACCTCGGTGCCGATGTTCTCGGTCACGAGCTCGCCGGTCTCGATCTCGGGCGAGTCCTTCCAGAAGGACGCCGTCTCGATCTCGTAGAGGTCGCGGACCACCAGCCAGTCCAGGTTCGCCATCGCCTTCCGGTTCAGCTTGCCGTTGGCGGATCCCACGGCCGGGTTCTCGCCGATGACGAGGAAGCCCTTGACCTCGCCGTCGAGCATGCGGACCATCGTCGTGTAGTTCGAGTGGTCGCCGTTGATGCGCGGGAGGAAGTCGAAGGCGAAGTCGTTGTCCTCGGTCGCCGCGTCCCCCCACCATGCTTTTAGCAGGCTCACCATGTACGAGCGAAGCGATCCCCAGGCGCCGGTCTCGGGGCCGTTGTCGGCGACGAACTCGTCGAGGTCCCTGTGGTCCTGCGGGTGGGCCATCGGGATGTAGCCGGGCAGGATGTTGAAGAGCGTCGGGATGTCCGTCGACCCCTGGATGTTCGCGTGGCCGCGGAGGGCCAGGATCCCGCCGCCCGGACGCCCCATGTTTCCGAGCAGGAGCTGGATGATCGCCGAAGCGCGGATGTACTGAACCCCCACCGTGTGCTGGGTCCAGCCCACCGAGTAGACGATCGCGGAGGTTCGCTCGCGGCCCGAGTTGTCGCAGAGAGCCTCCGCGACCTCCAGGAACGTCTCCTTCGGCACGCCGCAGATGCGCTCGACCATCTCAGGCGTGTAGCGGCGGTAGTGCTTTCGCAGGAGCTGGAAGACGCAGTTGGGGTGCTGCATCTCGGGATCCATCTCCGGCGGGTCGCCGCGGGTCAGCGTGATCCCGTGCGCGCCGTGCGCCTGCTCGCCCGAGACGTCGGCGGACTGCTCGCGCTTGCCCGACGCCGCCTTCTCCTCGGTCCCGGCGTAGCTCCAGGTGCCCAGGTCATAGAGGCCTTGCTCCTCCTGGAACCCGGAGAAGAACCCGTCCAGGTCCTCGGTGTCCTGGAAGCCCTCGTCGATGATCACCGGCCCGTTCGTATAGGCCTTGACGTACTCGTCGAACCAGCGGCCGTTCTCCAGGATGTAGTTGATGACCCCGCCGAGGAAGGCGATGTCGCTGCCGGCTCGCAGCGGCACGTGGAGGTCGGCGAGCGCGCTCGTGCGCGTGAATCGGGGGTCGGCGTGGATGACCTTCGCGCCGCGCTCCTTGGCCTCCACCACCCACTGGAAGCCGACCGGGTGGCACTCGGCCATGTTCGAGCCCATGATCACGATGCAGTCGGAGTTCTGCAGGTCCTGCTGGAAGGTGGTGGCACCACCCCTTCCAAACGACGTCCCCAGACCGGGGACGGTGGAGCTGTGTCATATGCGGGCCTGGTTCTCGATCTGGATCGCGCCCAGCGCCGTGAACAGCTTCTTGATCAGGTAGTTCTCCTCGCTGTCCAGCGTGGCGCCGCCGAGGACGGCGATGCCGCGGGTGCGGTTGAGCTTGAGCTCGCGATTGCCGTCGACGTTGTCCTCCCAGGTCGCCTCTCGCGCGGCGATCACGCGGTCGGCGATCATGTCCGTCGCGGTTTCGAGGTCGAGCGCCTCCCACTCGGTGCCGTGCGGGCGGCGGTACTTGACCCGCGTCTCGCGCAGAGGGCTGGTGACGAGCTCCTTGGACGCGGACCCCTTCGGACACAGGCGCCCCCGGGAGACCGGGCTGTCCGGGTCGCCCTCGATCTGGATGACCTCCTCGTCCTTGACGTAGACGCGCTGCCCGCAGCCCACCGCGCAGTAGGGACAGACCGACCTGACCATCCGATCCGCCGTCTTCGTTCGCGGCTCGAGCGCAGCCGATCGCTTCGACTTGGCGGCCGCTCCCCGAGCGGTGGCGTCGCCGCGCAACTGGCGGAACAGGGGCAGATCGAGGGCCAGCACTTACCTCCTCGTGAGTCTTCGAGCGCAATCCATATCACCCGTCGTGGTCGGGTTCAAACCCATTCGTCATCCGGCGAACAACGGGCCGCGCGAGAGCGCAGTCGCGGCAGGGGCTCGCGGGCCCGCCTGCCTATGCAATGCTTAGGCAGATGAGGAAGGGTGATCTGGCTCTCGGCGAAGCCGCCAAGGCGCTCGGGGTGAGCGTCGACACCCTGCGCCGTTGGGATCGAGCCGGAAAGCTGCGCACGACGCGCGACGATCGCAACCGGCGCCGGGTTCCCGCAAGCGAGATCCGGAGGTTGGGCGAGCGTCCGATGCGCCATCCCGCGGGTCATCGGCTCTCGGCCCGAAACCGGTTTCCGGGCGTGGTTCGCTCGGTCGAGGTCTCGGGCGTCATGGCCCTGGTCGAGATCGAGGCGGGCCCTCACCGAGTGACGTCGGCGATCACCCGAGATGCGGTCGAGGAGCTCGGCCTCGCCGAGGGTGTGCCGGCGACGGCGACGGTTAAAGCGACCTCGGTGATGATCGAGCGCGAGCCGGAGTGAGCGCGTGCCGGTACGGACTCCTGCTGGTCGTGATCGCGGTCGCCTTCGCGGGATGCGGTGGGAGCGGCTCGTCGGGCCTCACCGTGAGCGCGGCAAGCTCCTTGACCGCGGCGTTCTCGGAGTACGGTGACGAGTTCGACAACGCCGACGTCAAGTTCTCATTCGCCGGCTCGGACGTGCTGGCGGCGCAGATTCGCCAGGGCGCCCGGCCGGACGTGTTTGCCTCGGCCAACACCAGCTATCCCGACGAGCTCCACCGGCGCGGCTTGGTCGGCAAGCCCGTCGTCTTCGCCGCCAACCGCCTGGTGGTCGCCGTCCCGGCCGAGAGCCACATTCGCTCGGTGCACGATCTGGCCCGGTCCGGGGTCACGATCGCCATCGGGTCCGCCTCGGTGCCCATCGGGGAGTACACGAGACAGGTGCTCTCGCGCCTGGGAAGCACCGAGAAGTCGGCGATCCTGGACAACGTCGGCTCGAACGAGCCGGACGTCGCGGGGATCGTGGGCAAGCTCACGCAGGGGGCCGTCGACGCGGGGCTCACGTACGTGACCGACGTCGACGCCACCGACGGCGAGCTGCAGGCAATCGAGCTGCCGAGACGACTCCAGCCCTCGGTTGCCTACGCCGCGGCGGTTGTGGATGGAACCGATCACGAGGAGCGGGCTCGGGCGTTCATCGACGGGCTGCTGAAGGGACCCGGGGCCGACGACTTGCGACGGGCGGGATTCGAGCCGCCGCCGAAGTGAGAGCCTCGCCTTGGTTCAGTGCCCTCCTGGTCGTCGCGCTCGCCGCGGCGCTGACGTTCCTGACCCTGCCGATCGTGGCTATCTTCGTCGACACCGGGCCGGATCGACTGCTGTCGAGCGTCGATGATCCGGTCGCCGTCGACGCCCTGCGCCTGAGCCTGGAGACCACCGCCGCCGCGCTCGCGATCATCGTCGTGGTCGGGACCCCGGCCGCCTACCTGCTCGCGACGCGCGACTTCCCGGGCAGGTCCATGGTGATCACCCTGGTCGAGCTGCCGCTGGTGCTTCCGCCGGCGGTCGCGGGAATCGGCCTGCTGGCGGCGCTCGGGCCAAACGGGATCCTCGGCGGGTTGCTCGGCGACGCCGGGATCACGCTCGTTCTGCAGACCGCCGGCGTGATCGTCGCCCTGACCTTCGTGGCGTCCCCCTTCTTCGTGCGCCAGGCGCAGGCCGCGTTCGAGGCCGTCGACCGCAGCTCGCTCGAGGCATCGAGGACGCTGGGCGCCGGGGAGGCGCGAACGGTGCTGCGGGTGGCGATCCCGGCGGCGAGAGCGGGGCTCGCCGCCGGGGTCGCCCTCGCGTGGGGCAGGGCCCTCGGCGAGTTCGGCGCGACCCTGATGTTCGCCGGCTCGGTGCGCGGCGTCACCCAGACGGTGCCGCTGGCCATCTATGACCGCTTCGCGGTGGATTTTCCCGCCGCGCTCGCGCTCTCCGCCGTCCTCGTCGCAATCTCGGCGGCGCTGCTCCTGACCGTGAAGTTGGTGGCCCGACCCTCGATGGCCGATGCTGGACGCTGAGCTCGAGATCCGCCGCAACGGCTTCTGCCTCGAGTTGAGGCTCGCGGTCGAACCGGGCAGGTGCCTGGCCCTGGCGGGCCCGTCCGGGTGCGGGAAGACGACCGCGTTGCGAGCGATCGCCGGTTTGCTCACGCCCCAGTGCGGCCGGGTCGCGTGCGGCGACCAGGTCTGGCTCGACACGGCGCGACGCATCAACCTCGCGCCGGAGCGGCGCCGGTGCGGCTATGTGTTCCAGGACTACGCCCTGTTCGGGCATCAGCGCGCGTGGCAGAACGTCTCCTACGGGCTCCGTCACCTCCCGCGAGCGATGCGTCGCAGGCGCGCCCTGGAGCTGCTCGAGCGCTTCGGCGTCGGCGCCCGCGCCGACGCTCGGCCGGACCGGCTCTCCGGCGGCGAGCGCCAGCGGGTGGCCCTCGCTCGCGCCCTTGCGCCCGACCCGCCGGCGCTCCTGCTCGACGAGCCCCTCTCGGCGCTCGACACGCGTACCCGGGCCGAGGCTGGACGGGTGCTGGCGGCGATTCTGGCGACGGCGGGCGTACCGGCGGTCCTCGTGACCCACGACTTCGAGGAGGCCGCGCTGTTCGGCGACGAGGTAGCGGTCCTCGACGCCGGCCGGGTGATCCAGCGCGGCCCGGCGGCGGAACTGGCCGCCGCGCCGGCAAACTCCTTCGTCGCGGACTTCTCCGGCGCGGTGGTGCTCACGGGCACGGCGCATGCCGTGTGCGGCGGGGGCTCGACCGTCGCGCTGGACGGCGGGGGCGAGATCGCCAGCACCAACGATGCCACGGGTCGGGTCGCCGCCAGCGTCTACCCCTGGGAGATCGGCCTCGACCTTCCGGCCACCGAGACGCACGGCTCGGTGCGCAACCATCTCCCCGCGACGGTTGGGCCCATAACGGCGCTCGGGGGCCGAGTCCGCGTCGGGCTCGATGCGCCGCAGCCGCTGACGGCCGAGATCACGGAGGCCTCCCTGCGAGAGCTCGGTCTGCGAGAGGGGTCCCCGGTCGTCGCGAGCTGGAAGGCGACCGCGACGAGGCTGTCGCCCATCTAGATCGATTCGCGGGAAGAGCGGATAGGTTCCAGGCGATGGCGAGCGAGGAGGCAAGAGTGACGCGCGACGAGTGGATCGCCGAGTTGGCGGCGAGGCTCGAGGTCGAGCCGCCGTCCAATGAGGAGCTTGACCAGATCCTCAAGTTGGCCGCGATCGCCGCCCATGGCTCGGAGCGCACCGCCGCCCCGGTGGCGTGCTGGATCGGGGGCCAAACGGGACGCTCGCCCGAGGAGCTCCGCGAGATCGCCAAGGAGATCAGCCCCGCCGCGGACGACTGAGGCGTCCAGTCCGCTCTATTCGGTGACCCGCTCCGCTCCCGCGTAGATGTTGATCCGCCCGCCCCGGGCGAATCCACCGAGGGTCATGCCGCGATCGGCGGCCAGGTCCACCGCAAGGGAGCTCGGTGCCCCGACGCCGACGAGGATGGGCGCCCCGGCAACGGCCGCCTTCTGCACCAGCTCGAATGACAGCCGCCCGCTCACGCACAGCGCGCGATCGCGCAACGGGACCATCCCGTCCATGAGGGCGCGACCGATCACCTTGTCCATGGCGTTGTGGCGCCCCACGTCCTCGCGCGCGACGAGGAGCTGGCCCTGCGAGTCGAAGAGCCCGGTGGCGTGCAGGCCCCCGGTCCGCTCGAAGGTGGGCTGGCGCAGGCGATCGGGCAGCGCCGCGAGCAGCTCCCGGGGCATCCGCGGTCCGTCGGCGAGCGGCTCGCTGTGGACCGCCACCTCCTCGAGCGACCCCTTGCCGCAGACCCCGCACGAGGAGGTCGCGTAGAAGCTGCGCCCGCCGAGCTCGCGAAGGAGCGGCCCGGCGACCTCGACGGCGTTTGCGGCGAGATCCTCCGGTGGGGCCACGCTGCGCGCCGAATCGATCAGCCCCTCGCCGAGCAGGAACCCGAGGGCGAGCTCCTCGTCGTGCCCCGGCGTCCGCATGGTCACCGCCAGCGGCCGTCCATCCACGCGGATCTCCAGGGGCTCCTCGACGGCCACCTGGTCGACGACGCCGTCGTGCTCGACGCTTGCGTAGGTGCGACCCGCGAAGGTGCCCGGCTCGGATCTGGCGTGTGCGCTCACCGCGGTGAGGCGACGGCCACGAGGCGCTCCGCCGCCGCCAGGTCGTCGCGATCATTGACGTTGAACGTGATCGTCTCGGGCTCGCCGAAGCGGGCGAGCTCCTGGGCATCGAGAACCAGCGGATCGAGCGCCGTGACCGCACTGTGCAGGGACTCACCTCGCTCGATCGCGGCCTCCAGCGCCGGGACGGCCGATGGCCCGTAGCGAGCGAGCAGCGGATGGAGGCGATCGCGGAGCCGGGGAACGGCAACCGGGGCATCGAGGCCCGCCAGGAAGGCCACCAGGGACGCCGGGACGAAGGGCATGTCGCAGGCGATCGCGACCACGGGTCTGCCGCTGCCACAGCGCAGTGCGGCGAGGATCCCCGCGGCGGGGTGCGGGAGGGAGTCGATGTCCCGCACGATCGGACAATCGACCGGCGGGAGCTTGCTCTCCCACTTGGCCACGACCACCGGCTCGAGTCCCGCCGCAACGATCGTCTCGATTGGATAGTCGACGAGCGGACGCCCGGCGAGCTCCACCCCGGCCTTCGGCACGCCCATCCGCCTGCTCCCTCCCCCGGCGAGGACGGCTCCGACGGGGGGTCCGGGAGGGTCTTCGTGAGCGCTCCGCGAGGACATTGCTTCAGTCTGGCAGCGATGATCCACGGTGATGACTCGTGAGCTGCTCGACATCGAGGTCGCGAGGCGTGCCGTGCTCGAGCGGATCTCTCCGCTCCCATCGGAGGAGGTCGCCCTCGACGGCGCCCTCGGCCGCGTCCTCGCCGCGGACGTCTCGAGCGCCGAGGCGATCCCGCCGTTCGACAACTCGGCCATGGACGGCTACGCGGTGAGGGCCGAGGACACCCGCGGCGCCAGCCCGGGCGACCCGGTCGCCTTGCGGGTGGTGGACGAATCCCGAGCCGGCGCCCCCGCTACCGCCGCCGGCGGCCCGGGCGAGGCGATCGCGATCTCGACCGGGGCCGCGATGCCGGCGGGCTGCGATGCGATCGTCCGCCTCGAGGACGCGGAGCTGCGCGACGGATCGATCGTCGTGTCGTCTCCAGTCGATCCCGGGCACGACCTTCGCCATGCGGGCGACGATGTCAAGGCCGGCGAGATCGTGCTCCGGCGGGGAGCGGTCCTCGGGCCATCCGAGCTGGGCGTGCTGGCCTCGGTGGGTCGGGCCGGCGTGCCGTGCGCGCGCCGCCCGCGGGTCGGGGTGCTGACAACCGGCGACGAGCTCGTGGACGCCGGCGGCCGGCTCGGCCCGGGCAAGATTCGCGACGCCAACGCCCACTCGGTTCCCGCGCTTGCGCGCACCTGGGGAGCTGACGTGGCGGCCGTCGAACACGCAGACGACGACGCTGGTGCAACTCGCGAGGCGATCGCCGGCCTACTGAGCGCCGACGTGGCCGTCGTCTGCGGCGGGGTCTCGGTGGGCGAGCACGACCATGTCCGGCCGGCGTTCGCGGCGCTCGGCGTCGACGAGGTCTTCTGGGGGCTTGCGCTGCGCCCCGGCAGGCCCACCTGGTTCGGTGTCGCGGCCGGTGGGACGCTCGTCTTCGGGTTGCCCGGCAACCCCGTCTCGGCGGTCGTCACGTTCGTCCTCCTCGTGGGGCCGGCGTTGCTCGCGCTCGCCGGCGCGAACCCCGATCGCCAGCGGACGTGGGCCGTGCTCGACGAGCCGTACGAGAAGCGCCCCGGCCGGGCGCACTTCGTCCGCGTGCGCCTCGACGCACGCGAGGATGGGTGGCACGCGCGTCCCACGAAGGAGCAGGCGTCGCACGTCCTGACGTCGATGCTCGGGGCGGACGCCTTCGCGATCGTCCCGGCGGATCACGCCGATGTCGAGGCGGGCGAACGGGTCCACGTCGAGCTGCTGCCTTCCGCCGGACTCGCTCCGGGACCGGTCTAGCATCCCGGTCATGGCTGGCTCGATGACGGTTCGGGTGCGACTGTTCGCGGTCCTCAGGCAGCGTGCGGGCCGCGACTCGGTTGAGGTCGAGGTCGCCGAGGGCGCCACCGTGGCCGACGCGCTGGCGGCGCTCGGCCGGGAGCCCGGTCTCGCGGGAGTTCTCGATCAAATCCCCGTGCGGATGGCGGTCAACCGCGACTACGCGGGACCCGAGACGGAGCTTTCCGCGGACGACGAGCTGGCGCTGGTACCTCCCGTCAGCGGCGGCGCCGGTCCCCACGTCCGCGTTGGTCCGGACGCGATCTCGCTCGAGGCCGTGGCGCGGCGGGTCGTGGACCCCGCGGCGGGCGCGGTCGTCACGTTCCAGGGGTTCCCGCGCGACGTCCCGAAGCTGGACTACGAGGCGTATGCCGCGATGGCGGAGGAGCGGATCACGGCCATCCTCGCCGAGTGCGTCGAGCGCCATGGCCTCGTCGCGGCCGCGGCGGAGCACCGCACCGGCCCGGTCCCGGCCGAGGAGGCGAGCGTGCTCGTCGCGGTCTCGGCGCCTCATCGGGAGGAGGCGTTCGCCGGAGGTCGCGAGGCGATCGACCGCATCAAGGCGGAGGTGCCGATCTGGAAGCTGGAGGCGGAGGCGAGGGCTTGAGCGAGCGGCGCCTCACACACATCGACGAGTCCGGAAGCGCGCGCATGGTCGACGTGGGCTCGAAGGAGCCGACCGCGCGCCGGGCGGTTGCCGATGCCCGCCTGCGGATGGCGCCGGAGACGGCGGAGGCGATCGAGGACCGGGACACGCCCAAGGGCGACGTCATCGGCACGGCGCGCATCGCCGGCATCCAGGCCGCCAAGCGCGCCGGCGAGTTGATTCCGCTGGCGCACCCGCTGCCGCTCACTCACGTCGACGTGGAGATTCGGGTGACCGCCGCGGAGGGTCTCGTCGAGATCGTCGCGGAGGCGAAGACGGTCGCCCAGACGGGCGTCGAGATGGAGGCGATGACGGCATGCGCGATCGCCGCCCTCACGGTCTACGACATGGTCAAGGGGCTCGAGCGAGGCGTCGCCATCGAGCGGATTCAGCTCCGCGAGAAGTCCGGCGGGCGCAGCGGCGAGTGGCGCCGCTCCGACACCGGGTGAGCGTGCGCGCAGCCATCCTCACGGTGAGCACGTCCAAGGCGGGCGCCGGGGGCGCGAGCGACGAGAGCGGCGAGCGGCTGGCGGCGCTCGCGAGGGACATCGGCGCGGAGATCGCGGAGCGGGAGATCGTCACCGACGACCGAGACACCGTCGCCGAGCGGTTGCGGCACTGGTCGGACACGGTCGGATGCGACCTGATCCTGACCACCGGCGGCACGGGCGTCGCCCCGAGCGACGTCACGCCCGAGGCCACGCGCGACGTCATCGAGCGGGAGGCCCCGGGCATCGCGGAGGCGATGCGGGCCGCGTCCCGCGAGCACACGCCCCACTGGATGCTCTCCCGCGGGGTCGCGGGCATCCGTGGTCGGACGCTGATCGTCAACTTCCCCGGCAGCCCCCGCAGCATCGGGCAGGCCGGGGCAGCGGTCGCCGGCGCGCTCCCGCACGCGCTGGATCTGCTGCGGGGCGGGCACGGCGGACACTGAGCCCGCGCCCACCCGTCGGGCGTGGATTCACCTGATACGTGGGTAGTGAGGAGACAACGGAGGAAGGACGATGCCCGATCGCGATCTCTCACAGCAGCTGGTCAAGTACCTGACCGACGTCCACTCGATCGAGGAGCAGGCGCTGACGCAGTTGCGCCGCGCGCCGGACATCGCCGGCGACCCCGAGATCGCCGAAGCGTTCAGCCAGCACCTCTACGAGACGGAGCGCCAGGAGGAGCGCGTTCGCGAGCTGCTCGAGGCCGCGGGGGCCAAGCCGTCCACGATCAAGGACGTCGCGGCGCGAGCCGGCGGCCTCGGGATGCTCCTGTTCGCGAAGTTGCAGCCCGACACCCCTGGCAAGCTGGTCGCGCACGCCTACTCGTACGAGCACCTCGAGGTCGCGGCGTACGAGCTCCTTCGCCGGGTCGCGGAGCGGGCCGGGTCGACCCAGACGGCCGCCGCGGCGCGCGAGATCGGCGACGAGGAGCGGCGGATGGCGGGCCGGTTGGAGAGCGTCCTCGACCGTGCGGTCGATGCGTCGTTGAGGGATGTCGGTCGCGACGACCTCTCCGAGCAGCTGCGCAAGTACCTGGCGGATGCCCACGCGATCGAGATGCAGGCGATCCAGATGCTCGAGCGCGCCCCGAAGATCACCGCGCCCGAGGACCTCGCTCGGCTCTACGAGAAGCACTTGGAGGAAACCCGCGGCCACGAGCGGCGGATCCGCGATCGTCTGGAGGCGATCGGCGGGTCAACCTCGCTTCTGAAGGACGCCGGGATGCGCCTCGGCGCGCTCAACTGGGGCGCGTTCTTCCAGGCGCAGCCGGACACGCCGGCGAAGCTCGCCGGGTTCGCGTACGCGTTCGAGCACCTCGAGATCGGCGGCTACGAGGAGCTCCAGCGAGTGGCGCGGCGGGCGGGCGACGACGAGACGGTCCGGGTCGTCGACATCATCCTCGCGGAGGAGCGCGCGGCGGCCGAGAAGATCGCCGCCCGGTGGGACGAGGCGCTCGAAGCGTCGCTCGATCAGGTCGTGGCGGCCTGATCGGCCTCCTCCGGGGGGTCGGGATCGTCCGAGCCCGGACGTCTCTCCACGCGCTCGAGTCGCACCCAGTCGCCCTTGACCAGGCGGCAGCGAGCGCACGAACGCGGCGCGAACAGCTTCGGCGGCTCCGGGATCGTCATGGAACAGGCAGGGCACATGAGGTACGGCACGGATCCTCCTCCGATTAGCGTGGTGTGAAGTACCGCGCCAGACGTCTCGGGGAAGCCGCCTACGGTGGCCCTTCTCGTATCTGGGACAGGAGCGCTCCGGCGAAGTGCCTGCCGCGAGGCATCGTAAACCGCGCGACCTCGATTGGCTCGGGTTCTCAGACGGCGCGCTTGGGAGTCCCGAGCATCTCGAGCCACACCGTGGCCCGGTTTCGATCGCGGCGCATCCCCCAGCGCTCGCTGAGCCGCTGCACGAGGTGGAGGCCGAATCCGGGATCGCCGGGCTCCGGACGCCTCGACGGAAGCCGGTACGCGTTGCCACCCTGGGCCATCGCGACCCTGATCCGGTCGCCGTCATGCTCTGCCCGGAGCTGGATCGGGTCGTAACTGGTCCCGGCATCCCCACGCAGGGCCTCCACGACGAGCTCGTTGACGAGCAGGCAGAGATCGACGAACGACGTGTCGTCCATCGACCCACGAAACGGTTTCAAGTGCTCGCGGGCTCGCCGGGCGCTCTCTGGCTCCAGCGGCAGATCGATTGCCACTGCTTGGTTCATTGCTGCCTCCCGATATCTGCTTACCCATCGAGGGCGGGGCTAACCAAGAGCCGCCGTGCAGGGATCGAACCGCCGGCAAGATCGACGCGGCCCAGCGGCTGGGAGCCGGGCGTTTGATTCGTGACCAGCGGCATATCCGGGCGCATCATCGGCGCGTTCTGTGGGTATACACCGAACATGAAGGCGTGCTGCCCACCAGGACAGGGTTGCAATGCACCGGTCGGCCGCGAGGAGCCGTGCTTACTGGGACGCGTGCGGCGGAGCGACACACCGGACGCGAGCCGTGCGCTCGCGCTCTGGGAGCGATTCAGTCGTGCCCAGCGCGCGCACGGCTCGAGTCGGGAGCGGCGGTTCCTTCGCCGTGCCTACGCACGCGCCCGCGACGACGCCGTCCCGTGGCGCCCCCAACTTCCGTAGATTCGCCCTAGGTCGCGGCGGCCACGATCCGCCGCCGCCCGCGAAGCTCCATCAGCAGGCAGCCAAGCAGGACCGCAACGAGGGCGGCCACCTCGGCGACCGCCGAGGCCTCCGTTCCGAGCGGCAGCGTGGCCAGAGCCAGGGCGGCCGCGGTCAGCCGCCATCGGGTGTCGCCAATCGAGAGCGTGCGCCGAAACAGGGCATCGCCGGTCAGGAAGCAGGCCGCCCCGCCCGCGAGCGCGAGCGAGCGGGCGAAGGAGAGCGAATCGAGGGGATGGGCGATCGCGCTCTCGAGGGCCGACGCGAGGGCGATGATCCCGAACAGGATCAGGAGGTGCCAGTGATAGAAGCCGTTCAAGGCGAGCCGTGGTCGCTCCCTGGATGAGGCGGTGCGCATCGCCTCGTATGCCCGCTCGTCCTCGCCCTCGCCGAAGTAGGCCCACCATAGGCAGGCGGTGAGCGCGAGGCCCAGGACCGCGACGGCCACGAGGCCCGCGGTCAGGGCATGCGCGCTCGCCCCGATCCCGACCGCGACCACGGACTCCCCGAGCGCCACGATCACGACCAGCCCATGCCGCTCGACGAAGTGGCCGGGCGCGATCTCGAAGCGAGGGTCCGGTGGCCGCAGCGACGGCAGGATAATCACGGCGACGGCGATCCCCCACAGGATGTCCCGGGCGGTGCCGCCGGCGATGCCGGCGGCGACGATCGCCAGCGCCGCCACCAGGTTCAGGGGCGCGACCCTGAGGATCGCCACGCCGGACGCTCCCGCCTGGCTGCGGGTGAAGAGGCCGGCGTGAATCAAGACGATGACGAGATAGGCGAGCCCGAACTCGAGGCCGCCGCTGCCGAAGGCCGTCGGGATGGCCAGGGACAGGACCAGGAACGCCGCCATCCCGCCGAGCAGCAACAGCTGGTAGGCCAACCGGTCGGGGGCGACGACGTTGGTGAGCCACGCGTAGCCGCCGTACATCCACCAGATCACCACGAGCATCAGCCCCACGCGCAGGACTCCTACGCCGTTTGGGTGGTGGGCGAGCACCGCCGTGAGCTGGGTGATCGTGAAGACGAAGACCAGGTCGAAGAACAGCTCGAGGGTCGATACCCGAGCCTCCTCTCGCTGCCCGGTCTCGCCGGATTCGTCGACGCCCTCGCGTCCCAGCGCCGTCGCTCGCTCGACCATGCCGGAAGTATGCGAAGTCGTCACGATTCGCCGGGATTTCGTGCCGGAGCGGACCCTAGGCTTGCCGGGTGACACAGCCCGAGCATGCGCAGGCCACCCTGGCCCTCCAGGGGCTCGAGGGCTTCGACGAGTCGGCAGACGCCGAGCCCGCGAGACTCGTCTACGACGGACCTCGCGAGCCGGAGGCCCTCCTGGTCCACCTGGGGCACCGGCACTTCAGGCCCGGTCAGCTCGAGGGCGTGCGGGCCGCACTCGACGGGCGTGATGCCCTGATCGTGATGCCGACCGGCGGCGGCAAGAGCCTCTGCTATCAGCTGCCCGGCCTGGCCTCCCGTGAGCTGACGATCGTGGTCAGCCCGCTGATCGCGCTCATGGCGGACCAGTGCCGCCGGCTCGCCGGCGACGGTCATCCGGTCGTCATGGTCGCCTCCGGCATGGGCGACGATCGAAACCGCGACGCGCTCGCCCGGATCCGCGACGGCCGCGCGCGAATCGTCTACTGCTCGCCCGAGCGGTTTGCCTCCATCGCCTTCCTCGACGCCCTGGCGACCCGTGAGGTCGACCTGATGGCGATCGACGAGGCGCACTGCGTCTCCGAGTGGGGGCACGACTTTCGCCCCGACTATCTGCGACTGCCAAGGGCGATCGAGCGGCTGGGCCGGCCGGCGGTCATGGCGTGCACAGCCACCGCGACCGAGGAGGTCGCGGGGGAGATCTCCAGCCGGCTCGGATTGCGGGACCCGCTCATTGTTCGCTCCGGCTTCGACCGCCCCAACCTCTCCTTCGACACCGTGACCCTGGAGGGCAGGGGATCGAAGGCACGGAAGCTCGCACTGCTCGAGCACGGCCTGCGCCGGGACGAGAACGTTCCGGCGATCGTCTACTGCGGTACCCGGCGAGACACCGAGGCGGTCGCCGAGTCGCTGCGTTCGGCGGGCATCCTTGCTGTGGCGTATCACGCCGGGATGGAGCCGGACGAGCGCGCGTCGGCGCAGCACCGGTTCATGCGCGGCGACGCCGATGTGATCGTCGCGACGAACGCGTTCGGCATGGGAATCGACAAGGCCGACGTCCGCTCCGTGTGGCACTGGGCGATCCCCACCAGCGTCGAGGCCTACTACCAGGAGGCGGGGCGCGCCGGGCGCGATGGTAGGCCGGCGAGGGCGGTGCTGCTCGCCGGACGCTCGGATCTCGGGCGGCTGGTGCGCTTCAACCAGCAGCGCAGCGTCGACCCGCAGGCGATCGCGTCCTATCTCGAGGAGCTGCGCGGACTCGCCGACTCCGACGGCGTCCTCGTGATCGACAACCCGCGCAGCGACGGCGATCGGATCCGGCTCGCGATCGCCGAGCGCGCCGGCGCCTGCGCGGTCGAGCCCGCTCCGGGCGGCCGCCTGCTCGTCCGGCTGCTCGATCGCCTGGACCGGCGTCGCGCCGCCGCGGCGTGCCGGATCGCCAAGGATCGAGGGTGGCGCGCATACCGTGCGGTCGAGGCCTACAGCTTCTCGGACACATGCCGCCGGCGCAGCCTGCTTGACCACTTCGGCGACCGCCGCCCGGGTCAAGCGCTGGGACGCTGCTGCGACGTCTGCGATCCGGACGGCTGGCTGCCGGCGCCGGAGACGATCCGGATCACCGGACGCCGATCGCCCGCTCAGGCGGCCGCGCCGCGCGCGGAGCTCTCGACGGCGGACGTCGAGCTGCTGGATGCGCTCAAGGCCTGGCGCCTGCGCGCGGCGGCGGGCAAGCCCGCATACACGGTGGCGCACAACCGCACCCTCGAGGCCATCGCCGCCTCACGCCCGGAGGGCATGGCGCCGCTCGCGCGGATTCACGGCATCGGACCCGGGTTCATGTCTCGCCACGCCGCCGAGGTGCTCGAGATCGTCGGCGACCATTCTCGGCCCGCCAAGCGCGCCGAGGGCATGTAGCGCTGAGGCACTAGAGTCCGTCTGTCGCAATTGGAGTCCAAGTCGGCCGGAGGGACCGCCAACGCAACTTCCTCACCCCGCTCCACGTTCCCCGGCGGCCATCGCTCTGGCCGCCCTGGTAACGGCCATGGCAATCGCCTTCCTCTGCCTCCCGTCGGGGGCCGGCGCCGCGAGCGGCCGAGTCGCCTGGCTCTGCAAGCCCGGCAAGGAGCACAACCCCTGCATGCGGGGACAGAAGACGACGCTGATCTCGCCGACCGGCGAGCGCCTCGGCGTGAAGCACCCGCGCGGCCCGAGACACCGGAAGGTCGACTGCTTCTACGTCTATCCGACGGTCTCGGACCAGCAGACGCAGAACGCAAACCTCCACATCGACCCCGAGGAGCGCTCGATCGCCCTCTACCAGGCGGCCCGGTACTCGCAGGAGTGCCGCGTCTACGCGCCGATGTACCGCCAGCTCACCCTGAAGGCGATCCTCGATCCCGACTCGATCACCGAGCACGAGATGCGCATCGCCTACTCCAGCGCCCTGAAAGCGTGGAAGACCTACCTCAGGAAGTACAACGACGGGCGCGGGGTGGTGCTGATCGGCCACTCTCAGGGCACCTTGGTCCTCCGCGAGCTGATCGCGAACGAGATCGACCCCAACCCCAGCCTCCGACGGAAGCTGGTATCCGCCCTGCTGCTCGGCGGCGACGTTGAGGTCGCCGAGGGCAGGAGCAGCGGGGGTGACTTCCAGCAGATCCGGGCTTGCCGCTCGAGGTCCCAGCTCCACTGCGTGGTGGCCTTCTCGACCTTCGATGCCCCGGTCCCGGACGACGCCTTCTTCGGACGGACGACGACCCCCGGCCGGGAGGTGCTCTGCACCAATCCGGCCGCGCTGGGTGGCGGCTCAGGCGAGCTCAGGACGATCTATGCGAGCAAGCCCTTTGCCCCGAACACGATGATCGGCGCCGCGACGCGGGGCGTCGGCTTGCCGATGGTGGAGACGTCCACGCGATGGATCGAGGCGGACGGCGCGTATCGGGGCAGCTGCTCATCGGCGAGCGACGCGAACGTGCTCCAGATCGTCGGCCAGGACGGAGCGCCCGACCTGCGCGCGGTGCCGAACGCCGGCTGGGGCCTTCACCTGACGGACGCGAACATCGCCCTTGGCAACCTGATCGGGCTGGTGCGCCACCAGATCAAGGGCTACGTGAGGAAGCGCTAGCGGCGCCCTCAGATCAAGAGGCGGGAGCCCGTACTCGCTCGACCACCGGGGGCTTGCACTCCGCCTCGCGGCCCGGTCGCAGGAGGGGACCGGGGGCGCCGCACGAGACCTCGTGCAGGACCTGCGTGGGCTCGGCGCCGCCGGGCTCCGGCTCGGCATGGAGCACGTCGGAGCTGATCGTCAGCCAGGCCAGGACCCCGCCCGCGGCGGAGAGCCCCGCACAAGCGATCATCGCCATCCTGAATCCGTCCGTCATGCTCGCCGGGTCGTAGAACGCGTCGCCGGTCAGCCCGGCGATCAGTGGCAGCACGGCAACAGCGAGGAGGCCGCCCACGCGGGCGACGGCGTTGTTGATTCCCGAGGCGATTCCGGCATGGCGGGCGTCGGCCGCCGCCAGCACCGTCGCGGTCACCGGCGCAACCACCAGCGTCAAGCCGATGGCAAAGACGATCACCGCCGGCAGGATGCTCGTGACGTAGCTGTCACCCGGATTGATCCCGGTCATCAAGAGCAGTCCCACCGCGATCACGAGCGGACCCACGGTGAGCGGGATCCTGGGCCCGATCCGTTGCGCGAGGGCGCCCGAGCGAGCCGAGAGCACGAGCATGAACCCGGTCACCGGCAGGGTCGCGGCACCGGCGGCGATCGGCGAGTAGCCCATCGAGATCTGCAGGAAGGCGACGAGCAGGAAGAAGACTCCCCCGAGTGCCGTGTAAACGACGAACGTGACGAGATTCGCAGCCGTGAACTGGCGCGATTTGAAGATGTCCAGGGGGAGCATCGGGTTCCGGCTCCGGCGCTCAACGACGACGAACGCGACGAGCGCGATCACGCCGACGAATGCAGCAGCCGAGACGAGGCCGGCGTTTCCAGCCGGACCCTCGATCAAGGCGTACGTCGTGCCCGCGAGCCCGGCAGCCGCCAGCGCGGCGCCGAGCACATCGAGCGGCCCGCGAGCCATGGGATCCCGGGTCTCGGGAACGTGTCGGGTGGCCGCGACCGCCACGAAGAGCCCAAGCGGGAGGTTGATCAGGAAGATCGCCCGCCAGGAGACCGCGTCGACGAGATAGCCGCCGAGAAGCGGGCCGATGGCGGCCGCCACGCCGCCCAGGCCCGACCAGGCGCCGATCGCCGGGGCCCGGTCGGCTGGCCGAAAGCTGGCCTCGATCATCGCGAGGCTGCCGGGAGTCAGGAGCGCACCACCGAGTCCCTGGATCAGGCGGGCGCCGATCAGGAACTCGGCGTTCGGGGAGACGGCACAGAGCAGCGAGGCCGCGGTGAAGAGAACGACGCCGGCGACGAAGATTCGCCGGCGCCCGTAGCGGTCTCCGAGCGAGCCACCCAGAAGGATGACCGACGCGAGCGTCAGCAGATAGCCGTTGAGGATCCATTGCAGTGCGGCCGTCGACGCATTGAGGTCCTCGCCGATGTCGGGGATCGCGACGTTGACGACCGTGCCGTCGAGAAAAGCCATGCCGGAGCCGAGGACGGAGATGGCGAGCACCCACCGGCCCGGCGTGCTCTTGAAGGCGAGCCCATCGCCTCCCCTCGCGCCCGGCACCTCGGCGGCCGCGGCCTCGCCAGTCACGCCCTAGCGACCCGGGCTCGTCATCGATCGTCACCGACGGGCATGGACTAAGGCTGACAGATGGGTCAATGCGCCACCCGTCGAAACGTTTGGTGGATTGGGTACGCGATTGCGACCCCCAGACCACCAAACGGCGTGCTGGACGCGCAACGCCGTGCCGGACGCGCCCGACAGGATTCGAACCTGTGACCTCTGGTTTCGTAGACCAGCGCTCTATCCAACTGAGCTACGGGCGCGGGATGGGGGGCTGCCCCGGCCAACGATTGTATGGAGTGGCGGCCGAGGTACGGCGCCTTGGCGCGCGGCCTCGATCAGGCTCGATTCATGGCGTCGAGGACCTCGGAAGCCGCACGCTCACCTGACCGCACGGCGCCGTCCATGTAGCCGTTCCACACCGTCGCCGTCTCGGCGCCGGCCCAGTGGATGCGTCCGATCGGGGGGCGAAGCGCCCGCCCGTAGCTGACCCAGCCGCCGGGCGGCATGTAGCACCCGTAACACCCGCGCGTCCATTCCTCCTGAGCCCAGACCCGCTCAACGTAGTCGAGCGGCTCCGCGGCCTGCGGCCCGAAGATGCGCCGGAAGCAATCCACGACCGCGCGACGACGCGCCTCCGGCTCCCACTCCCCCAGCTCGCGGGCCTGGCGGCCCTCGAGGAATCCGAGCAGCACCCCCGGGGAGGCGTCGGGCGGTGAGTTGTCGAACATCACCTTCACCGGGCCCTCGGTGCTGGTCGCCTGCCCGCTCAATCCGGCCTCCCGCCAGAAGGGGCGCTCGTAGGTGGCCATGCACTTGATCACCGTCCCCTGCGGCATCCGCTGGGTAAGCTGGTCGCGAATCGCCGGCAGGGGCGGGTCGTAGACGAGTCGGCCGCACAGAGCCGGCGGGATCGCGACGATCGCGGCACCCCCCGAGACCTCGCGGCCATCGGCGACCACCCGCACGCCCGAGTCCGATCGTTCGATTCGCCGCACCGGCGCCTCGAGGACCACAACGTCGCCGAGCTCCTCGGCGAGCTTCACCGCGAGGAGCTGCGAGCCACCGACGAAGCGCTCCTGCTGGGCCCCGCCCTCGGTGCCGATGAGGTCGTCGAAGCTCCCGGCGGAGTGCGTGTAGAAGAGGAGATGGAGCAGCGACAGGTCCGCCGCGTCGGCCGCCCATACCGCCTCGACGAAGATCCGGAACAGGTCCCGAGCGCCCGCGGTCGCGAGGTTGCGGCGCAGCCAGCTCTCGAAGGTCTGGCCGTCCCAGAGCTCCGCCTTGGGCGCCAGCCAAGGAGCCTCCAGCGGGACGCGCTTCGCCATCCGATCGATCCGGGCCTGCGCCTGCGCGACGTCGAGGAGGACGGCGGCGTTGATTCGCGGGATCGCGCCCCGGTAGCGAATCAGGCGCGACCGCCACTCGATCAGGTTCTCGCCGTGCATATAGGTCGGAAACGTCTCGACGCCCAGCTCGCGGGCTAAGGCGCCGACTCGCGTCTGGGTGGGACCCACCCACTGGCCGCCGACCTCGACCACCTTGCCGTCGCCGATGGCAGCGTTCAGCAACCGCCCGCCGACGCGATCCCGCGCCTCGAGCACCAGGACCGACTGGCCGGCGCGCCCCAGGTCCCGGGCGGCAACCAGCCCGGCGAGCCCGGCCCCGACGACGGCGACATCCACTTGCGAATCGGCGGCGTTCATCGAACGATCCGCTTAGCCGGCTCCCGGGACGTCGTACCCGAGAACCTTGATGGGGACCGCGTTTCCGAAGATCACGCTGTCCGGGTCGACCAGCGGGCGCAACTCGTCCTTGTAGTGGAGGAACGCGTCTCCGCTCTCATGGGCCTCCACCGCCGCCTCGTCCTCCCACGTCTCATAGAGCCAGAACTCATTCGGGTTCTCCGTCGAGCGATGGACGCCGAAGGCCAGGTTGCCCGGCTCTCCCGCTTCGATCCGGTGCGGATTCGACAGAAGCAGGTCGAGCACGTGCTTGGCCTCACCCTCCTTGGCGACCATTCGAACGAAGTAGCTGACCGGCGGCATGCTTCCCCCTTTCTCGAGATCGATTGCGTTCCATGCTAAGCGCGCGGATACGCTCGCCCGGTGAGCGAGCGAGCCGAGCGCCTCTCCGCCTCCGACATGTCCTCGCTCCTGGCCGAGCGGGGGCCGATCCACCTTAACGTCGGGGCGACGCTCGTGCTCGAGGGGGATCCACCGACCCTCGAGGAGCTCCTCGCCCACGTCGAGTCGAGGCTGGGACTCGTACCCCGCTTTCGCCAGCGCGTGAAGCCCACACCCCTTCAGCTCACGAACCCGGT
>JBKPFQ010000060.1:0-77360 GCA_046728915.1 Actinomycetota bacterium | reverse complement strand
ATGAAGACCGGCAGGCAGTTCACGAAGCCGATCCCAGCCTTGATCGCCATCTCGACGTACCACTTCGTCGCCTGCTCCGACCCGACCGGCAGATAGCAGACCAGCACGTCGGCCTTGGCGTCCTGGAGGATTCCGACGATGTCGTCCGTGGGACCGGGCGCCTTGGTGATCTTCTCCTTCAGGTACTTGCCGAGTCCGTCGTGGGTCATGCCGCGGTGGACCGGCAGGCCGAGCTCGGGGACGTCCGCGAACTTGATCGTGTCGTTCTGGCCGGCCCAGATCGCCTCGCCGAGGTCCTTGCCGACCTTCTCCGCGTCGATGTCGAACGCCGCCACGAACTCGACGTCGCGCACGTGGTAGCCGCCGAGGTCCACGTGCATGAGGCCGGGAACCGACTCGGCGGGGTCGGCATCCGCGTAGTAGGTGACGCCCTGGATCAGGGAGTTGGCGCAGTTGCCGACGCCGACGATCGCGACCCGGACCTTGCCGTCGTCGATCAGGTGGCCGTTGGCAGTGGCGCCGTCGTGGGATCCGTGCTCGGTGCTCATTCGGTCGGAACTCCTCCTCGCGGCTAGTCGGAGCCTCCTACTACGCCGCATTCGTATGCCGGTTACACCTCGCGAACGTCCAGTGCCCTCAGCTCCCGCCGCACGTGCCAAACGCGTTGCACCACGGTGACCGCTGTGAGCGCCGCAATAGCGTAGATGGCCGGCGCCAGCAGCTCAATATCGACGAGGCCGGCGCCCTTCGCGAACACCAGACCGATCGACAGCAGGACTACCCGCACCGGCCGCGTGGCAATCCCGAGCTTGCACTCCACACCCAGGGCCTCCGCGCGGGCGCGCGTGTAGGAGACCATCAGCGACCCGAGCACCGTCAGGACACAAGCGGCCGCCGCGATGGCGTGACCGGTGTCCGCGAAGTACCAGGCCACGGCGGTGATGACCACGCCCTCCTCGATCCGGTCGAGCGTCGAGTCGAGGAAGGCGCCGAACAGGGTGCCCTTCCCCGACATGCGGGAGTAGCGCCCGTCGAGCGTGTCCATGACCGAGCCGACGATGAACGCGACGCCGCCGAGGACGAACAGGCGTTGCGTCACGAGGACGGCGGCTGCCAGGTTCAACGCCAGGCCGGTCAGCGAGATCCCGTTGGGCGTCAGCCGAGACTCGATCAGACGCCCGCGGGCGTAGGCCCGGAACTCCTCGGTCGTGCGCACATCCCGAAGCTGTCCGCCGCCAGGAGCCTCCGTCGCCACGAAGGGGACGCTAGCGCGTATTCGAACCGATCACCCGGGGGCCCCGGATCAGGCCGGGGCCTCGTCGATCGCCTCGCGCCACGACCAGGCGTCCGGCCGCAGCCGGGCGAGCTGGTGGGCGGACCCCGCCGCCAGGCAGGCGACCATCGCGCCGACGGCGGCGTCGAACCAGAAGTGGTTCGCGGTGACGACGATCACGAAGAAGACTGTGAGTGGATAGACGGACCACAGCAGCCGTGCCCAGGCGCTCCGCACCAGATTGATCGCCGCCACGGCGACCATCAGCGAGAACGCGATGTGCATGCTCGGAACGGCCGCGTACGGGTTCACGAGGAGGCTCGTGAAGGAGGAGTCCTGGTTGGTGCTCGTGAACGCCGCGATCGTGTCGGTGAAACCGGCGCCCGGGAACATCCGCGGCGGCGCGGTGGGATAGAGCACGTAGCCGACCAAAGCCAGCCCCATCGCCACCAGGAACATGTTGCGCACGAAGTTGAAGTGGTCGTTCCGGTGGAGGTAGAGCCACACGAGGAACGCCGTCGTCACCACGAAATGGCTGTTGAAGTACATCCAGTTCGCGGCGTCGATGATCCACTGGTGATTCAGGAACGCCTGCTGAAACGCGGGCTCGAAGAACGCGCCGAGCGACTGCTCGAGATGCATGACGTGGATGCCGTTCGCGATCGCCGAAGCGGGGTGGGAGTCGGCGATTCCCCGCGCCACCTGGTAGCCCTGGTAGGCGACCACGAACAGGACGATCTGCCGGAACAGATCGCGCCAACCATGGGGCAGCCGGCTGCCGACGCTGTGGACGAGTTGGGGCACGGGCAGGTGTCGCGGGATTGTAACCGCGGTCCTTCGACCGGTTCGACCACGAGCCTGCAAATCCCGCCTCGCCGTGCCACACATATCCTCGGCCCATGACTCGGGACGGTTGGAAGCGGCCCTCGAAGAGACGCGTTCGGGCGATCCGGGACCGCCTGCGCCAGCTCTACGGGCGCCCGGTGAACGACCCCCACGGTCACCCGATCGCGGAGCTGGTGCGCACCGTGCTCTCCCAGAACACGAACGACACCAACCGAGACGTCGCATATGAGCGGCTGCGCGAGCGATTTCCCACCTGGGAGGAGGTGCGCGACGCTCCCGTCGAGGACGTCATCGAAGCGATCCGTCCCGGCGGCCTCGCCAACACCAAGGGCCCCCGGATCCAGGAGATCCTGCGACAGCTCCAGGATCACCCCGACCTGGACTGGATCGAGACCGCGCCACGCGACGAGGCGATCGAGTTCCTCACGTCGCTTCCGGGGGTGGGGCGCAAGACGGCGGCCTGCGTCCTGATCTTCGCCTTCGACCGCCCCGAGATCCCTGTCGACACCCACGTCTACCGGGTCGGCGGCAGGTTGGGGCTGTTTCGGGAGGGGGCGTCGTTCGAGGAGGCCCACGACGAGATGCTTCGGGTCACAGATCCGGAGGACGCGTACGAGCTGCACATCAACCTGATCCGCCACGGCAGGGAGATCTGCCGGCCGCGCCCGCGCTGTGACGCCTGCGCCCTGCGGCGGATGTGCCCGTACTGGCGCCGCCTTCGCGCCATCACACCGGCCAACTGACCGCACTGCCGCGCAGCTAAAGATTTTCGCGCCGCCGGCCGATGGACGACTGGATGTGCGTGCCCCCGCTTGCCTAGGGAAGGGCTCGCCCGCACCACTTCTAAGAGGAGGCCACCCGCTTGCAGCTGAGTTCCGTTCATCGCATCGATCGTCGCTTGCTGGCCGCGGTCGCCCTCTTCGGGCTGCTGGCGGCGCTCGCGGTCGCTCTCTTGGCGAGGCCCGCGGAGGCGCGCAAGGCCGAGCCCAAGGTGAAGGTCATGACGCGCAACCTCTACCTGGGCGCGGATCTCACCCCCGGCATCGATGCCAAGAACCTCAACGAGCTGAAGGACGCTGCCGGGACGATCCTCGATCAGGTCAACGCGAACAAGTTCCAGGTCAGGGCGAAGGGGTTGGCGACGGAGATCGTTCGGCGGAAGCCGGATCTCGTCGGACTGCAGGAGGCCGCCCTCTGGCGAACGGGCCCGTGCAAGATCATCATCCCGCCGAATCCGCCCGAGGCCACTCACGTCATCAAGGGCGGCGACTTCCTCGGGCTCTTGATGAAAGAGCTGAACAAGGGCAGGGACCGGTACCGCGTCGTCGTCGCGGAGCCCGAATTCGACTTCGAGACCGAGGCGAACACCGACCACAGCCCGGACCACAGCTGCGACACCAACGCTCGACTGACGATGCGCGACGCCATCCTGGCGCGACGCCATGCGGGGGTCAGGACGACGGATCCCGAGGGCACGCACTTCAACACCCTGCTCCAGGTGAAGGTCAGCGGCGTCCCAGTGGACGTGACGCGCGGCTGGACGGCGGTCGACGCCAAGGTTGGCAACAGCCCCCGGTTCCGCTTCGTGAACACGCACCTCGAGGCGTTCGACAACCAGCTGTCAAACCACACGAACCAGGGCACGGACGTCGGCAACGGCAAGATCCGCAAGGCCCAGGCCCAGGAGCTGTTCGCGCAGGATGGACCGGCCACCGGCAAGAAGCCGGTGATCCTCCTGGGCGACATCAACTCCGACGTCAAGACCCAGCTCAAGCCTGGGGACGGCGCGGCCGACTGGGCCCTGCTTCAGGCCGGGTTTGCCGAGCGCAGCACGCGTGACCCCCTCAGCTGCTGCCTACACGCGGACGTGCTCAGGGTCGGCGCGGGAGCCGACGTCTCGCAGTTCGACCACAAGGTCGACCACGTCATGACCAACGATCCCCGGCACATCCGGCGAGGCCGCACGGCGGTTACCGGGCGCCGGCCCCACAACGGGTTCTGGGATTCCGACCACGCGGGGCTGTTCAGCGCGTTGAAATTTCGCTAACGGCAACGGCCGGTGCGGGCTGCGCGCCGAGAGCCGCTGAGGTTGATGATTTGCCTCCTCCAGCCTCAGCGCCTCGGCGCGGAGCCCGGCCGGTCCGCCGATGAGTCCCGCCCAGCACGCAGGGCGCAACGGATAGCACCCAGGGAACGGTCCCGGCGGCGTTGAGCGCCGCCCGAGCCGCAATTGGCGACTTACCGGGCATATCCGTGAGTAACTCGCCAACTACCGCCGCCGGGGGGTGGCTTTGGCGCGTGATGCACCCATACGGTTCATAAGTCGCCAACCGCCGGGGCGTCGCCCTTGGGTGCGCCGTTTCGCGTCACGGGGAGCGCCGAGCCGATGCCCTCCGGCGGCTGGTTAGTATCTCCGCGCCGCCGCCGCCCTCGCGGCGCCGGCCTCGCAGTATGAAGCGGCCCATCGCAATGTTCATCGTGCTCGCGGCCATCTGCCTGGTCGTGCTGCCTTTCTGGGCCCTTCAGTCGAAGGGCGGCGCGGACGCATCGCCCGAGGCGGCGGTCCCGCCAGCCGACCAGCAGGGTCTCGAGCTCTTCCAGATCAACTGCGGGGCGTGCCACACGCTGGCGGCCGCCGGGACCGACGGCCTCATCGGCCCCAATCTCGATCAGCGCTTTGGAACCGGCACCAAGAGCTCCCTTCAGAAATCGACGTACCAAACCGTGCTGACGACGATCGAGAACGGCCTCGGCGGGCGGATGCCGAAGGGGCTGGTCAAGGGCGAGCAGGCGGAGACGGTGGCCCGGTTCGTCGCCAACAACGTCCAGTACATCGATTCGCCCTAAGCCCTGACCCGCCTCGCGGGTCGGCCGCCGAGAATTGCCGAATTGACGCCCTCGCGAGCGGGCCTGGACCCACGCACTAATCTGCTACGCTCACACTCAGATTTTTTAGGCGAAAGACTGAGAAGGAGAGAGCAGTGGCGAAGACCATCGGAATCGACCTTGGAACCACGAATTCCTGCGTGGCCGTCCTCGAGGGCGCCGACGCGACGGTGCTCGAGAACGCCGAAGGCGGGCGCACCACCCCGTCCGTGGTCGCGTTCACGGACTCCGGCGATCGACTCGTCGGCACGGTCGCCAAGCGGCAGGCCGTGATGAACCCGGAGAACACGATCTTCTCGATCAAGCGGTTCATGGGCCGCAAGGAGGCCGAGGTCAAGGAGGAGGAGACGATCGTCCCGTACAAGGTCGTCGCCGGGCCCAACGGCGACGTCCGCGTGGAGGTCCGGGGCAAGCAGTACTCGCCGCCGGAGATCTCCGCGATGATCCTCCAGAAGCTGAAGGCGGACGCCGAGGCGAAGCTCGGCGAGACCGTCGACTCCGCCGTCATCACCGTTCCTGCCTACTTCAACGACGATCAGCGCCAGGCGACCAAGGACGCCGGCAAGATCGCCGGGCTCGAGGTGAAGCGGATCATCAACGAGCCGACGGCCGCGTCGCTCGCCTATGGCCTCGACAAGGAGTCCGACCAGACGATCCTGGTCTTCGACCTCGGCGGCGGGACGTTCGACGTCTCCATCCTCGAGATCGGGGACGGCGTGTTCGAGGTCAAGGCGACGTCCGGCGACAACCACCTGGGCGGCGACAACTGGGACAAGGCGATCGTCGAGTGGATGGTCGCCGAGTACAAGCGCGACCAGGGCATCGACCTGTCCGCCGACAAGAACTCCCTCCAGCGCCTCTACGAGGCCGCGGAGAAGGCGAAGATCGAGCTCTCCACCACCCAGGAGACGCAGATCAACCTGCCGTTCATCACCGCGGACGCGAGCGGCCCCAAGCACCTGGAGATGAAGCTGACCCGGGCGAAGCTGAACGAGCTGACGTCCGATCTCCTAGACCGCGTCGTCGGCCCGGTCAAGCAGGCGCTATCCGACGCCGGCTCGAGCGTCGACCACGTCGTGCTCGTCGGCGGCATGACCCGCATGCCGGCGGTGCAGGAGAAGGTCAAGGAGCTCACCGGAAAGGACCCGCACCGCGGCGTCAATCCCGACGAGGTCGTCGCCATCGGCGCCGCGATCCAGGCGGGCGTGCTGGCGGGTGACGTCAAGGACGTGCTCCTGCTCGACGTGACCCCGCTGTCGCTCGGGATCGAGACGAAGGGCGGCGTGTTCACCAAGCTCATCGAGCGCAACACGACGATCCCGACCCGAAAGTCGGAGATCTTCTCGACCGCCGACGACAACCAGCCGTCGGTCGAGGTCCACGTGCTCCAGGGCGAGCGCGAGATGGCCGCCTACAACAAGTCGCTGGGCAAGTTCCAGCTCACCGGCATCCCGCCCGCCCCCCGCGGCATCCCGCAGATCGAGGTCACGTTCGACATCGATGCCGACGGCATCCTGAACGTTTCGGCCAAGGATCTCGGGACAAGCAAGGAGCAGAAGATCGAGATCAAGGGCGGCTCCGGGCTCTCCGAGTCCGAGGTCGAGCAGATGGTCTCCGACGCCGAGGCGCACGCCGACGAGGACCGGCGCCTGCGCGAGCTGGCAGAGGCCCGGAACGTGGCCGAGAACGCCGCGTACCAGGCCGAGAAGCAGCTCGCCGACATGGGCGATCAGGTGGACTCCTCCGCTAAGGAGGAGATCACCACGGCGATCGCCGACGTGCGCGAGTCGCTGACCTCCGAGAACGTCGACGAGATCAAGGCGAAGACCGACGCCCTCCAGCAGGCCTTCCACAAGGTCTCGGAGCAGATCTACCAGTCCGCGGCCGAGCAGCAGGCCGCCGGGGCGGCTGCGTCCGACGGCGCGTCCAGCGACGGTGGCGCGGACGAGGCCGAGGAAGAGGTCGTCGACGCCGAGGTGGTCGACGAGGATCGCTCGTAGCCGATGGAGGACGAGCGCAGACCGAATCCGCCCACCGAGGAGCGGGCTGACGACCGGACCGAGCAGGGCGACGCCGCCGAGGTCGAGCAGGACCTCGACGCCCTGCTCGCCGACGTAAAGCGCGAGCGCGACGAGTACCTCGCGCTCGCGCAGCGAGCTCGCGCCGACTTCGAGAACTACCGCAAGCGCGCAGCGCGCGAGGTCGAGGATGCGGAGCGCCGCGGCAAGGTGTCCGTCGCCCGCGAGCTCCTACCGGCGCTCGACAATCTCGAGCGCGCACTGAAGTCGACCGGGATCGACCCGTGGACGGGCCGGCCCGCGGAGGCTCCGCAGCCGACCTCCGAGGAGGAGGAGGACGCGGAGGCCTTCGACGTGCCGAGCGAAGAGGTATCGGCGCAGGAGGCGCTGGCGCGCGGGGTCGCTCTCGTGTACGGGGAGCTCCGCGCGGCACTCGAGCGCGCCGGGGTCGAGACCTACGACCCGACCGGCGAGCCGTTCGACCCCACCACGTCCGAGGCTCTGGCCACCCGTCCGGCACAGGACGGCGTCGAGCCCGGGGTGGTGATCGAGACGCTGGAGCGCGGGTATCGCCTCGACGGTCAGGTGCTGAGAGCGGCGCGCGTCGTCGTCAGCGAGTAGGGGGGAGTGGTGACCCATGGCTGACCACGACCTCTACTCGGTCCTCGGCGTCGGCCGCACGGCCAGCGCGGACGAGATCAAGAAGGCGTACCGCAAGCTCGCCCGGGAGTACCACCCCGACCGGAACCCGGGCGACAAGAAGGCCGAGGAGCGCTTCAAGGAGGTCCAAGCCGCCTACGACACGCTCTCGGACCCCGAGAAGCGCCGTCAATACGACGCCGGTGGCATGTTCTCCGGCTTCGGCGGACGGGGATTCGGCGGAACCGGAGGCGGCGGCTTCACGTCGGACCTCGGCGACATCTTCTCGAGCTTCTTCGGTCGCAGAGGCGGCACCCAGCCGGCGCCGGCGCGTGGCCGCGACCTGGAGACCGACGTGCACCTCTCGTTCGAGCAGGCGATGCACGGCGCCGAGATCCCGGTCGTGGTACCGAAGCAGGCCACGTGCACGACCTGCCACGGCTCCGGCGCCAAGCCCGGCACGGCGCCGATCACGTGCCCACGCTGCGGTGGGCGCGGGATCGACACCGAGAGCCAGGGCTTCTTCTCGATCAGCCAGCCGTGTCCGCGTTGCGGCGGCAGCGGGCAGATCATCGAGCACCCCTGCGAGACGTGCGGCGGATCCGGCGTCACCCTGCAGCAGAAGCGCTACCGGGTGAAGATCCCACCGGGAGTTCGCGACGGCAGCCGCATCCGGGTCGCCGGCAAGGGCGAGGATGGTCCACGCGGCGGGCCGTCCGGAGACCTCTATGTGATCACGCGGGTGACCCCCTCCCCCGTCTTCAAGCAGCGCTCCGACGGCAACCTCGAGGTCACGATCCCGATCACGATCGCCGAGGCGATCCAGGGGGCGACCGTGGAGGTGCCCACGCTCAACGGCACGAAGCGGATCCGCATCCCGGCCGGCACCCAGCACGGGACGATCCAGCGTCTGCGCGCCGAGGGGCCGCCGCGTCCGGGCGCCAAGGGTCGCGGGGACATCCTCTATCGGCTCGAGATCGAGGTGCCGCGAGATCTGAACCGCGAGCAGCAGCAGGCCCTCGGTCAGTTCGCCGAGGCAATGAACGACCACGACCCGCGCGAGCGGCTCCTGCGCGAGGCGTCCGCTTCGTCGGGCAAGGTCAGGAGCTAGGACTCGAAATGGCCAAGCGAGACGAGACCGGAGCCGCCCGCCGCGTCACACGGCGGGTCGAGGCTGCCATCGACGGCGAGCGCGGCGTGTTCATGATCTCGGTGGCGGCCGAGCTGGCAGACATGCACCCGCAAACCCTGCGCATGTACGAGGCGCGCGGGCTCATCGCGCCGAAGCGTTCGCCGAAGAAGACCCGCCTGTACTCGCAGAACGACGTCGAGCGACTTCGCCGGATCCAGCGGATGACGAGTGAGGAGGGGCTCAACCTCGCCGGCGTGGAGGTCGTCCTCGCGATGGAGGATCAGGTCGCGCGGATGCGCTCCGAGCTCGAGCGCATGCGCAAGCGCACGAAGGAGCTCGAGCTACAGATGAACGAGGAGGTCGAGCGCGTACGCCGCTCGCTGAAGGCCGAGCTCGTTCCCTACGGTGCGTACGACGCCGGGGATCTGGTGCCCGCTGAGCAGGCACGTCCGATCCGGATTCCCGTGAGGCGTACGAAGAAGGGGAGCTAGCGGCAGATGCAGCCCGACAGATTCACCGTCAAGTCCCAGGAGGCTGTTTCCACCGCCCAGCGACTCGCCGGGGAGCGCCGCAATCCCGAGGTCGCTCCCGCCCACCTCCTGCTAGCGCTGCTCGACCAGGAGGAGGGGCTCGTGGTGCCCGTGCTCCAGAAGATGGGGGCGGACGTCGCGACGATTCGGGCGCGGACGCTCGAGGCCGTCGATGCCCTTCCCGAGCTCGGCGGGGACGCGGAGCCCGAGACCCGGCCCGCGCAGGCGTTCGTCCGGGCGATCCAGCGCGCCGAGCGCGAGGCCTCGGCGATGGGCGACTCCTACATCTCCGCCGAGCACCTTCTGCTCGCGCTCACCGACAAGTCCTCTCCCGTCGCTGAGATCCTCCCGGCGCGCGGGGAGGTGATCGCGGCGATCAAGGAGGTGCGCCCGAGTCCCATCACCAGCCCGAATCCCGAGGACACGGTCCAGGCGCTCGAGAAGTTCGGCCGCGACCTGACCGCCGAGGCCGAGCAGGGCAAGCTCGACCCGGTCATCGGCCGCGACGAGGAGATCCGGCGGGTGATCCAGGTGCTCTCGCGGCGCACCAAGAACAACCCCGTGCTGATCGGCGATCCCGGGGTCGGCAAGACCGCGATCGTCGAGGGGCTGGCGCAGCGGATCGTAGCCGGGGACGTGCCCGGGAGCCTGCGCGACCGGCGCGTCATCGCCCTCGACATCGGAGCCCTGCTGGCCGGGTCGAAGTACCGCGGCGAGTTCGAGGAGCGGCTGAAGGCCGTGCTGAAGGAGGTGCAGTCCGCGGAGGGGCAGATCGTCCTGTTCATGGACGAGCTTCACACCATCGTGGGCGCCGGGGCCGCCGAGGGCGCCGTCGACGCGGCAAATCTGCTGAAGCCGATGCTCGCGCGCGGCGAGCTCCGCGCCGTGGGCGCCACGACGCTGGACGAGTACCGCAAGCACATCGAGAAGGACGCGGCTCTGGAGCGGCGCTTCCAGCCGGTGCTGATCGACGAACCCGACGTTGCCGACACGATCGCGATCCTCCGCGGGCTCAAGGAGCGCTATGAGGTCCACCACGGCGTGCGGATCACCGACGCCGCGCTCGTCGCCGCGGCCACGCTGTCGGAGCGCTACATCGCCGATCGCTTCCTCCCGGACAAGGCGATCGACCTGGTCGACGAGGCCGCCTCCCGTCTGAAGATCGAGATCGACTCGATGCCCACCGAGATCGACGAGGTCGAGCGCCGCATCCAGCAACTCGAGATCGAGCGCGAGGCGCTCAAGAAGGAGAAGGACGAGACGTCGGTCGCCCGCCGCGACGCGATCGAGGCCGAGCTGGCCGAGCTTCGCGAGCGCTCGAACGAGATGAAGGCGCGCTGGCAGAACGAGAAGGGCGCGATCGAGGCGATCAAGGAGGCCAAGTCTCGCCTCGAGGAGGCAAACCGCGAGGCCGAGCGGGCCGAGCGCGATGCCGACCTCGAGCGCGCCGCCCAGCTCCGCTACGGGGAGATCCCCGAGCTCGAGAAGACGGTCGCCGAGCAGGAGGCACGCCTCGCCGAGCTGCACGGCGAGGGCGGCTCGATGCTGACCGAGGAGGTCACCGAGGAGGACGTGGCGCAGGTCGTCTCCAAGTGGACCGGGATCCCCGTCTCGCGGCTGATGGAGGGCGAGGTGGAGAAGCTGATCCACATGGAGGAGCGCCTCCACGAGCGCGTCGTCGGGCAGGACGAGGCGGTCGAGGCGGTCTCCAACGCGCTGCGGCGGTCACGGGCCGGGCTCGGCGACCCGAACAGCCCGATCGGAGTGTTCCTCTTCCTCGGCCCAACCGGCGTGGGCAAGACCGAGCTCGCGCGGGCCCTCGCCGAGTTCATGTTCGACTCCGAGCAGGCGATCGTGCGTCTGGACATGTCCGAGTACATGGAGAAGCACACGGTCGCCCGCCTCATCGGCGCGCCGCCCGGATACGTCGGCTACGAGGAGGGCGGCCAGCTCACCGAGGCCGTTCGGCGGCGGCCGTATGCCGTCGTGCTCCTCGACGAGATCGAGAAGGCCCACCCCGACGTCTTCAACATCCTGCTCCAGATCATGGACGAGGGACGGCTCACCGACGGCCAGGGACGCACGGTCGGCTTCACCAACACGATCCTGATCATGACCTCGAACGTCGGCTCGGCCGAGATCGCGGGCGAGGCCATCGACGAGCGCATCCGCGACCGGATCGAGGAGATCCTGGCGACGACGTTCAAGCCGGAGTTCCTCAATCGGATCGACGACATCGTCATCTTCCATCGCCTCAGCCGAGAGGACCTGGGTCGCATCGTCGACCTCCAGGTCACGCAGCTCGCGCGGCGCGTCCGCGAGAGGGGAATCGAGATCGAGCTGACGGACGACGCCCGAACGCTGCTGGGCAACCTCGGCTACGACCCCACCTACGGGGCTCGCCCGCTGAAGCGCGTGATCCAGAAGCAGCTCGTCGACAAGCTGGCGCTGAAGCTGCTGGAGGGCGAGTTCGCCGAGGGTGACGTGGTGCGGGTGGATGCTTCGGAGGGCGAGCTGGTCTTCGAGAAGGCGCCGGTCAGGGTGGCCGCGGCCGCCTGAACCGGCGCGTCGGCACGATCTTCGAGTTAGCGTTTCGAGCGCAGTTTGGAGTCCGTGGGAGGAGGCTAGCCCGGGGTGACCCGAAGCGCGGCGTATACGACCCGCCGAGTCCGTCACGCGCGCATGGCGGGAACCTTGCTGGCCGGCGGCCTGGTCCTCCTGGCCCTCGCGTCCCGTGCGGGAGCAGCAACACCGCCCGCGGCGACGATCACGCCAAGCGGTGGGCCGGTCACGTGGCAGGGTCGGTTCTTCGCCGCCGGCGCGAACGTCTCGAATACCGCCGGTGACCAGCTCTGCGCTCCCTCATACCCAGGCGGTCCCGACGACCCCGGGGCCGTGCCGGGCGCCAATCAGTGCGATGTCTTCCAGCTCACCGTCAACGTCCCGTCCAACTACTGGCTCACGCACAGCGGTGGTGTCCGCGTGGCGATCAATTGGCAGAGCGCCGACAACGACTTCGACATGTACGTGTACAAGAAGCCCCCGGCCGGCGAGCCGGTGGGGGCGCCGGTCGCCTCCTCCGCCCAGGGCGGCACGACCGAGGAACACGTGATCATCTCCAGAGCGGAGGGGACCTACCTGGTGCGCGTCAACCCGTTCTCGGTCGTCAACTCGGACTACGACGGACAGGTCCGCTTCGAGCTCCGCGACCCGATTCCCGACGTACCTGGGGGAATGGACCAATCACGCGCCTCCAGCACGGGCTACCTCTCCTACTCGGAGCCCCACATCTCGGTGGATCCCCTCAACCCGAACCATCTGGTGGCGGGATCGAAGATGTACCAGAACCTCGAGGAGTACCTGTTCAAGATCGGGACCTTCGTCTCGTTCGACGGCGGCCGGACCTGGCACGACAACGGCCACCTCCCCGGCTATCCGAAGCAGACGGGAGACGAGGGCGACAACTACCACGTGACGAGCGACGTCTGGACGGCCTTCGACGACGAGGGCAACGCCTACGCGATGGTGCTCGACTCACCGCCGGATTCGGCCACGGGAGCCGGATGGGGTATGAAGCTGCACAAGTCGACCGACGGCGGGCGCACCTGGAGTGGGCCGATTCCGATCGAGAGCAAGGACGACCCGGTCACGAAGCAGCTTCTGCTCGCCGACAAGAACACGCTCACCGTGGACAACCACGGCCCCGACCGGGACGGCAAGACCGGGAACATGTACGCCTGCTGGTCGGAGGACGCGCCCGTTTCCAATCTCTCGATCCGCGTGAGCCGCTCCACGGACGCGGGAGAGACATGGTCGACGGGGCTACCGGTATCCGGCGGCGACCAGAGCGTGATCGGGTGCTTCGTGGTGGTGGGGCCACCCGAGAACCCGGGAGAGCCGGGCGTGCTGTACGTCTTCTGGCTCAACTTCAACGATCCCGCATCAGGGACCGGGGCGAGCATGCGGATGGCGAAGTCCACCGACGGCGGCCAGACGTTCTCCCCGCCCGAGACGGTGGTCGAGATCCACCCGCTTCCCGGCGTGTTTCCCAACTCGGCGTTCCGGAATCTCTCGATCCCGTACGCGGGAGTTGACCCGGACGACGGCACCGTGTATCTCGCCTGGTCCGACTACCACAGGAAGCTCGATGACGAGCTCTGTCTCGGCGAGGGAGACGACGCTGCTGTCCCATCCGGACAGGTGTGCGACGCGGACATCCTGGCCGTGAGGTCCCGCAACGGGGGAGATACCTGGACCAAGCCGATCCGGGTGAACGCGGATCCGCTCGCCGACGGCAAGGACCAGTTCCAGCCAGCCCTGGCGGTGACCGAGAGCGGCCAGCTCAACATGATGTGGTTCGACCGCCGCAACGACCCGCAGGACTTCTACATCGATACCTTCTTCGCCCGCTCCAACGACCAGGGCAAGACCTGGACCGAGGCCCGGGTGACGCGGTCGATGTGGGATCCCTCGATCAACCCCCCGATCTCGCCGTCGGGCGAGTTCATCGGCGACTATCAGGGCATCGCGGCAAACGATTGCTTCGCCTACCCGTTCTGGCAGGACACGACGCGCGCAAACCTCGCACCCTCGAACCCGGCCTTCTCGCCGTACCAGCAGGTGTTCTCGGCGCAGATCCCGAACACGCCGAGGTTCGGCGGTCACCCGGTCGCCGGCGTCGACTGCCCCGGACCCGGACCTGGACCTGGACCCGGCCCGGGCCCGGGCCCCGGCCCCGGCCCTCCACCCACCGCCGCCCACTGCCAGCACAAGCGCGCGACGCTCATCGGCACCAACCGTCCCGACACGCTGATTGGCACGTCCGGCCGCGACGTGATCGCCGCGCGTCGCGGCAGGGACACGATCAAGGGAAGAGGTGGCAACGATCTAATCTGCGCCGGCCGCGGCAAGGACAAGGTCAGGGGAGGCGCCGGCAAGGACGGACTGAGAGGCGGCAAGGGCAAGGACAAGCTGAGGGGCGGCAAGGGCAGAGACAGGGTCAAGGGTGGCGGCGGCAAGGACGCGCTCCGAGGCCAGAAGGGCGCGGACAAGCTCTCCGGCGGCAAGGGCAAGGACAAGCTGAGGGGCGGCAAGGGGAAGGACAAGCTGAGGGGCGGCAAGGGCAAGGACAGGCTCAAGTCGGCCGGCGGCGGCACGGACAGGGTCGCCTGCGACGGCGGCAACGATAAGGCGACGGTCGACCAGCGGGACAGGGTGAAGGAGAACTGCGAGAAGGTGAACGTCGCTTCAGGCTGATGGCTGGCGCTGTGGTGCTGGCGCCGGTACCTCGAGCACACGCACCGGGCGATCCAGCCGCCGGCGGACCTCCGCCACGTCCCCGTTGCGGTCAGGCTCGGTGACGAACACGACCTCCTGGGCTCCGAAGGTCCGCAGGGCGTCCTCGACGGCCTGGACCGTGTCGGAGTCGCCCACCTCACCGCGGGCGTCGACGTCCACCGTCGCGAGCGTGGCAACGGAGAGCGTCAGCCGCCGCTGGGCGTCGAAGCGCGCCTGCCGCAGATCGGACAGCCAGTGCGCCACCGCCCGGTTGGTCGCCGGCGCCAGCAGCAGCACGTCGGGCTCCCGCTCGGCGTGCGGCCTCGTGGACTTCGTTCCAGCGTTCGCGATCTCCGCGACCACCCCGGCCAACTTAGGGTCCTCGAGCGGAATGGTGAGGACGACGAGCATCGTGAAGCGGTCGTCGGGAGGCGATGCCACCTCGATCGGCTCGTCGAAGCGGGCCCTGGCGGCGAGCACGAGAATCGACGCGGCGGCGATCGCGCCGACGGCGAGGCCGGCCTCGGGCCCGACGAGCGCGAACGCGGCGACGATCGGCACCGCAATCGCCAACACGATCAGCGGCAGCGTCCAGGGCTTCAGCCTGACGGGCTCGAGTCTCCTCACCTCAATCCCCTTACCCGGCGCTCCCAGCCTAAACGAAGGTAGGCTCAGGCCACGCGACGCCGCGGCCGGCGAGCACCGCAGCTCCCGCGCAAACCAGGACTAGGAGGAAACATGGCCGTATTCATCATGCTGACGAAGCTGACCTCGGATGGGGTGAAGACGCTGAAGGACAACCCCGGGCGAGTCCATGAGGTGAACCGCGAAGTCGAGCAGCTGGGCGTCAAGGTGCTGAACCAGTGGGCGACGCTCGGTGAATACGACTTCGTGAGCGTCGTCGAGGCCCCCGACGAGCGAACGATGGCGAAGGTCTCGGTGGAGCTCGGCTCCCGCGGCACGACGTCGAACGAGACCATGGCCGCCATTCCCGCGGAGGAATTCACCAAGGCCCTCTAGCCCGCCGCGAGCAACCGCATGCGGGTCCTGGTCGTCGGCGGCGGCGGGCGCGAGCACGCGCTCGTCCGCGCCCTCGCCCGCTCCGACCCAGGCGTCGAGCTCCTCTGCGCGCCCGGCAATGCTGGGATCGCCGCCGACGCTCGCTGCCTCGAGGTCGGCGCCGAGGACGTGCGCGGGATCGTCGCGGCGGCGGTCACGGAGAGCGTCGACCTCGTGGTCGTCGGACCCGAGGCGCCGCTCGTGGCCGGCGTCGTGGACGAGCTGGAGGCCAACGGAGTGCCGGCCTTCGGCCCCCGCCGCGAGGCGGCCCGCATCGAGGGCTCGAAGATCCACGCGAAGGAGCTGATGGCCGCGGCGGGGGTGCCCACGGCGTCGCACACGGTCCTGCGGTCGCACCAGGAGGCCCGCGAGCATCTCTCGTGCGCCTCCTACCCGGCCGTGCTGAAGGCCGACGGGCTCGCTGCGGGCAAGGGCGTGATCATCGCCCCGTCGGAGGCCGAGGCCCGCGAGGCTGTGGATGTCTTCTTCGTGGAGCGGCGCTTCGGCGCCACCGAGGTCGTCCTGGAGGAGTACCTCGAGGGGGAGGAGCTGTCGTTGCTCGCGCTGTGCGACGGCGTGAACGTGGTCCCGCTGGCCCCCGCCCAGGACTACAAGCGCATCTTCGACGGCGACCGGGGCCCCAACACCGGGGGCATGGGGAGCTACTCGCCGGTGCCGGGGTTCGACCCGGATCGCGTCGAGGACATCACCAGCTCGGTCCACCGTCCCGTCGTCGACGAGATGCGCCGTCGCGGCACGCCCTACGCGGGGGTGCTCTACGCGGGGCTCATGATCACCGAGTCAGGGGCGAAGGTTCTCGAGTTCAACTGCCGCTTCGGCGATCCCGAGACGCAGGCGGTGCTCCCCCGGCTGGAATCGAGCCTCCTCGATCTGTGCCGGGGCGCGAGGGAGCCGGGCGGCCTCGCCGGGGCCCTTGCGGAGTTCGACGAGCGCTGGGCGGTCACGGTCGTGCTCGCCTCGGCGGGCTACCCCGCGTCCTCGTCGAAGGGCGACGTCATCCACGGGCTCGAGGAGGCGTCGGCCCTGCCCGACGTCGAGGTGAACCATGCGGGCACGGCTCGGCGGGACGGGAACATCGTCACGGCCGGCGGCCGAGTCTTGAACGTCACCGCCCTTGGTGCCACCCCGGGGGAGGCGAGGGACCGCGTCTACAGGGCGGCGAACATGATTTCGTTCGACGGCATGCAGATGCGCACCGACATCGCCGAGCGGGCGGTCGCCCGAGTGGCCTCACCCTAGAAACCGAGAAGGAGAGGGATCGATGGAGATCGCTGAGCCCGAGGGGACGCAGCGCAGAGAGGCCGAGACGGCCACGGCCGAGCCCATGCCCGACGTGGAAGCCGCGTTCGAGGAAATCGACGTCGACGCGCCGCTGGTCGGGATCATCATGGGCTCGAAGAACGACAAGCCCAAGATGCAGCCGGCGGGCGAGGCCCTCCAGCAGCACGGGATCCGGTACGAGGTGCGCGTGATGAGCGCCCACCGCGACCCGGAGAAGGTCCGGGAGTACTGCCATGCGGCACGGATGCGTGGCCTGAAGGTGATCATCGCGGGTGCCGGGATGTCGGCCGCCCTGCCCGGCGTGGCCGCGGCCCACACGGACCTGCCCGTCGTGGGAGTGCCGCTGTCGGGGAACGCGCTCGGCGGGCTCGACGCGCTGCTCTCGTCGGTGCAAATGCCACCCGGCGTGCCCGTCGGGTCGGTTGCAATCGACGGCGCGAAGAACGCCGGTTTGCTGGCCGTCCGCATAATCAACGCGTGATCTCGCGCTACACCCGTCCGGAGATCGGCGCGGTCTGGACGGCCGAGCGCCGCATGCAGCGGTGGCTCGAGGTCGAGCTGGCCGCGACCGACGCGTGGGCGGCCGAGGGGGTCGTCCCGGGGGACGCCGCGCGGGAGTGCCGCGAGCGTGCCTCGTTCACGGTCGATGCCGTCAACGAGCGCGAGCGCATCACCGGACACGACGTCGCCGCGTTCGTGGATGTGGTGTCGAGCTCGATCGGCGAGTCGGGCCGATGGATCCATTACGGGCTGACCTCCTCGGACGTGCTGGACACGGCGCTGGCTCTCCAGCTCCGCGACGCCGGTGAGATCGTGCTCGCCGGGGCGCGCGCGTACCGTGACGCGCTGATCGAGCGTGCGCTGGAGCATCGCGACACGCTGACCGCCGGGCGCACGCACGGCGTGCACGCCGAGCCGACCACGTTCGGGCTGCGGCTGGCCGGCTTCGCCTTCGAGGCCGAGCGCAACCTGCGGCGCCTGGAGCGCGCCTTCGAGGGGGTGCGGGTGGGGAAGCTCTCAGGCGCCGTGGGCACGTACGCGTCGGTCCCTCCCGCGATCGAGGCCCGGGTGATGGATGCCCTGGTGCTTCGCGCCGAGGACGTCTCGACTCAGGTCGTCCCGCGGGATCGGCATGCGGAGCTCGTAGGAGCGATCGCGCTCGCGGGCGCGGGACTGGAACGGTTCGCAACCGAGGTGAGAAACCTCCAGCGGACCGAGGTGCGCGAGGTCGAGGAGCCGTTTGGCGCCGGGCAGAAGGGCTCCTCGGCGATGCCCCACAAGCGCAACCCGATCCTCGCCGAGCGCCTCACCGGACTCGCCCGCGTCCTGCGCGGGTACGCGCAGACCTCGTACGAGAACGTGGCGCTTTGGCACGAGCGCGACATCTCGCATTCAGGCGCGGAGCGGGTCGTGCTGCCGGACGCCACGACCCTGCTCGACTACATGCAGCATCTGGGGACGCGACTCGCCTCGGGGATGACCGTCCACACGGAGAGGATGCGGGCGAACCTCGAGCTGACGTCCGGCGCGCTCTACAGCCAGCGCGCGCTGACCGCGCTGGTGGAGTCCGGAATGGAGCGCGACGCCGCCTACCGGATCGTCCAGGAGGCGGCACAGAGGGCTTGGGACGAGGGCACGAGCTTTCGCGACCTGCTGGCCGAGCGTGCACCCAACCTGGACCTCGACTCGGTGTTCGACCCGGACGCCTATCTCGAGCACGTGCCAACCGTGTTCGAGCGCCTAGACCGGTTGAGGAACGAGGCCTAGCGGCGCTCGACCAGGACGGCGGGCGTCCCGCCGCGTGGTGAGAGCGTCACGTTGCGTCTCACCATTCGTTCCGGCCGGTTCGTGGTGGGACGAAGTGTCGCCCGCCGCAGGATGGTAGACAGGACCACCCGCATCTCGAGCTCGGCGAACGCCGCGCCGATGCAGCGCCGGGTGCCGCCGCCGAACGGGATCCACGCGAATGTCTCGGGGTTGTCCTCGAGGAACCGCTCGGGGCGAAACTCGTATGGATCGGCGTACACGTCCGGGCGCGTATGGGCCAGGAGGATCGCCGGCATGACATCCGTGCCGGCAGGGAGGTCGTAGCCGCCCAGCTCCGTAGCCTCTCCGAGCTGACGCCCCACGAACGGCACCACCGGTCGCACCCGCAGCGTCTCCTTGACGACCGCGTCGAGATACTCGTGGCCATCGCCGGCCTCCTCCTCGCGCAGGCGCGCCAGCTTGTCCGGAGCGCGGAACAGGAGATCAAAGGCCCACGCGAGGGCGGTCGCCGTCGTCTCGTGCCCGGCAAGCAGGAGCGTCATCAACTGGTCGCGGACCTCCGCGTCGCTCATCGCCGAGCCGTCGTCGAAGCGAGCCGCGACGAGCATCGAGAGGATGTCCTCCCGCGACTCGAGCTCCGCGTCGGCGCGCCGATCGGAGATCTCGGCGAACATGATCTCGTCCGACTCGTCGAGCATGCGGGCGATGCGGCGGAAGCGCGGCAACAACCGCGCCCGCTCGACGGTCATCCCGAGCGCAAACGGAGACCGCGTGGTTGCGAGCACCTCGATCAGCCGCTCACTCAACGCGGCGCGGCGCCTGTCGTCCTCCACGCCGAACACGGCGGCCAGGATCACCTCGAAGGTGATCGACTGCATGCTGGCGTGTATCCGGAATGGCCGGCCGACGGGCCAGCCGGCCACGGCGCGCTCGGCCGCGTTCGCCATGACGGTTTCGTAGGCGCGCATGCGCTCACCGTGGAACGGCGGCAGCATGAGCTTGCGCCGGCGCAGGTGATCGTCACCCTCGAGCAACAGCACCGAGCGCGGCCCCAGGACGGGGCCCAACACCACGTTGCGCCCGGGGGCGATCGTGTTCCTGCGGTCGGCCGCGAACAGGCGCTTCAGCGAGGGTGGATCCGAGATGAACACCATCTCGCCGGCGCGGAGGATCCGAAGGGTGAAGGTCTGTCCGAAGCGCCGCCGGCAGGACTCGAAGAACGGCACGGGGCGGGCGACCATCCCGAAGGTCTGGACAGGGACGGGCATCCGCGGTCCCGGCGGCAGGCCGGTCCGTGGGGCGACGCCCGGCCGCTCATCGGCGGCCCGCTCGGCGGTCGCCGCTTCCGTCACCTCAGCGCGTCCGGGCGAAGCGCTCGACGGCGGCCATCAGCTCGTCGATCTTCTCGTCGGCCTCCGACCCGCCGGCGGCGACGGCCTCGCGAACGCAGTGGTTGGTGTGATCCGACAGCAGCTTCAGCGCCACGCCGTCAAGTGCCCGCTCGACCGCGGAGATCTGAGTGAGGACGTCGATGCAGTACGCCTCCTCGTCGACCATCCGCCGCAGGCCGCGCACCTGCCCCTCGATCCGCGCGAGCCGCCGCTCGAGCGATGCCCTGTCCCCGATGTAGCCCGGGGCCCCGTTCTTGCTCACGCCGTGGAGTATATACCCGATGGGGGTATCGTCCCCGCCGGACGCACTAGCCCACGAACTCGCGCAGGGCCTCCTTCCCGCCCGGGACGATCGGCTCGCCGTGCGCCAGCAGCAGGCCATCGAAGTCGAGGTCGAGGAGCCGGCGGAACGACTCGAGCAGCCCGCTCTTCACCGCCTCCGCCTCATCGCCCAGCAGGCGGTCGGAGACGAAGCCGAGCTCCTCGTAGTTGGTGAGCGAGTCGGCCAGGGCGACGAACCCGTCGCCGAGCTCGATGTGAAGCGCGGTCTCCTCCGGGCACAGCACGCCCACCTCGACGGCGGTGATCCCGTCCGCGAGGACGTCGCCGAACGCGAAGCCCTCCACCTCGGGTCCGTCCTCGAACTCATGGAGGCCGTGCTCGTTGCAGAGCACGCGGCAGCCGAACGCATCGGCGAACCGGTCGCTGTGGCGGTAGTGGTGACGGTTCGTCAGGACGACCCGCTCCGGCTTGGTGCGCGACTCGAACCACTCGATGCCCTCGGCCGGCTCGAGGGGGTCGGTGAGCGTCGCGGGCGGCTCGAGGTAGTAGGAGCTGACCTCGATCCCGATCTTCGGGTGGCGGGCCTTCCAGTGATGGATACCTGGTCCGATCTCCCTCATCGCCTCCTCCTTCCGCTGCCGTTTCGATTGTTAGCATCGCGCCGGTGACCACTGCGACGCTCGCCGACCTCACCCTCCACTCGACCGGGAAGGTCCGCGAGATGTACGAGGTCGACGGCGACCTCCTGATGGTGGCGTCAGACCGCATCTCGGCATACGACGTGATCATGCCGACGCTCATACCCGACAAGGGGCGGGTGCTTACGCAGATGTCGCTGTTCTGGTTCGAGAGCACGGCCGACATCTGCCCCAACCACTTCCTCTCCGACGACGTGCCGGAGGAGGTCGCCGGCCGGGCCATCCGCGTGAGTCGCCTGAACATGTATCCCGTGGAGTGCGTCGTCCGGGGCTACCTGTCGGGCTCCGGATGGCGGGAGTACCAGCAGTCGGGCGCCGTCTGCGGGATCGAGCTCCCCGCCGGCCTGCGGGAGTCCGAGCGCCTGCCGGAGCCGATCTTCACGCCGGCCACCAAGGCGGAGGTCGGCGACCACGACGAGAACATCGACTTCGAGCGCGCGGCCCAGATCATCGGGGACCGCCCGCTGATGGATGAGCTGCGCCGGGTCTCGATCGAGCTCTACTCGCACGCCGCGGCGCACGCGGAGTCGCGCGGCATTATCCTCGCCGACACGAAGTTCGAGTTCGGCGCCTCACCGGGGGCCGAGGTCGTGCTCGGCGATGAGGTCTTCACGCCGGACTCGTCTCGCTTCTGGCCGGCGGACGAGTACGACCCCGGGCGATCGCAGCGCTCGTTCGACAAGCAGTACCTGCGGGACTGGCTGGACGAGATCGGCTGGGATCACAGCCCGCCGGCGCCGGAGCTCCCGGATGACGTCGTCGCCAACACGCGCACCAAGTACCTCGAGGCCTACGAGCGGATCACCGGCCGCAGCCTCGGCTAGAGGCGCGGCGGGGCTTACTCGACTTCGTAGCCCAGCTTCTTCAGCAGCGGCCCCGCGACGGCCTCGAACGCCCGGCGGTTCTCCGCGGACATGTCGGTGCGCCAGCGCCCGGCGCGGCTGGGGCTCGGCGCCTCGAAGAGGAGTTGGTGCTGGCGCGTCCGCTCCTCGGCGGTGATCGTGCCGCCGCCCAGCGGCTTCAGGGTGCGCTCCATCTCGCCGCGCATCCGTTCCTGGGCGTGCCTCGGATAGTCGAGCATCGCGTCATCCCAGCGAAGGTCGACGTGTTCCGTGATCCTCCGAAGCACCGGCTCGGCGTCCGTCACCAGGTCCTCGTAGTGGACCTCCATATAGGTCCCCTTGGCCAGGGACCTGGCGCGCCTGCGGGCCTTGCGGAGCTCGGTCACCCACTTCTTCGCCGCCTCGGTGATGTCGTCGGTTCCCCAGCTGACCTCCCCGAGCGACAACGCGACGTCGCGACCGTCGCGGATGATGTGGATGAAGTGGGCCTCGGGCAGTGCCGCCTGGACGCGCGGCGCCTTGTAGGTGTACGGCGGCGACTTGTCCCCCCACCGCGGTTTGCCCTGCTGGGCGGCGCACGCCTCGTAGAACGCGCGGATGGCGTCGCTCGTCGTGATCGGGTCGTATTGCTCCATCCGCCCGCGGACCTCCTCGGGGTCGAGGAGGAAGTCCCCCCAGCGCGGGTGGCCGGTCATGGTGGCCAGCGCGCGCTCCCGGATCGTCTCGCTGGAGGCACCCTGCTCGGCGAGCTCGTCGCACACGTTCGCGACCATCGGGACGAAGTGGGTCTCGGCCGGGATCGTCAGGTCCGGATGGGCATCCAGCATCAGCCGCAGCAGGGTCGTCCCGGATCTGGAAACGCCGACGACGAAGGGCGCGGGAGGGCGATCGGTCGCCCGCCGGCGCCCCTTGAGCGCGCGCTTGATCGACTCGAGGGCCATGGGGCGCCGTATTCTGGCAGGGCAGACCGCGGCGCCCGGCGGCGGCATCATGCGTGCGGACGGCGTCCCGATCACTACCCTTTCCTCGCCTTGGCCAAGCCGATGAACCTGCCCTGGGACGCGCCGCTGCAGGTCCCGGAATGCCCCGAGGGCTGGACGACCGGTCCGCCCGACTACGTGGGAATCGGAGCCCAGCGCTGCGGGACGAGCTGGTGGTACGACTCGATGCGTCGCAATCCGGGCATCCAGCGCTCGCCGCTCGGCAAGGAGGTCCACTACTTCGACCGCTACTGGCGGGGCGACGCGCCCGACGACATCGCCGCCGAGTACGCCTCCCTGTTCCCGCGCCGCCCCGGGAACATCGTCGGCGAGTGGACACCTCGATACCTGGCCGATCATTGGGCGATCCCGCTGCTTCGAAGGGCCGCCCCCAACGCGCGCCTGCTGGTCCTGCTCCGCGATCCGGTGTCCCGGTACCGCTCCGCGATCGCGCGTCTCGAGCGCAAGGCGGAGGAACGCGGAACGCGCGTGCTGCTCCCGCAGGTGAACGACGCGATCTGGCGCGGCTTCTACTTCGAGCAGCTCCGTCGCGTCCTCGACCTCTTCCCGCGCGAGCAGGTCCTCGTTCTCCAGTTCGAGCGCTGTATCACCGAGCCCGTCGCGGAGATGAAGCGAACGTGCCGCTTCCTGGAAGTCGATCCGCCTGACGAGTTCCCCGAGCGCCTCCACCAACACAAGCAGGCGGGGCGCCAGACTCCGGGGCTGGCGGGCGTGGTTAGCGAGGAGCTCGCCGCGCGCTATCGCGAGGACTCCCTACGGCTCGCCGAGCTGTGCCCCGAGCTCGACCTCTCGCTGTGGCCGAGCACGAGCTCGCCGCGGCAGCCCGTCGAGGGGACCGCCGCGCCGGTGGGAACGGGCTGAGGGCGACCAGCACGGGAGGTCTGAGTCCGATGGTCGTTGAGGGGGCGCGATGCGGCTCGTGATGACCCTGAAGGTCCGCGACGAGGCCGACATCCTCGAGGACAACCTGCGTTATCACCGAGCGTTGGGGGTCGATTTCTTCGTCGTCACCGACAACGGTTCGGTCGACGGCACGTCCGAGATCCTCGACCGCTACGCGAAGGCGGGCCTGGCCCACGTCATCCGCATCGAGGCCGGCACGCTCCGCGACAACGAGGAGAACTGGACCACCCGGATGGCCCGGCTCGCGGCCGCGGAGTTCGAGGCCGACTGGGTGTTCCACGACGACGCCGACGAGCTGTGGTGGCCGGTGCAGGGGACCCTCAAGGAGGCCTTCGAGAACATCCCGGAGCGATACGGATCCGTGGTGGCTCCCCGTGCCGAGTTCGTCGCCCGGCCGGACGGCCCCGGTTCGTTCGCGGAGCGGATGATCTTCCGCGAGCCCCTCGGCAGCCTGCAACCGAAGGTCGCTCACCGCGCCGACCCGGACGCCGTCGTCATCAGCCAAACGCACGAGGTGGCTTCGGCGGGACCCGCACGCGATCTGTGGCTCGCGCTGCGCCCGCCCGGGCGGATGGTCCACCGCGGGACGCGCGGAACCGCGGCTGAGGAGGACGGCGACCGGCCGGAGATCCAGCTGATTTGGGCGCCGACCCATCCGCTTCGCATCTTCCACTTCCCGCTGCGCTCGTTCGACCAGTTCCGCAAGCGGACCGAGATCTTCATCCAGCACGGCGGCTGGCGGGACACGGGTCGTTTCCGCCGCCTGCGGCGCCACTACGAGGCTGACCGCCTCGAGGAGCTCTACGCCGAGCTCGTCTGGGACGACTCGCAGGTCGAGGAGGGCATCCGCGACGGGGAGCTGGTGCGCGACGAGCGCTTCGCGAAGCTCCTGCCGCAGTGCCCCGATCCGTTGAGCGACGCGCCTGCCGGGTCCGTGCGCGTGGAGCCCGACGCCGAGGCGCTGGATCGCGAGCGGGCCGAGGTGGAGTACGACGCGATGCGCCTCATGACGCGGACGCAGCGCTTCACGATGCTCCAGCTCGATCGCACCAGGAGTCGAATCGACGAGCTGCACGAGACGCTCGACCGGGTTCGCGCGAAGCTGAACAGGACGCTCGGCAGGCGGCTGCTCAAGCTCGTTCGGCGGGTGACGCGACGCGGGGAGGGCCAGGACGAGTTCGCGCCGCCTCCGCCACCCCCGCAGGACGAGGCTGCGGAATAGCCCCTACTCGCTCGCGGGCGCGCCCAGGCGCAGCTCACGTAGGTAGTCCCGCAGCCGCGTATCGCTGACCAGGTCCTCGCTTGCCGGGTCGGAGACCACGATCTCGGCGTAATGCTGCGGAAGCTCGCCGCGCTGCCAGACCTCGTACAGCCGCCGCCACGTACGGCCCACGTTCTCCGGCAGCTCGCGGTTTCGAGCGTACGCCTGCCCGCCCTTGACGATCTTGTTCTCGAACTGCGCGTAGGAGCGCATGGGGAAGTGGAGGATCTCGACGGTGCCGTCGTCGAGGCGCTCGCCGAGATCCGGGCCCTGCACGCGGTGATTGCCCTGCACCACGGTGATCTCCGGATGCGCCCGGTGGGCGAGCTTGGGCGGCAGCGGCTTTCCGACGGGGTTGAGCGACTCGCGCTCGCGGACCGTCATCCGCTCCCAGAACGGCTGGTCGTCCTCCGGCTGCGGGACGAAGTTCGTGCGCCGGGCCACGACGACGCCGACCCCGTCGGAAAGCCCCGCGAACGTGGAGGCGAGCGTGCCGGAGCGCGGCCACCAGAACTCGTCGGCGTCGCTGTTGATGACCCAGTCGGCGCCGTGCTCGCTCGCGGCCATGCGCGCCATCCGCGTCACCCACTTGCCCTGGGAGTAGTCGTCGCTCGGCTCGTGGATGACCCGGACCACTCCCCGCGACTCGTACCCCCGCAGGATTTCGAGCGTCGCGTCCTCCGACCCGTTGTCGGTGACGATCACCTCGTCCACCCCCTGCGCGAGGTGGAAGTCGAGGTGCTGGGCGATGATGTCCTGCTCGTCGCGCACGAGCAGCGTCATGACCAGCTTCATCGCCCGATTCCTAGCACTTCAGGCCTGAGGCCCTGACCTACAATGGCGCGTCCCTTGGCCGACGCCGGACCCTCAGACCCGGACCCCAGGCTCGTCATGGCACTCAAGGTGCGGGACGAGGGCGACGTGATCGAGGCGAACCTGCGCTTCCACCACGCGCTCGGCGTGGCGCACTTCGTCGTCACCGACAACGGGTCGACCGACGAGACGCGGGAGATCCTGAGCCGCTACGTCGACGCCGGCCTGGCCACCGTCATCGACGAGCCCGGGACCGACTACCGCATCCGTGGCGCCGGATGGCTCACGCGAATGGCGCGCATCGCGGCGACGGACCTCGACGCGGACTGGGTCATCCACACGGACGCCGACGAGTTCTGGCTGCCGGTCGAGGGCTCGCTTCAGGACACCCTCGGCTCGATCCCCGACCGTTACGGCGTCGTCGTCGCCCCGCGCGTGGAGTTCGTGGGCCGGCCCGACGGCCCGGGCACCTTCGCCGAGCGCCTCACTCTCCGCGAGGCGCGCTCCCGCCTGCAGCCCAAGGTCGCTCACCGAGCATTCCCGAACGTCGTCAGCCTCGACCGCGGCGCCCACGACGTCGCCCTCGAGGGACCGGACGGCGACGTGGCCGCGACCCTGCGTCCGCCCGGCCGTGCCGTGCACCGCTCGGTCCGGGAGGGGGGCGCCTCCAACGAGCAGCAGCTCGAGGACGAGACAAAGCTCGTGTGGGCGCCGATGTGGCCGCTGCGGATCCTGCACTTCCCCGTGCGCTCCTTTGAGCAGCTCAAGCGGCGCACGGAGGTGGCGATCTTCGAGGGTCACTATCCGGACTGGGGTCGCTTCAAGCGACTGCGCGAGCTGTACGAGCAGGGCCGGTTCGAGGAGCTCTACGCCGACCTCGTCGTGAACGACGACGAGGTCGGCGAGGGGATCGAGGCGGGCTACCTGGTGCGCGACGAGCGCTTCGCGCGGCTGCTCCCGGACTGCCCGGACCCGCTTGACGGCGGTAGCCCGGGAACCCTGCGGGTGGAGCCGGGTCCAGCCGAGGCCGAGCGCGAGCGTGCCCAGCTCGAGTTCGACGCGATGCAGCTCCTGGGGCGCACGTCGCGCTGGACCGGCGTTCAGCGCGACCGCAACCGCGAGCGGATCCAGTCGCTCCAGGGGGAGCTCGAGGAAACGACCAGCCAGCGGGACAAGGCTCGGCGCCACCTCGAGCGGGCCCGGGCTCGCATCGAGCAGAAGAACAAGCGCATTGCGCGCGGCTCGCGAAGGAAGAAGGAGCTTCGCCACCGGCTGAAGGCCGAGCGAGGTCGGCCCTGGAGCCGCATGCGCCGCCGGGTTCGCGGCCTGCGCAAGCGCGTCGGCGCCCTGCTGGGCCGCTAGCGGGCGCTAAGTTCCCCCAATGCCACGGTACCTCGTGACCGGCTGCGCCGGGTTCATCGGCTCGACGCTCACCGACGCCCTGTTGGCGGAGGGCTGCGATGTCGTGGGCATCGACGCGTTCACCGACTACTACGAGCGCGATGCGAAGGAGGCGGCAATTGGCGACGCCCGCGCCCATCCCTGCTTCACGCTGATCGAGCAGGACCTCGTCTCCGAGCCTCTCCCCAACGTGGCTCTGGACGGCGTTGATGGCGTCTTCCACCTGGCCGCTCGGCCCGGCGTACGGGCGAGCTGGGGCTCCGGCTTCGACGCCTACGTCGCCGACAACATCCTCGCCACGCACGCCGTCGTCGGGGCCGCCAGCAGCCGGGGGATCCCCCTGGTGCTGGCGTCCTCGTCGTCCATCTACGGCGACGCACTGGCCTACCCCACGCCCGAGGACACGAGGCCCTCACCCATCTCCCCCTACGGGGTCACCAAGCTCGCGTGCGAGCACCTGGCTGACGCGCACGCGCGCGACGCCGCGCTCGAATACGTGGCGCTGCGCTACTTCACCGTGTACGGGCCGCGCCAGCGCCCGGACATGGCCTTCAGCCGCCTCGTCGCGGCGCTCGTGAGCGGAAGCGAGTTCGAGATCTACGGCGACGGCAACCAGTCGCGGGACTTCACGTTCGTGGCCGACGCGGTCGGCGCGACGATCGCGGCGATGCGCGAGGCGCCTGCCGGCGCTACCTACAACGTGGGCGGCGGGAGCGAGTCGGCGCTTCGAGACGTCGTCGCCCTGGTCGAGGAGCTCGCCGGCCGCCCGCTGAACGTGCGCTACGGGGAGCGGGCGCCGGGCGACGTCAAGCGAACGCTCGCCGACACGACGAGGATCCGCTCCGAGCTCGGCTGGCAGCCGCGGACGGACCTCCGGGCGGGGCTCGCGGCGCAGCTGGACGCGGCCGGGGCGCTGGCGCCATCCGCGGACTGATCTCGCCGCCGAGCCCACTACGCTCACGTTTGTGAGAGCCAAGGTGCTGATCAGGCCGAAGGAGGGCATCCTCGACCCCCAGGGCAAGGCGGTCGAGGGGGCGCTGCCGGCGCTGGGATTCCAGGGCGTTTCCCATGTGAGGGTCGGGCGACTGGTGGAGCTCGATACCGACGATCCCGACCGGCTCGAGGAGCTCTGCGAGAAGCTCCTCGCGAACCCGCTGATCGAGGACTACGAGATCGAGGTCGCGAAATGAGGTTCGGCGTCGTCCAGTTCCCCGGGTCCTGCGACGACCGCGACGCGCTGGCCGCGTGCAGCCGGGTCGGCGACGCCCGGATGATCTGGCACGAGGAGGAGAGCCTGGACGAGATCGACGTCGTGGTCGTGCCCGGAGGGTTCTCGTACGGCGACTATCTGCGCGCCGGCGCCATCGCCCGCTTCGCGCCCGCGATGCGGGCCGTGGCCGGGCACGCCGCGGACGGCGGCCCCGTGTTCGGGATCTGCAACGGCTTTCAGGTGCTGTGCGAATCGGGGCTCCTGCCCGGAGCGCTGCTCACGAACGAGTCGCTTCGATTCACCTGCCGCCAGGTCGACGTCGTGGTCCAGACCGCCGATACCGCCTTCACGCGGAACTGCGAGCCCGGCGACGTCCTGTCGATCCCCGTAAAGCATCAGACCGGCCGCTACTTCGCGCCACCGGAGCACCTCGACGCGCTTGAGGCCCGCGGCGGGGTGGTGCTGCGCTACGCGCCCGGGCACAACCCCAACGGATCGGCCCGCGACATCGCCGGCATCGCAAACGAGCGTGGCAACGTCGTGGGCCTCATGCCCCATCCCGAGCACGCGGTGGACGCGCTCTGCGGCTCCGAGGACGGCCTGCGCCTGTTCGAGTCCGCGGCGGCCTACGTCACCGCGTCGGCGCCCGAGGCCGTCACCGCTTAGCGGCCACCCTCTCGCCGCCGTCCAGCGACAGTGCTTGGAGCTCCGCCAGCTCGCCTCCGCGCTCCGGCTCCAGGAGCTGCCGGTAGAACTCGTCGTCGCGCTTGATCAGGTCGAAGACCTGCTCGTTGACGGCGGCGAGCCGCTCCGCGAGCGCCTCGCGGTACCGGCGCACGGGGTCGATCCGCCGCCTCAGGTAGCCGAGCCGGCCCTTGCGCGGCAGCCGGGATGCGAGCCAGCCTCGCAAGCTCCCCTTCCGGATGGCATCGCGGTGGGGCATCCACGAGACCCGGCCGCCGGCGGTCTTGCGAAAGCCGCCGCCATGGTGGTAGATGAGGTCGCCGTAGACCCCGAACTGGAGCGGATGCGGGTTGACCTTGTTCGTTCGCAGGAGCGGGTACCAGTCGATCCCCTTGGACTGGAGCAGCCCCAGCATGTTCCCGCCGACGTCGGTGACGTTGTCGCCCTGGCGGTTTCGCCACTTGTAGCCGCGGCGCCAGTCGCCGGGCAACTCCCGCCAGAAGCCGGCGGTGGTCGCGCAGAAGGATGGATGCGGTTGCGGGTCCCCGTTGTTCTCGTCGCGGCGGACGGCGACGAGGGGGTAGGAGGCGAGCTTCTCTCGCAGGAACGGGACCATCGGCGCGATCGGGAAGGCGTCGCCGTCGATGAAGACGATCATCTCGTCGGGCTCCGCGGCATGTGCCACGAGGTCGCCGAGGAGCGTCAGCTTGAGCTCGTGCTCCTTGAGGGGGATGTCGGTCGCGTAGAAGAACTTCGGCGCGTTGTCCATGATGTCCGCGTCCAGCCATGCATAGACGCGATAGGGCTCGGAGACATTGCGCTCGAAGTACTCCAGCTGGACGTCGATCCAGCGGTCGTAGGCCCAGTGGACGGTGGCGATGTGGATCATCGGCCGGAGCAGGTTATCCGTGGGCCGGGGCTACGATGCTCGCGCGGACGACGATGACTCGGCGAAGCGACGACGCAAACCTGCCGACCTTTCTCGGGATCGGAGCCCCACGCGCGGGCACGACCTGGCTTCACGCGAATCTCGGTAAGCACCCCGAGATCTGGCTGACGCCCGTGAAGGAGGTCCATTACTTCGACAGCCGCCACCGGAAGCGGCGCCGCAACAACTTCTACCGGCGCCATCTGCGAAAGCGCGCCCGCCGCTACACGAGCGTCGCGACCTACCGGGACCGGTGGCGCGACGGCACGCTTCTGTCCCAGCTGGCCTGGGACATCCACTTCTTCGTCCCGCCGCGCACAAATCGCTGGTACGAGCGCATCTTCCAGCCGGGACCGGGGCAGATCGCGGGTGAGATCACGCCGGCCTACTCGATACTGAAACGCGACATCGTCGAGGAGATCCGCGAGATCAACCCCGATCTGCGGGTGATCTACCTGCTGCGCGATCCGATCGAGAGGAGCTGGTCGTCGGCGATAAGCGAGCTGGCTCGCCGACGAGGGCGCTCTCCCGAGAGGATCACCGACAAGCAGCTTCTCCGGCACTTCGAGCGAACCGCCCACGTGCTGCGCACCGATTACGTACGGACCTTCGAGACCTGGGAGGGGGTCTTCGGCCGCGACCAGATGTTCGTGGGCTTTCTCGACGAGATCCAGGAGGACCCCCGAGATCTGTTGCTGCGCCTGTACCGGTTCCTGGGCGTCTCCGACAGCGAGGAGCACATCCCGGCGGGCCTCAACCGGAAGGTCAACGCCTCGCGGGCGTACTCGACGGCGATCCCCGAGCACTTTCGCGTACATCTGGCGGAGCTCTACCTCCCCCAGCTCAGGGAGCTCTCGGACCGGTTCGGGGAGCCCGTGACGGGATGGCTGCGTCGCGCCGAGGACTCGCTGGCGGCCGCGAGCGGCGCTCGCTAGCCCTCTGCCGGTGGCGCTCGTCGCGATCCTGGGCATGCACCGCAGCGGCACCTCCGCCGTCGCGGGCATGCTGGCGGACCATGGCGTGGAATTGGGACCCGTCAGAAGGCGCAACCGGTTCAACCCCCGGGGCAACCGCGAGCTTCCCGAGCTGAACCGCCTCCACGAATCGTTGCTCGAGCGCAGCGGGGGATCGTGGTGGGATCCGCCCGAGGCCGTGCGCGTGGAGCCGAGCGACCGCCGCCGCCGCGACGAGATCCTGTCGACCGTCCAGGGCGAGACCGTCGGGGTCAAGGACCCACGAATCCTCGTCTGCCCCGACCTCTGGAGCGACCTCGACCTCAAACGGATCGGCGTGATCCGCAATCCGGTGGCGGTGCGGCGGTCGCTGGCCCGCCGGGCCGCCGAGCGTCCCCGCCGTCATCCTCAGCTTTCGGGCCGGCAGTGGGAAGACCTCTGGGCCGTCTACAACCGAGAGCTGCTCGCCGAGCACCGGCGGAACCCGTTTCCAGTGATCGACTTCGACCGGCACGACAGCGTCGACCGGCAGGTCTCGCTCGCCCTCGGATTCTGGGATCTCCAGACGGGCGGCGAGTCGGTCTTCTTCGAGCCCGGTCTCATCGAGCACGGGGGAGACGCGGGGTGGCGCTCGGAGGTCGAGAGCCCCGGCGCACTGGAGCTCTGGGACGTTTTGTCCGCGATCGCCCAAGCCTGAGAGCGCCGCGCCCGCCTTCGCTACGATGATTCGGCTGCTTCGGGCAGGGGCGGCGGGTCAGATGCGGTAGTTGACGCATGGATGGTCCGCGCCGACCCGCGCACGCTTCCAGGGATGCGATTCAAGATCCAGAGAAAGCTCGGGTTTGGGCTGCTGGCGGTCTCGCTGGTCGCCCTCGGGGCCTTGATCGCGGCGCCGAGCGCGAGCGCCGCGGGCAGGCCGAACGTCGTCCTGATCCAGGCCGACGATCAGACGGCGAGCGAGTTCACGCCCGACGTGATGCCCAAGACGACGAAGCTCCTGGCCAATCACGGGACGTCGTTCAGCGATTACATCGTCACCACGGCCCTGTGCTGTCCATCGCGGGCCTCGCTGATCACCGGCCAGTACGCCCACAACCACGGTGTCCTCAATAACGGAAGGGGCGGCGGCTACGGGGCCCTGATCGACAAGGGAAACGTCCTTCCAGTGTGGCTCCAGCAGGCGGGATACAACACGATCCACGTCGGCAAGTTCCTGAACGCCTACGGCAGGGCGGTCGCCAATCCCGCGGAGGTCGCTCCCGGATGGACTGACTGGCAGACGCTCTTGAGCGGCGACGGCCGCTACTACGGCTATTCGCTCTCCAACAACGGCACCCCGATCAAGAAGGGGATGGCGAACCGCGATTACGTGACGCGGGTGGTTACGCGCAAGGCCGTGGGGGCGGTACGGCAGTACGCGCCGGACACGAGGCCGTTCTATCTGCAGGTCGACCAGCGAGCCCCCCACGTGGCGCATGGAAATCGCCCCGGCCGATGCGGCAAGGGTACGGCCGTCCCCGAGCCCGACCCCCATGACATCCACATGTTCCGCGATGTTCCCTTGCCGCGACCGCGTGCGTTCAACGAGGCGAACATGGCCGACAAGCCGGCGTTCCTCAGGGCCGCTCCGCCGCTCACCTTCGACGAGCAGAAGAAGATCAAGAAGCACTGGGGATGCGCGCTCGCCTCGCTCGTGGGCGTGGATCGGAGCGTCGCGCGCGTCTTCAACGCCGTGAAGAAGGCGGGGGAGATCCGCAAGACGGTCTTCATCTACATCTCGGACAACGGCCAGTTCTTCGGCGAGCACCGCCTCTTCAGGGGCAAGGTCCTCCCCTACGAGGAGGCCCTGCACGAGCCGCTCGTAATCCGGATGCCGAAGCGCTACCGCGACGGAGCCCGCCGCACCCCGTTGTCCGGCGAACCGGTGGCCAACATCGACCTGGCGCCGACGATCCTCGATCTGGCCCAAGGCGAGCCGTGTCCCCCGAACGGACAGTGCCGGGTCATGGACGGTCGCTCGCTCATGCCGCTGCTGAGCGATCAGGGCGGTTGGCCGGCCAAGCGCGGCCTGTTAACGGAGTACCGGGTCTCGACGCCCCGCAGCTACGCGACCTGCGACTTCGCCGGAATCAGGACGGGAAATGCGATCTACGTGGAGCACTACAGCGTCGTGAATCTCGCCACGCACCACTGCGATCAGACCCTTCAGGTGGAGCGCTACAACCTGAAGGACGATCCGCAGGAGCTTCAGAACCTGTGCCATGGCGGCGCGCCAACGAGCTGCCCGCCGAGCAAGCGGCAGGTGGACCTCGCGCGACGCCTGCAAACGCTCCGCATCTGCGCCGGGATCGCCAGCCGTGACCACAGGGTCGACGCCAGGCCCTACTGCGAGTAGCGGGCGTCGCTCCCGAGCGACCACCGCTCTCGGCCATCTAGGATCGCTCGCCGTGGCCGAGCACGAGTTGGTCTTCGTCGGCGGATTGCACCGAAGCGGGACGACCCTGCTCGCGCGCGCGATCGCGAAGCATCAGGAGGCGAGCGGGTTTCGCAAGACGGAGGCCCTCGCCAACGAGGGACAGTTCCTGCAGAGCGTCTACCCCATCGCTCGGGAGTTCGGCGGCACCGGGAGGTTCGGGTTCGACGAGCGCAGCCACCTGACCGAGAACTCGACCCTCGCGACCGACGCCAATCGCGATCGACTGCTCGCCGAATGGGGCGAGTACTGGAACCTGGACAAGCGGGTCCTGATCGAGAAGTCGCCGCCGAACCTGCTCAAGCTGCGCTTCCTGCAGGCGCTGTTCGGTGATGCCAGCTTCGTCGTGATCATGCGTCACCCGATCGCGGTGTCCTACGCCACCCAGAAGTGGAGCGAGACGTCGCTCGAGTCGTTGATCGAACACTGGCTCGTGTGCCACGAGATCTTTCTCGAGGACGCTCCTCGGATTCGCCGGCTGATGCTGGTGCGCTACGAGGACTTCGTGGCCGACCCGCAGGGGGTCGTCGGGCGCATCCAGGACCGGTTGGGGCTCGACCCCTCCGGAGCGAGCTTCCCGGCGCGCAGCGGCATCAACGATGCGTACTTCAAACGCTGGAACGCCCGCCTCCGGCCGTTTCGGCGGCGTGAGAACGAGGAGCTCGCGCGTCGCTACGAGGCGCGGGCCAACCGGTTCGGTTACAGCCTGGTCCAGCCCGAGCGCGACGCCGAGCCGGCGAGCGAGGTCGCGGAGCTGCTGGGGCGGCTGGCGCCCGCCTCCTAGCTACTCGCAGAAGGGGCGCGCCGAGGGCGCGTCCCGTCCCCGGATGCCCGAGCACGAGCGCAGCAGGGCGAGCCGCGCGGCGAGGCGCTGCTGGATCTCCGCGTATCCCGGCGCGCCCGCCTCGTTGTGCAACTCGTAGGGGTCCGCGCCCAGGTCGTAGAGCTCGCGCTCTCCCGTCGCGAGCTCGGAATACGCGTAGTCGGGCGTGCGGATCGCCCTGTAGCGGTGGCTGCTCGAGGCGATCTCTGCCAGCACCCCGCGGTCTTCCGGCCAGCTGCCCCGGCCGCCGACGAGCGGGGCGAAGCTGCGGCCGTCCATCCGCTGGCAGTCGCCCGTCCCGTCACACGTCGCAACGTCGTGGAGGTACCGATCGGCGTAGGCGACCAGCGTCGCGGGGATGTCCTGGTTCGAGACGACAGCGTTGCTCTCACGGACGCGAGAGCCACGGCGGTAGGCGTCTGGGACCTTGACGGCGAACGGGACGTTGAGCGCCGGCGCGTAGATGTCCGACTTCCCGGTCGCTCGCCGGTGCTCGCCGAAGAAGTAGCCGTTGTCGGACACGTAGAGGACGATCGTGTTCCGCAGCTCGCGGTCACGATCGAGCTCCGCCATCACGCGACCCACGCCCTTGTCCAGCTCGCCCAGGGCCGCGAGCGCGCAGTGCCAGTCGTTCTTGATCTGCTGGATCGCCGCGTAGTCGAGAGGCGGGAGGTCCCGGATCGCGGCCGGCTTGTCGGAGACGTCGCGCTCGTCGTAGGAGGGAGGGCGGGGAATCGGGACGTTCTCTACGGCGCGGACGGACGCCCGGTCGGGCGGTCCGGCGGAGGATTTCCTGCGGCAGGGATGGATGTCGGACTTCCATCCGTGCGGCGCCTCGTAGGCGATCCAGAGGAAGAACGGGGAGCTCGTGTGCGAGCTTCGTCTCAGGAACAGCTTCGCCTTGCGCGTCAGGACGTCCGTGGAGTAGTCGCGGCGCCGGTGTCCGAAGTGGCGGATCCTGCCGTTCTTGCTGGCGTTGTAGTCGTAGTAGCTCGGAAGTCCCATCATCCCGAACCAGCGATCGAAGCCCGGCGCCGGAGCGGCCCCGGCGACATCGGTGTAGTGGTTCAGGTACTTGCCGATGAAGCCCGTCCGATAGCCGGCTCGGTCGAGCCACACGGGGAGCGTGTCCTGCGGGTCGCGGAGGCTCGGATATCCGGGGTCGTTCGAGAAGACGCCGTGGTTGTGCGGATACCGGCCGGTGAGGATCCCCGCGCGGTCCGGGCAGCAGAGCGGCGGCGCCGCTACGCCGTCGCGAAACCGCGTGCCCCGGTCGACGATGCGGTCGAAGGTTCGCGGCATGTAGGCGCGCTTGAAGCTGTTCTGGGCCTGGTCGTCGGCGAGGATGAGCAGGAAGTTCGGCGGCTCCTTGGCGGCGGCCGCGGCACTCCCGCCTCCGAGCGCGCGCGCCGCGGCGAGCCCGATCGCGAGCGTGCCTAGTCCCACGAGGATGCCCGCCCACCTCGCGGTCGTCTTGGTGGTCCGCCCGGCCCAGCCCACGCGGCGAAGCTAGCGCATACGGCCGTGGCGCCGTCCAATACACCGGTCGCGTGCGGCTCGGCCGCCCTGTTAGCCTCGCCGCGCGGTGCGGCTGGGAATGGTGTACAAGGTCCGGGACGAGGCGGACATCCTCGAGGACAACCTGCGGTACCACAGGGCGCAGGGCGTCGACTTCTTCGTCATCGTCGACACCGGGTCCACCGACGGCACGGTCGAGATCCTGGAGCGTTATGAGCGGGCGGGGCTGGTGCGGCTCGAGCGCGTCGCGGGCGGCATACGCGAGATGAAGGGGGGCGGCGAGGAGGAGATCACGCGCATCGCCTCGGAGATGGGCGCCGACTGGGTGATCCACAACGACGCCGACGAGTTCTGGTGGCCTGCCACCGGAAACCTCAAGGACGCCCTGGGGATGGTGGAAGAGCCGTTCGGGATGGTGCTCGCACCGCGCACGGAGTTCGTGGCGCGGCCGGGCGGTGGCCCGTTCGCCGAGCGGATGACCGTGCGCGAGGCCCGGTTTCGCCGACCCGCCAAATCCGCCCATCGGGCCAACCCCGTCATCAGCCTGCGGGGACCGCACCCGGTGGAGATCTGGAGCGGCGACCCGTACCGCGGGTTGGTCGGCAAGCCCGTTCTCCGTACGGCCGCTGAGCATCGCGAGGACGACCCGCTCGACCTCGTGATCGCGCCGGCGTTTCCGGTCGGGGTGCTCCACTTCCCCGTGCGAACGTTCGACCAGTACCGCCACCGGGTCGAGATCGCGCGCGACAACGGGCAGCTCGACCGAAATCCCGATGCGCGCGCGGTCCGCGACGCGCTCGAGACGGGGCGCCTCGAGGAGGTGTTCGAGCGCATCCTGCTCGACGACGCCGCCGTCGCGAGGGGCATCGAGGAGGGCTGGCTGGTCAAGCAGACAAGCTTCCGCGACTACCTGGCCGCCTGCGCGGACCCACTCGGCGGCGAGGCGACCACCGTGGAGACGCCGACCGGCGTCGGCGCGCCCACGGCCGACGAGCTGCGCGACGACGCGATGTACGCGATCACCCGGTACATCCAGACCCAGGCGCACCGCGCGGCCAAGCACCGGCGCCAGGCCGCCGATACGCGGGGGGTCAGGCGACGGCTCGCGCGCCGCTCCAGGGCGCTTCGCAGGCGCACCAGGCGGCTCCAGCGGATCGAGGCGAGCGTGTGGTGGAGGATCAGGCCGCGGCTCCCGCGCTCCATCGCGCGCCGCATTCGGGGTGGCGGGCGGTGAGCGGCGCCGCTCGGCTCGGAATACTGGAACCCGAATGAGCGTCTCGAGTGAGTCCCGGCACCGCGAGCTCGGCCTCACCGACTTCGAGTTCGAGCACATCTGTGAGCTGGTCGACCGCGATCCCAACGAGGTCGAGCTCGCGATGTTCTCGCTCCTCTGGTCGGAGCACTGCGCCTACAAGCACTCCCGGAAGCTGCTTCGGAGGCTGCCGACGGAGGGTCCCCGGGTGCTGATGGGCCCCGGCGAGAACGCCGGGGCTGTGGACGTCGGCGGGGGACACGCGGTCGCGTTCAAGGTCGAGTCGCACAACCACCCCAGCGCCGTCGAGCCCTTCCAGGGCGCGGCCACCGGCGTCGGCGGGATCCTGCGCGACGTGTTCGCTCTGGGTGCGCGGCCGATCGCGGTGCTCGACTCCCTGCGATTCGGGGAGCTCGACTCCGAGCGCTCGCGCTACCTGTTCGAGCACGTGGTCGCCGGCATCGGCCACTACGGGAACTCGATCGGCGTGCCAACGGTCGGTGGGGAGATCTACTTCGAGGCGCCCTACGAGCACAACTGCCTCGTGAACGCGATGTGCGTCGGCCTCGCGCGGTCCGACCGGATGGTGCGGGCGGCCGCCACGGGGCCCGGGAACGCGATCGTTCTGATGGGCGCGTCGACCGGCCGTGACGGCATCGGAGGCGCGTCGGTCCTCGCGTCGGCGGAGCTCGCCGAGGGTGCCGAGATGAGACCGAGCGTCCAGATCGGCGACCCGTTCGAGGAGAAGAAGCTCATGGAGTGCTGCCTGGAGCTGCTGGACCGGGGGCTCCTGATCTCCCTACAGGACCTCGGCGCCGCGGGGCTCACGTCCTCCTCGGCCGAGATGGCCTCCGCGGGCGGCGTGGGCATGGACATCGACGTCGACCGCGTTCCGCTTCGCGAGGCCGACATGGAGCCGTTCGAGATCATGATCTCCGAGTCGCAGGAGCGGATGCTCGCCGTGGTTGAGCCCGACCGCCTCCCCAAGGTGCTTGCCGTGTGCGATCGCTGGCAGACGGGCGCCGCACAGGTCGGGGAGGTCACCGACACCGGACGTATCCGGGTGCTCGCCGGCGGCGAGGTCGTCGGCGAGGCGCCGGTGGCCGTCCTCGTCGATGCCTGCCCCCTGTACGACCTCGAACCCTCCGAACCGACCGCGTGGCTCTACGGAAACAACGCCTCGCTCGACCCCGGCGCCACTGGCTCCGAGGTGCTGCGCGCGCTGCTCGCCGCCCCAAACGTCGCCTCGAAGCGCTGGGCGTTCGAGCAGTACGACTCGATCGTGGGGTCGCGGACGGTGCGCCGCCCGGAGGCTGCGGACGCGGCCGTGCTGTCCGTCCCGGAGAGCGGCCGAGCGATCGCCGTGGCGATCGACGGCAACGGCCGTCGCGTGGCCTGCGATCCCTACCGCGGGACCATCGAGGCCGTGCTCGAGTGCGCTCAGAACCTCGCCTGTGTCGGCGCGGAGCCGCTGGGGCTCACGAACTGCCTCAACTTCGGCAACCCCGAGAAGCCGCACGTCGCGTGGGAGCTGGACCGGTCGGTGCAGGGACTGGCCGATGCGTGCGCCGCCCTCGATGTCCCGGTCGTTGGCGGCAACGTCTCGCTCTACAACGAGACGGACGCCGGCCCGATCTACCCGACGCCGGTCGTCGGAATGGTGGGGGAGCTCCCCGATCCTGAGCGCGCGGTGAGGATCGCCCCCAGTGAGGGCGATGCGATCGCCCTGGTGGGCCCTTTCGCGCCGTCGCTCGCCGGGTCCGAGCTCGCCAAGCTTCGCGGCGACCTCGGCCGGGGCCTGCCGGGGGTCGCGATCGACGAGGTCCTGGCGGCGATCGAGTTCGTCCGAGCCGCGGCGCGCGACGGTCGGATCACCGCCGCCCACGACGTCAGCGACGGCGGCCTCGCCTGCGCTCTCGCCGAGTCCGCGATCGCAGCCGGCGTGGGGGTCCGGGCGGACCTGGATCCGCTCGTGGAGCTGCGGGGGACGTCCGGCGAGACGGCGCTGTTCGGCGAGGGGCCCGGCGGCTTCGTCGTCACCGGCGCCGAACATGCCCTGCGCGACCTGGCCAGGCAGGGCGAGCGCGCCGCCGTGAGCGTCCTGGTGATCGGCGAGATGGGCGGCGAGGCGATCGAGATCGCCGGCGCGGAGACCGAGCTGACGATGCCGCTGGCGGAGGCGGAAGCGGACTGGCGCTCGCTGGTGGAGTAGGTTCGGCGGGGCGGTGGGGTGACGATCGAAGGCCACGGGAGCCGGACCGCGGTGGTCTTGCCGGTCCTCCTCGTCGCCACCCTGGTTCCCGCGGTCGCATCCGCAGCGAATTCGGCTGCCCCCGCGACGCAACGGCCGAACGTGGTCCTGATCCAGACGGACGATCAGACGGCCCGTCAGTTCAACGGCAAGGTCATGCCGAAGACGATGCGCCTCGTCACCCGGCCCGGGACCAGGTTCAGCGACTACATCGCCACCACCCCCCAGTGCTGCCCGTCTCGCGCGTCGTTGCTCACGGGCCAGTACGCGCACAACCACCGGGTGCTCTCGAACAGCAGGGGCTACCGCGCGCTCGCCGGCAAGGACAACGTCCTGCCCGTCTGGCTGCGGGAAGCCGGGTACAACACGATCCACGTCGGCAAGTTCCTGAATGGCTACTGGCGCTTCGTCGACCGTCCCGCCGACGTCGCGCCCGGCTGGAGCGACTGGCGGACGGTCGTCGGCGGAAGATTCGGCTACTACGACTACTTTTTCTCGAGGAACGGGGACTGGAGCCACTTCGGCACCCGCGACAGCGACTACATCGCCAGGGTCCTCACCCGTAACGCGGTCAGCGCCATCAATCGATATGCGCCGCGCCGGGCGCCGTTCTACCTCGAACTCGACGAGCACGCCCCTCACACGTCTGGGGGCCATCAGGAGGGGCGGTGCAGCGGCAGGGGGATTCGCGCCGCGAAGCCGGACCCGCTCGACGTGGACGCGTTCCGGAAGACGCCCCTCCGGCACCCCCCATCGTTCAACGAGAGGCATATGGCCGACAAGCCCGCATTCCTGCAAGGTGCGCCCCGGGTCGACCATGCGACGCGGGCGAAGGTCAGGGGGCACTGGCGCTGCGCCCTCGCATCGCTGGTGGGGGTCGACCGCAGCGTTGCGACCGTCTACAACGCTCTCAAGCGGCTCAGGGAGCTGAGCAACACGGTCTTCATCTACACCTCTGACAACGGGCTGTTCTACGGCGAGCACCGCCTCGCAAGAGGCAAGGTGCTGCCCTACGACGAGGCCCTCCGGCTGCCGCTGGTCATCGATCTGCCCCGCGGCTACGGCGGCGTTCGGGCGGTGCACGAGCCGGTCGCCAACATCGACCTCGCGCCCACGATCCTCGACCTCGCGCACGCCCGCCCCTGCCCGCCGGCGGGAGCTTGCCGGACCATGGACGGGCGCTCGCTCGTGTCGCTCGTCACCGGTACGGGCCAGTGGCCGGATGATCGCGGTCTGCTGACGGAGTATGAGGCCAGGTCTCCGGGCCGGTACCAGACCTGCCAGTACGACGGGATCCGCACCCGCACGTCCATCTACGTGGAGCACCACTCGATTGCGACCAAGCGCGGCTGCCGCGACGACTTGGCAGTCGAGCGCTACGACCTGAGGCGCGACCCCTTCGAGCTGCGAAACCTCTGTCACGGGGGAGCGATCGCGAGCTGCCCGACGGATGCCGGGCAGGCTGACCTCGACGAACGGCTCCAGCAGCTGTCGCAATGCGCCGGCATCGAGGGGCGCGACGAGCGGGTGAAAGAGCGACCCTTCTGCGAGTAGCGCGAGGGACCTGCCGGGTCCGACGCCGTTGCTAGCCTTGCGTAGCAGGCGGATAGCCTGCGAATCCCTCTTCCAGGCACCGCGGATGCACTCCAGCGACCGCCCCATTTCCGACCGCGATGGCCCCCGCGATGAGTGCGGGGTCTTCGGCGTGTACGCACCCGGCCACGACGTGGCGCGCCTCGCCTACTTCGCGCTGTACGCCCTTCAGCATCGCGGGCAGGAATCAGCCGGCATCGCCACCTGCGAGGGCGGGCACATCACGACCCTTCGCGAGGCCGGCCTGGTGTCCCAGGTCTTCGACGAGGAGAAGCTGCGGGCGCTCGAGGGCGACATGGCGATCGGCCACGTCCGGTACTCGACGACCGGCGGCGGCTCCTGGGAGAACAGCCAGCCGGTCTGGCGCGACGACGGCCGTGAGGTCGCGCTCGCCCACAACGGCAACCTGACCAACGCGGTCGAGCTCTACAACGACCTCCGCGAGCGGGGCATTCGCTTCCGGGGCACGTCGGACTCGGAGATCATGGCCGCGCTCCTCTCCGTCGAGGAGGCGAGGCCGATCGAGAACGCCGTGCAGGCGGTGATGCCCCGGCTCCAGGGCGCCTACTCCACCGTCGTCATGACGAAGCGGGCGGTGGTCGCGTTCCGGGATCCCCACGGCGTGCGCCCGCTCGCGCTCGGCAAGCTCGGCGATCGGTACGTGATCGCCTCCGAGAGCTGTGCCTTCGACATCATCGGCGGGGAGCTCCTGCGCGAGGTGAGCCCGGGCGAGCTGATCTCGCTCACCGAGGACGGGCTCGAGAGCCGTCAGGTGATCCGCTCGGAGGCCCCCGCGCACTGCGTCTTCGAGCACATCTACTTCTCCCGCCCCGACACGCGGCTCGAGGGCCGCGTGGTCCAGCAGGCCCGCGGCCGGATGGGCGAGCTCCTCTGGCGGGAGGCGCCGGTCGAGGCCGACCTCGTGATCTCGGTGCCCGACTCGGGCAATCCGGCTGCGAGCGGCTTCGCGCGCGCTTCCGGGATCCCGCAGGACGACGGCCTGATCAAGAACCGCTACGTGGCGCGGACCTTCATCCAGCCGGGTCAGGAGCTGCGCAAGCGCGGGCTGCGGATGAAGTTCAACCCGCTGCCGGAGATCGTCTCGGGCAAGCGCGTGGTCGTCGTGGACGACTCGATCGTTCGCGGCAACACCACCCGCCAGATCGTCGCGATGCTGAAGGACGCAGGCGCCAAGGAGATCCACCTGCGCATCTCGGCCCCCCCGATTCGCCATCCCTGCCATTACGGCATCGACATGTCCACGCGCGAGGAGATGATCGCCCACGAGCGAAGCGTCGACGAGATCGCGGCCGAGCTCGGTGCGGACTCGCTTGCCTACCTGTCGCTGGAGGCGGTGTACGAGGCGATCGGCGTGCCGGGCTCTGCCCACTGCGACGCCTGCTTCACGGGCAACTATCCGCTGGGCGACGACGGCGAGGGCAACGGCAAGTTCGCGCTCGAGGAGCTGGCCGTGGTTCCGGCCAGCCGCTGAGCGAGCCGCTGCGCCGGCCGTGTCCCGTGGAAACGTTGAGCTCGTCCGACGCTATTACGAAGACTGGAACCGGGGCGACACGGATGCCGTGATCGCGGCGTTCGCGCCTCACGTCGAATGGCACGGGCATCCGCGCCTCCCCGAGCCCGGCCCCTACACACGGCGTGAGGATGTGGCGCGCTGGATGACGCAGTTCCAAGAGGCGTGGGGAGAGCTGTCGGCCCGGCCCGTCGAGCTGATCGACGCCGGCGACAGCGTCGTGGCGCTCATTCACATGACCGGGCGCGGGAGGGGAAGCGGCGTCCAGGTGCAGGGCGGCGTCGACGTCCACGTCATTACCCTCGGGTCCGGCGGGGTCGAGTTCTTCCGCATCTACCCCGGCGACATCGCCGCTGAACGTGCTGGCCTCACCGAACGGGAGATGGAGGTCTTGATCCTGCTCGTGTCCGCCGAACTGGCCAGGCCAGAGATCGCCAGCCGCCTCGCCACCGATGAGCCCGAGATCGGGATGATTCTCGACGCGGCGTTCGAGAAACTCCGGCGCCTTCCGGCGAAGGAATTGGCCTAGTGGGCGCGTTCCGCATCGCGGTTCTCGCGTCGGGGACTGGGACCAACCTCCAGGCGATCCTCGACACGGTCCACGGCACCGGTGAGATCGAGGTGGTCTGCGTGGGGTCCAACAGGCCGGGCGCCCAGGCATTGGACCGGGCCGCGAAGGCCGGGGTCGAGACGGGTGTCTTCCCGCGCGACGGCCGCGACCGGGTCGAGCGCGACGCGGCGATGGCGGACTGGCTCGCGGAGCGCGATGTCGACCTGGTCGTGCTCGCCGGCTATATGGAGCTCCTCTCGCCCGAGTTCGTTCGCCGGTTCCCCAACCGGATCGTGAACGTGCACCCGGCGCTGCTGCCATCGTTTCCGGGCCTGGACGCGATCGGGCAGGCGCTCGAGCACGGCGTGCGGGTTACCGGTGTGACGGTCCACTTCGTCGACGACGGAGTGGACTCCGGACCGATCATCTTGCAGCGGCCGGTGGAGGTGCCGTACACTCGCGACCGCTCGCAACTGGAGAGGGAGATTCACGAGGTCGAGCATCAGCTGTTGCCCGAGGCGATCCGGTTGATCGCCGCGGGCGCTGCCCGCGTCGACCCACACAATCCGCGAGTCGTGCACGTCGACGACACGAAGAGCGCCGTAGATGGCTGATTCGGTGACGCCGTCGCCCGGCACCGAGGCGCCGGCGCCGGCCCAGGAAGAGGTGAGGGTCCGCAGGGCGCTGATCTCCGTCTCCGACAAGACCGGCATCGTGGACTTCGCCCGCGGGCTCTCCCGGCTCGGGGTGGAGATCGTGTCCACCGGGGGGACCGCTTCAGCGCTGCGGGAGGCGGAGATCGACGTTCGCGACGTCTCGGACCTGACCGGTTCGCCGGAGATCCTCGACGGCCGCGTGAAGACGCTTCATCCGCGGCTCCACGCCGGGCTGCTCGCCCTCCGCGACGATCCGGCGCACATGGAGGTCCTGGAAGCGGAGGGGATCGAGCCCATCGATCTGGTCTGCGTGAACCTGTACCCGTTCGAGCGCATGGTGGCGAGGCGGGGAACCAGCGAGTCCGAGGCGATCGAGAACATCGACATCGGGGGGCCGACGATGATTCGCGCCGCCGCCAAGAACCACCGGTTCGTCGTCGTGGTCGTGCAGCCGGAGAGCTACGACGCCGTCTTGGCGGAGCTGGAGGAGACCGGCGGCGGCGTGTCGGCAGCGACGCGGCACTGGCTGGCCACCGAGGCGTTTGCCTTCACCGCCCGCTACGACGCCGCGATCAGCCGTTGGTTCGGAGTCCGGTACGAGGAGTTTCCCGAGCACTGGGTGATGGCGCACGAGAAGTTCATGGATCTCTCGTATGGCGAGAATCCCCACCAGCAGGCCGCTCTCTACGTCGAGGTGGGCGCCCGCTCGCACGTCCTGTCGCGGGTCGCGGAGCTCCACGGGAGGGCGCTCTCGTTCAACAACGTGCTCGACCTGGATGCCGCGCGGCGCCTGCTCGACGAGTTCGAGCGGGCGGCGTGCGTGATCGTCAAGCACAACAACCCGTGCGGCGTCGCGATCGCCGATGGGATCGGCTCGGCCTACGAGCGGGCGCTGGCATGCGATCCGATGTCGGCCTTCGGAGGCGTGATCGCCTTGAACCGCAACGTGGACAAGTCCCTCGCCGAGCGGCTGCATCAGCACTTCATCGAGGTCCTGATCGCGCCCAGCTACGACGACGATGCGCTGGCCGTGCTGCGCCAGAAGGAGGCGATCCGCATCCTCGAGGCCACCGAGCAGCGCCGAGACAAAGGGGGGGATCGAGACTTGAAGCGGGTGCGAGGGGGGCTGCTCGCCCAGGAACCCGATCGGATCGACTCGGAACGCGAGTCGATGCAGCTGGTGACCAAGGCGAGCCCGAGCGGCACCCAATGGGACGACCTCTGGTTCGCGTGGAAGGTGTGCAAGCACGTGCGCTCGAACGCGATCGTGATCGCCAAGGACGGGGCCACGGTCGGGGTGGGCGCGGGTCAGATGAGCCGCGTCGACTCGGTGCGGATCGCGATCGAGAAGGCGCGCGAGGCGCGTGGCGAGGAGGCGGAGTCGATCCTCGCGGGGTCGGTGGTCGCGTCGGACGCCTTCTTCCCCTTCCCCGACGGGCCCCAGCTGGCGATCGATGCGGGCTCCACCGCGTTCGTGCAGCCCGGCGGCTCGGTCCGCGACTCCGAGGTGATCGCCGCCTGCGACGAGGCGGGCGCGGCGATGGTCTTCACGGGGCGGCGGCACTTCCGCCACTAGCTCGTCCCCCAGCGGGGCGGGGCGGGTAGGGCTGCGTCAGAATGGGCGCGCCTCTCGCCCTTCGAGGCGCCGCACGAGTACGCCGTCAACGCCGAAGTGGTCAAGTCCCAGGCGATGCGTTCGGGGTTGGCGGTCTAGATCGCCGTCAACCCCGAATGGATCGCCGTCCGGACCGTTCATTTCGGGGTTGACGGTCGAGAGGTGTCGCTGGTTTTCTGTCGCGAGGCGGGGGTATTTCCCCGACATGGCAGCTTTGCTTCCGGCGACCGGGCGGTGGCTCCTGCGCTGGGCGCTGTTGATGGGCCTGTGGGTGGTGCTCACCGACACCCACAAGACGCCGGAGCTCGTCGCGGGTGCCGTCGTGGCGGCCATCGCCGCCACCGTCGCGGCGCTGGTGGTCCGCTCGGGGCCGCCGAAGACCGTCAGCGAGTCGATGGAACTCCTGCGACTGGGACCGCGGCGGCTCCTGCGCCCGCTGGTCCGGCTGGCGGTGGACACCGGGATCCTCACCGTCGCGCTCGTGCGGAGGCTTGCCGGGCGCGATCAGCGCGGCGCGTTCCGGGTCGTCCGCTACAGCCCCGCGGAGCCTCGTCGCAGCGCGGCGGGTCGAGCGGCCACCGAGATCTGGGGCTCCCTCGCGCCGAACCGCTACGTGGTGGGGACCGACGAGGACGAGGGCGTGTTGATGGTTCACGAGCTCGTACGCACGGACCAGCCCCTCGATCCGTTCGCAGCGCGATGAAGGAGTGGCACGTCGCGGCGGCGATCCTGGTCGCCGCGCTGATCCCCTGCGGTTGGGTGTGCCTGCGGCGCAGCTTCGCCGAGGGCGTGGTGGCGGTGCAGCTCGCGGGGACGATCGCGGCGCTAGCGTTGCTGGTGCTCGCCGAGGCGGAGCAACGCGAGCCGTTCGGCGACCTGGCCGTGGTGCTGGCGCCGCTCTCGTTCGCCGGGACGCTCGTCTTCCTGCGCTTCCTGGAGCGGATGCGGTGAGCGCTCGAGATGCCATCGCCTACGTGCTGCTCGGCCTTGGGGTCGCGTGCGAGGTCATCGCGGTCCTGGGGCTCGTCGCGATGAGGGACGTCTACGACCGGCTGCACTACGTGGGACCCGCGACGCTCGGCGCGCTGCTGCTCGCCACCGCCATCTGGGTCTACCAGGGGCCGTCGCAGATCGCGCTCAAGGCGACCCTGGTCGCGGCCTTCGTGCTGGTCGCTTCTCCCGCGCTTGCGCACGGGACCGCGAGGGCGGCGCGGATAAGCGAGCGCGGCGACTGGCGGCCCCAGCGGGACGAGGGGATCGAGGTGGAGGAGCCGTGACTGCCGTCCAGATAGCGGCGCTGACGGCTGTCACGCTCGGGGGGACCGCGGTGGTCCTGACTCGAGAGCCGGCGAGGCAGGCGCTGGTCGCCAGCGTCTACGGGCTCGCGCTCGCTGTGCTGTTCCTTGCGTTCCAGGCCCCGGATGTGGCGCTCTCGCAGGTGGTCGTGGGGGCGGTGGCCCTTCCGGCGATGATCATGTACGCCCTCCGCAAGATCATCCGCCGCGAGCAGGTCGACCGGGAGGAGCGGTGAGCCAGCGCCTGCGGTTGGCCGTGTTCGCCGGCGGCGTGCTCGGGTTCGCCGCCGTCCTGGTCTGGGGGCTCGCGGGACTGCCATCGTTCGGCGATTTCGACGGGCGGTATGGCCAGTACCTCGCGCACAGCGCGGTGCCGCAGCGCCATGCGACGTCGTCGATCGCCGTGGCGACGTTCGACTTTCGCGGCTTCGACACGCTCATGGAGGAGTTCATCCTCTTCACCGCCGCCGTCGGGGTCGTCGTCCTGCTTCGGGTTCAGCGAGCGAGCGAGGAGGTGCCGGCGGAGCCCGAGGCGGTTCGGCGGCCGACCGCCCGGAGCGGGTCGCTGCGGAGCATCATCGCGGCGCTGGTCGGGCCGTTCCTGCTGGTCGGCATCTATGTCGTGGTCCACGGGCACCTGACGCCGGGCGGCGGCTTTCAGGGCGGGGTGATCCTCATGACCGCGCTGTTCCTCGTCTACCTGGGGGGCACGCACATACGGCTCGGGCGGTTGCGGCCGCTGGCGGCGATGGAGGCGTCCGAGGGGGTGGGGGCCGCGGGGTTCGCGCTGATCGGCACCGGCGGCCTCGTGGTCGCCGGCGCCTACCTCGAGAACTTCCTGCCGTTCGGGAGGGTGTCGAACCTCGTGTCGGGAGGGGACATCCCGCTGCTCAACATCGCCGTGGGGCTCGAGGTGATGGGCGCCCTGCTGGTCGTGCTGGGCGAGCTCCTGGATCAGCGGCTCCTGATTCGGAGGGGACGGCTGTGAGCTTCCTGCCCTATGCGGTCGCGGGGTGGCTGTTCGTCATCGGCCTCTACGGGATCGTCACGAGCCGCAATCTCGTGCACCTGATCGTGTGCCTGTCGGTCGTCCAGTCGTCGACGTACGTGCTGCTGCTTGCGGTCGGGTACCGGACGAATGCCACGGCGCCGATATTCGCCGACATCTCGACGTCGAGGTCGGTGGTCGATCCGATAGTCGCGACGCTCACGCTCACGGACGTGGTGGTGGAGGCGACCGTGGTGGCCCTGCTCCTGGCGCTGGCGGTTCAGGCGCACCGGCGCTTCGGCACGCTCGATCCCAACGAGATGGGCGCCCTCCGGGGTTAGAGGGCATGGACGTCGCACCGCTCGCGGTCGCCGTGCCGCTGCTGGCGGCCGGGTTGCTGACCGCCGTCGCTACGCGCGTGAACAGGACGGTAGCCGAGGTGGTGGCGCTCGGCGCCACGGTGGCCGTGGTCACGTTCTGCGCGATTCTGCTTGCGCGGACCGCCTCCGGCACGGAGGTCTACTGGTTCGGTGGCTGGGAGACGCACCGCGGAATCGCCGTCGGCGTGTCGTTCGTCGTCGACGCCTTCGGCGCCGGGCTGGCGACGCTGTGCGCGGTGCTGATGGTGGCGGCGCTGGTCTTGATGTGGCGCTACCGGGAGACGGATCCGCCCCACTTCCAGACGCTGATGCTGCTGTTTCTCAGCGGGATGGTCGGCTTCTGCCTCTCGGGCGATCTGTTCAACATGTTCGTCTTCTTCGAGCTGATGAGCGTCGCGGCGTTCGCGCTCGCGGGCTACAAGATCGATGAGGACGAGGCGGTGGAGGGGTCGCTGAACTTCGCGGTCACCAACACGATCGGCTCGTTTCTCATCCTCACGGGCATCGCGCTGGTATACGGGCGCACGGGGGCGCTGAATCTGGCGCAGATCGGCGAGGCGCTGGCGAGCGAGCCGCCGGATGGGCTGGTGGTGGTGGCGTTCTGCCTGCTGGCGGCCGGGTTCTTCGTCAAGGCGGCGGTGGTGCCCTTTCACTTCTGGCTGGCCGACGCGTACGCGGTGGCGCCGACGCCGGTTTGCCTGCTGTTCGCCGGCGCGATGAGCGAGCTGGGGATTTACGCGGTGGGGCGGATCTGGTTCGACGGGTTCGGGGACGCGCTGGCGGTGCACGCCGATGGGCTGCGTGCCGTGCTCGTGATCGCGGGCTCGCTCACCGCGCTCGTCGGCGCGGTCATGTGCTCGCTGCAGGACCACATCAAGCGGCTGCTGGCGTTCGCGACGATCGCGTACGTGGGGGTGTTCCTGATCGGGCTCGGGCTGCTGACGTCCGACGGGGTTGCCGGGGCGGCCGTGTACATCGTGGCCGACGGTCTCGGGAAGGCCGCGCTGTTCGGCGCCGCCGGGATCGTGCAGCACCGTCGCCGCAGCGTGTCGCAGCGGAGGCTGCGGTCCTTTGGGCCTGGGTTGCCGTTCACGGGAGCGGTGTGGGTGGTGGGGGCGCTGTCGTTCGCCGCGCTGCCGCCGTTCGGGACGTTCTTCGGAAAGTCGCTGCTCGAGGAGGGATTGGTGAAGGAGGGGTACGGGTGGGCGATCGGGGTGCTGATCGCGACGTCGGCGCTCACCGCCGGGGCTGTGCTCAGGGCCGCCGCCGGGATCTTCCTCGGTTGGGGAGAAGGCGGGCCGGCGCCGGCGACCGAGGAGGAGGAGACCTCCGAGGCGGAGGGGGCGCCGGAGCGCACGCCGGCGCTGCTGTTCGTACCCACGGTGATGCTGGCGGCCGGTGCCCTCGCGATCGGGCTCGTTCCCGGGCTGGTGGAGGCCTTCGAGGGGGCCGCGGAGCAGTTCGCGGACGGCTCTTCCTACGCGTCCACCGTGATGCGTGGGGCGAGCGCGCCGGCGGTGGAGGCGGCGGCCGCGTACTCGGCGCCCGCCAGCGCCTATCTGTACTCGGGCATCACCCTGATCGGGGCGATCGGAGTGGCCGCTCTCGGCCTTTTCGGATGCCGGATCCAGGGACCGGCCGCTCGGGCCGCGTCGAGGGTGGCGCGCGGCGGCGCCGCGCCCCTGCGCGCGCTCCACAGCGGGCACATCGGCGATTACGTGGCGTGGTTGGTGGCGGGGGTGGCGCTGCTCGGCGGGTCGTTCGCAATCGCGCTTCAGTAGAACTGAAGAGATGGCGGAGCTGCATGTGCTGCGGGTGTTCACCGGCGACGATGGGAGCCGGGGCAATCCGCTGGGCGTGTTTCTCGACGGGCCGTCCGTGCCCGAGGCCGACCGGCAGGCGATTGCGGCGGACCTTGGGTTCAGCGAGACGGTGTTCGTCGACGACGCCGAGCGCGGTGAGATCCGGATCTTCACGCCGGCCATCGAGATTCCCTTCGCCGGCCATCCCGTGGTCGGCACGGCGTGGCTTCTCGCGCGCGAGCGCGGCGGTGTGCCGGTACTACGGCCGCCGGCGGGCGAGGTGCCGGTCAGCAGCGGGGGCGAGTGGACGTATGCGGCGGGGCGGCCCGAATGGGCGCCGGACTTCGAGTTCGTGCAGCTCGGCTCGCCGGCCGAGGTGGAGGCGCTGGACGGGTCGCCCAGGAGCGACGCGGAGGTCGGGATGTGGGCCTGGATCGACGAGGATGCCGGCGTGCTGCGCGAGCGGGTGTTCGCGGAGCCGTTCGGGATCCCGGAGGACGAGGCGACGGGAGCGGCCGCGGTCGCCCTCACCGACCGGCTGGGGCGGCCGCTGGACATCCGCCAGGGCCGCGGATCGCGCATCCTGACCCGGCCACTCGACGGCGGCATGGTTGAGATCGCCGGCAGGGTCGCGCTCGAGGAGGTACGGGACTACAAGCGGTAGGCAGAAAGGGGACCGAATGAAGAGATTCACTGCAGGCGGACCGTTGACGATCGTCGTATTGGCGGCGGGCCTGGTGGCGGGTTGCGGGGGCTCCGGAACGTCGACGAGCACGACCGCGTCGTCATCGGTCGCGCGGACTCCGCCGCCGCACCGGCAGGGATCGGAAGCCGCGGTGAAGCGCGTCGCCGTTCCCAAGCTGGTCGGTGAGCGATTCGGGAAGGCGGTGCGCGACGTCGAGAGGGTCGGACTGCAGCAGCACGCGCCCGCGTTCACGGGAACGGTCGGCAACCCCCACTACAACGGCAAGTGCAAGAAGATCCTCAGCCAGTCCCCGCCGGCGGGCACGAAGCTCCCGAAGGGGGCAACCGTCTCGATCGTCTACGGCGTCTGCCCGCACGCCATCGCACACGCCCACCGTTCGCTGAAGAAGCACGGTTGAGAGCAGTGGGGGCGCTGGGAATCGAACCCAGACCAGCAGATTAAAAGTCTGCAGCCCGACCTTCGGGCCACGCCCCCGTTGCCGAGACTGTAGACGCTCGGCAACGGGCAACGACCGCGTTTTTGACGCCCTATCGCCGGATAGCGGCAAGAAGGCGTCAACTGGTACCCACCCCGCCCGCCTACCATGGGCTCGCCATGGCCGGCCGCAAGAAGCTCAGCGAGTACGAGCGAAAGCGCTCGTTCGACGAGACGCCGGAGCCCCAAGGCAGGAAGCGCAAGAAGGGCGACAAGGGGAAGGCGAACGGCAACCGCTTCGTGATCCAGGAGCACCACGCCCGCCGGCTCCACTGGGATCTGCGCCTGGAGCACGATGGAACCCTCGTCTCGTTCGCGCTGCCGAAGGGCGTTCCGCAGGACCCGAAGCAGAACCGCCTGGCGGTGCACACCGAGGACCACCCCCTCGAGTACCTGGAGTTCGAGGGCGACATTCCCAAGGGTCAGTACGGCGCGGGAAAGATGCGGATCTGGGACCGCGGCACCTTCGATCCGGAGAAATTCCGCGACGACGAGGTCATCGCCACCTTCCACGGCGAGCGGATGAGCGGCAAGTACGCGCTCTTCCAGACCAACGGCGACAACTGGATGATCCACCGGTTGGATCCGCCGGCGGATCCCGACCGCAAGCCGATGCCGGAGGGCTTGAGGCCCATGGCGGCGACGCTGTCCACCCTGCCGCACGACGACGAGAACTGGGGGTACGAGATCAAGTGGGACGGCATCCGGGCGATCGCCTATTGCGAGGCCGGCCGCCTTCGCCTGGAGAGCCGCACCCTGCGCGACATCACCGCGACCTACCCCGAGCTCCGTGCTGTGGCCGCCGAGCTGGGATCGACCGACGCCGTCCTCGACGGCGAGGTGGTCGCCTTCGACGATGCAGGCCGGCCCAGCTTCGAGCGCCTACAGAGCCGTATGAACCTCGCCTCCGAGTCCACCGTCCGCCGTCGCATGGGCGACTGCCCCGTCACCTACACGATCTTCGACGTCCTGTACCTCGACGGCCGCATGCTGATCGACCTCCCCTACACGGAGCGCCGCCAGCGCCTCGACGACCTCGGCCTCGAGGGCCCGAACTGGCAGACGCCGACTTACCACCGCGGCGACGGCAAGGGCCTCCTCGACCTCACCAAGGAGCGCGGCCTCGAGGGCCTCGTCGCCAAGCGCCTCGACAGCCGCTACCTGCCGGGCCGTCGCACCCGCGCCTGGCTCAAGGTCAAGAACGTCATGAGCCAGGAGCTCGTGATCGGCGGCTGGCTGCCCGGACAGGGCCGCCGCGCAGGCACCCTGGGGGCGCTGCTGGTGGGATACATGGAGGACGAGGACGGGAAGCGCCACCTCCGCTACGCCGGCCGGGTGGGAACCGGCTTCTCCGACGCCGAGTTGGACCGCCTGACCTCCCTGCTGGAGCCGCTGCGAACCAACAAGAGCCCCTTCACCGGCCGCCAGCCCCCACGCGACGCCGTCTTCGTCAAGCCCGAGCTCGTCGCCGAGATCGAGTTCCGCGAGTGGACCGCCACGCGAACCCTCCGCGCGCCATCCTACAAGGGCCTGCGGCCCGACAAGGAACCCGAGGAAGTCGTCTTCGAGCGGCCCCAACCACCCCCCTAGTGGGGCGACCTGCGGAGCGGCGCAGGTTTCGAATAGCGTTGGCGCGTGCCGCTGCACCCCGCCGAGAACCGTGGCTATCGCGAGCTCTACGTCACCGCCAGCCAGGCCGCCAAGCGGCTCGGGCGGATGGCGCATTCCGTCGACGGCACCGAGGCGCGGGAGCCGCTGGACAAGGCGGCGGAGTCGCTCGGCAAGCTGCTGAACGAGCTCGGACCCCTCACCGCCCGCCACGACCTGTACGGGAGCTTCGCGGCCCAGGGAGGCGGGGCGAACCTGGGACTCGCCCGCGGCGCAGTGCTGGACCGGTTCCTGGAGCGAAACCAGGCGCTCCGGCTCGCCGTCGACGACCTCGAGCACGTGGCGACCCTGCTGGGCTACCTGGCCAACGTCAGCGAGGCGCGCGGCGACACCAAGCTGCCCGAGTTCTGCCGCTCGTGGGAGCGCCGGATGCGGCGGCAGATCGGGGCCGTGAGAAAGGCCGCCGTCGCCCTCGGGACGACGCCCGACGCGGCGATCGAGCCGCTCGACCCCTCGCCCACCGGGCGTGCAGCACACCGCGTCGCGTGGGCCGTCGGGTCGGTCGGCGAGTGGACTGACCGCAAGGTCGCGGGGCGCCGGCGCTCGTCCTAGAGAAGCTTTTGCGGAATTGCGGACGCCATAGCGTCCCCAAAATCCCAACACCGGCCGGGCGGCGGCCGCCGATATAGTCGAGCGCGGGTATGGGAGACCCGCGACGCAAGCTCGCCGGGCTGTTGGGGACCATCCTCGTACTCGCCGCATCCGGAGTGGCGACGGCGTCGGGCAAAGCAAAGCTGCCGCCCGTCGATACCGCGCACGCCGACCGATGCGACTTCCTCGATCAGGCGCGCTGCCTGCTCCCGTTCCCCAACGACTACTACACGAGGCATGCGGAAACGCCGACCGGTAGGCGGGTCGCGCTGCGGACGGCGTCGATGCCCGCGAACCGCAACGGCGTCCACATCGATGCCGCGGATTACAACTACTCCGACGGCTTCTCGGCCGGGCAGGAGATCGTCACCAAGGTCCCAGGCCTCGACACGCCGCGGGCGCTGCGACGCACGGGCGCCGTGCGCGTGACGAATCTCGGCGCCTACCGGCGCCGCGACGCCCCGATCATCGTTTTCGACGCCGACACGGGCAAGCGCTGGCCGATCTTCAGCGAGGTCGACGTCAATCCGCCCAACCCCGCCGACCGAACCCTCATCATCCGGCCCGCGGTCAACTTCCACGCGAACCACCGCTACATCGTCGTCCTGCGGGACCTGCGCCGGGCCGACGGCACGCGGATCCCGGCCTCGGCCGCCTTCCGCTACTACCGGGACGACATCCCGTCCGGCCAGCCCCCGGTGGAGCGGCGCCGCGGCCACTTCGAGTCGATCTTCCACACGCTGCGCAAGGCCGGCATCGGCCGGCACGGCCTGTACCTCGCCTGGGACTTCACCGTCGAGAGCGACCGCAGCGCGGCCGGGCGAATGCTCTCGATACGCAACCGGGCATTCGACCTCCTGGGCGACCACGACCTCTCCGACCTCCAGGTGGAGGGATCATCGCCGCGCTTCTCCGTCACGTCGGTCGAGAACTTCAGCCCTTGCGGGACGGACGGCTGCCAGGAGGGCGAGAACGACGAGCTGGCGCGGCTGGTCAAGGGCACCGTGACGGTCCCCTGCTTCCTCGACCAGCCCGGATGCCCGCCGGGCTCGCGCTTCCGGCTCGACCAGCACGGACGGCCGCAGCGGATCCCGGGCAACGTCACACCGGCCAACTTCGAGTGCATCATCCCCCGAAGCGCGATCGCCGGCGGCCCCCATCGGCTGCGGCCCTCCTTGTACGGGCACGGCCTCCTGGGGAACGCGAGCGAGGTGGAGTCCGGAAAGCTCCAGGCAGTCGCCTCCGACCACCGCATGATGTTCTGCGCCAGCGACTGGACGGGGCTGTCCTCCTCGGACGTCCCCAACGTCCTCACCGTCCTAGAGGACCTCTCGCGGTTCCCGACGATCGCCGACCGGCTCCAGCAGGGCATGCTCAACTTCCTCTACCTGGGCCGGGCGATGATCCATCCGCAGGGGCTCTCGACCGATACGGCCTTTCGCTTCAGCGGTCAGAGCCTGATCGATCGCCGACGCCTCTTCTACGCGGGCGGAAGCCAGGGCGGGATCATGGGCGGATCGTTGACCGCCGTGGCGCCGGACTTCAACCGCGCCTACCTGGGAGTCCCGGGCATGAACTACTCGACCCTGCTCCAGCGAAGCGTCGACTTCGACGACTACGCGCACGGCATCATCGGCGGCGTCGACACGAACCTCGGGCTCTACGACAACTATCCCGACGAGCTCGACCGGCAGCTCATGCTGTCGCTGGTCGAGATGCTCTGGGAGCGCGGGGAGGCGAACGGGTACGCCCACCGGATCACCGACCATCCCTTCTCCGATACGCCCCGTCACAGGGTCCTGATCCAGGAGGCGTTCGGCGACCACCAGGTGGCCAACATCGCCACCGAGGTCGAGGCCCGCACGATCGGGCTTCCCGTCCGGCGCCCCGTCCTCGATCCAGGTCGAAGCCTCGATCGCAAGCCGCTCTGGGGAATTCCCCGAATCCGGCAGTTCCCGCACCGCGGGTCCGCGGTGACGATGTGGGACGTGGGCCCGCTGCGAACGGTGGACGGCGAGGTCAAGGGAACCCCACCGCCGCCGCCGTACGACGTGCCCAACCGCGAGGGCGTCGACCCGCACGGACCCGACGCGAGCGAGACGGTCGAGGGCCAGCGCCAGATCTCCGCATTCCTGCGGATCGGCGGCTCGGTGATCGACACCTGCGACGGACACCCGTGCTACCTCGACGGCTACACGGGACCCGGCGGCTGAGTCGGGGCTAGCCCAGGTCCGGCAGCCCCTCGTCGGGCGTCGACGCCTGGGCGTGCAGCTTGCGTGGGATCCGGCCCGCGGCCCGTGCGGCGAACCCGGCCTCCACCGCCTGGCGCATCGCCGTCGCCATCCGCTCCGGGTCCTTCGCCCGCGCCACCGAGCTCGACAGCAGCACGCCCTCGCACCCGAGCTCCATCGCCATCGCGGCGTCCGACGCGGTGCCTATGCCGGCGTCCAGGATCACCGGCACCGAGGCCCGCTCCACGATGATCTGAAGGTTGTAGGGATTGGCGACCCCCATCCCCGAGCCGATGGGGGACCCGAGTGGCATCACGGCGGCGCACCCGGCGTCCTCCAGGCGGCGCGCCAGGATGGGGTCGTCGTTCGTGTACGGGAGCACCGTGAAGCCCTCGTCCACGAGCGTCTCCGCGGCCTCGACCAGCTCCACCGCATCGGGAAAGAGGGTGCGGTCGTCCCCGATGACCTCGAGCTTGATCCAGTCGGTCTCGAACGCCTCGCGCGCGAGGCGCGCGGTCCGCACCGCGTCGCGGGCGGTGTAGCACCCGGCTGTATTCGGGAGCGCGAACTTCCCCAGCCCGTCGATCAGCTCGAGCGCCGATCCCTTCGCCGTCGGATCCACGCGCCTCAGGGCGACCGTCACGATCTCGGCATCGGAGGCGACGAGAGCGCGCTCCATCGACTCCAGGGAACGAAAGCCGCCGGTGCCGACGATCAACCGGGATCCCCAGGTGCGGCCGCCGAGCTCGAAGTTCACCCCCGGCGCCTCGGCCCTCTCCCTGCTACCTGCTACCTGCTGCTCAGCCACCCTGCACCGCCCTGACGACCTCCACGGCCTGTCGGTTCCCGAGCGCCGTGCTCTCCCACTCGGTGCGGCGGACGACCTCACCGTCGACGGCCACCGCCACTCCCCGGTGCTCTCCGTCGACGCCGGCCGCCTTCACGGCGTCGGCTACCGTGGCCCCGTCCGGGAGCTCCTCGGGACGCCCGTTCAACTCCACGATCACTTCGCGACCTCCCCCCCGGCAGGAGCGGCGGCCAGCCCGGGGGCGCTCTCGGCGCCGAACCGACCCGGATGCGCAAGCCGAGCCTCGGGTGGCATGGGCTCCCCGGCCAGCATCGCGGCGACCGCCTCCGCGGTCGCCGGGGTGAGCAGGATCCCGTTGCGGTAGTGCCCGGTCGCGAGGATGAGACCGTCAATTGCCCCGGGTCCGATCAGTGGCGCGTTGTCCGGGGTCCCCGGCCGCAGCCCAGCGAGGGTTTCCACGAGCTCGAGCTCGGCGATGTCCGGGACGGTCCGATAGCCCTCCCGAAGCATCTCGTGGATCCCGCCGGCGGTCACCTGGAGGTCGAAGCCGCGCTCCTCGACGGTGGCGCCGACCACCAAGCGCCCGTCCGGTCGCGGCACGAGGTAGACGCGCTCCGTGGTGATGATCCTGGTGGACACCGCCTGCTCCGGGCTGCCGCGCAGGACCAGGAGCTGCCCCTTCACCGGGCGCACCGGCGGGCGGGCCTCCGGCGGAAGCCACGCCGAGGCTCCCGACCATGCCCCCGTCGCCAGGACGACGCGATTCGCCCGATGCTCGCGCCCGTCCGCCGTGATCACGCCGGCGAGGCGTTCGCCCTCGAAGAGCCCGTCGACGACCTCCGCCTCGACGATGATCTCCCCGCCGGTCCCTTCCACGGCGGCGACCAGCGCCGGCACCAGCAGGCGGGGATCGACCGCCGCCTCGCCGGGCAGATGGACCCCGGCCCTGACCCCCGGCGAGAGGCCCGGCTCCAGGGCGCGGCAGGCGGTCGGCCGAAGCCACTCGACGCCCAGATCCAGCGACGTCATCAACTCGAAGCGACGGCGAAGCTCCTCGGCCTCGTCGCGGTCGAGCGCAATGTGCAGCGCTCCGCGGGGCTCGTAGCCGGATTCGAGGCCGCCGTCGCGTTCGAGGTCGGCCGCGAAGGCCGACCAGCCTCGCGCGGAGGCGAGTGCGATCCGCACCAGCGCCTCCTCCCCCCAGTTGGCCTCGCCCACCGGCGCGAGCATGCCCGCGGCGACGTGAGTCGCGCCCGCGCCGGGCTCATCGCGCTCCAGAACTCGCACCCGGAGCCCCCGGCGAGCGGCGCGCCAAGCGCATGCGAGGCCGATCGTCCCGCCGCCGACGATGACCGCGTCGAGCTCGTCGTGTCCCCCGGCGCGCGCGGGGGGACGCCGCAGGGGAACGACGACGTCGCTGCCGCTTCCGATCGATGTGATGTCGTGCGCCACGATGTGCTCCCGGAGGGACCGGGCCTCGTCGGGCGTTCCGCGCCACCATCCCTGCGCCGGCATTACCCGGATCAGGTTCAGACGGTCGGCGGCCGGATGCCGCCCTCTCAGCCCGCGTCTATGGGCTCCCGTTGTCAGCCCATGGTACTCGCGTCCCGTCCAGGGACTCCGCCCACCCGGCGGGCGCGCTTCACGCGCGCGACTGCGAGACTCACGTAGGTGCCGGTTTCACGCGCAGAACGGCTGGACGCGCTCGCGCGAGCGAGGCTCTATTTCGTGTGTGACGGCCTCCCGGACGGCCGCGACCCCACCCCGCTACTCGAGGCGGCCCTCCGCGGCGGCGCGGACATGGTCCAGCTGCGCGAGAAGGCGCCGCGCTGTGCCGAGGAGCTCATCTCGCTCTCGCTGCCGTTTCGTCGGTTGGCCGACGAGCACGGCGCGCTGTTCATCCTGAACGACCAGCCGGATCTGGTCGAGGCCTGCGCGGCCGACGGTGTTCACGTCGGCCAGGAGGACATGCCGGTCGCCGAGGCGCGCGCGCAGGCCGGCGCCGACGCCCTCATCGGACTCTCGACCCACTCCCGGACGGAGGTCGACGCGGCGTGTGCGGCGGAGGGCGACGAACGCCCCGACCAGATCAGCGTCGGCCCGGTCTGGGCGACCCCCACGAAGGAGGGCCGGGCGGCGACCGGACTCGAGCTGGTGCCGTACGCGGCTCGCGTGGCGAGGATCCCGTGGTTTGCGATCGGCGGGATCGACACGGAGAACGTGGCCGAGGTGGTCGCGGCCGGGGCGCAGCGGATCGTCGTCGTCAGGGCCATTCGGGATGCCCGGGATCCCGAGGCGGCCGCCAGCGCGCTCAGCGCCGCGCTCGGCCGGGAGGCGCCGGTCACCTGATGGCCGACCGTGAGCGAAAGCGCGCGGAACGTCGCAAGCGCAAGGCTCGCGCGGTCGAGCGTCGCGAGCAGATCGCGGCTCGTTACGAGGAGAGGAACCGCGCCGCGCGCGAGCGGCTCGAGCCGCTGGAGCCCAACGAGCGGCCGCTGATCGTCACGGCTGGGGCGATCATCTCCGGGGCCATCGCGATCTCGGTCGTCGTCGCGTACGCGCTCGGGGCGGAGGTCAACGGCGACCGCCCCCACCTGCTTCAGGTCATCGTCCCCGCAGCATTGATGGGCGTGATGTCGGTCGGCATGTGGCGGGTTCGCTACTGGGCGGTGCTCGGATTCCAGGCCGTGCTGGCGTTGCTGATCATCGCCGCCGTCCTCGGCGCCGTGAGCGCGAGCACGGTCGGCCCCATCGTCGGCAATCTGGCGCTGATCGTGATCGCGGGGACGCTCTTCTACTTCATGATCCGCGCGATGGCCCGCATTCAGATGCCCGAGCGAACGCCGCGGGATTGATGACTAGTCTGCGCCGCATGAAGAAGCTCAACATCTTCCACGCGGAGCTCGACCACGACGACGACGATCCGGAGGGCTATCGCTCCGGCTACGTGAAACTCGCACCCCCGATCGGCGGCAAGACGATGGCCGGGACGCTGTACGAATTGGAGCCCGGCAACAGCAACTGCCCCTACCACTACGAGTCGGACGAGGAGTGGCTGCTCGTGCTGGAGGGGATGCTGACGGTCCGCCACCCGGATGGCGAGGACGAGCTGGGTCCCGGCGACCTCGTCTGCTTCCCCGCGGGGCCCGACGGCGCCCACAAGCTGACGAACCACGGCGAGGACGCGGTGCAGATGCTCATCGTCTCCACCGCCAACCTGCCGGCGGTGGCCGTCTATCCCGACAGCGACAAGATCGGCGTCTTCACCGAGGGCCGGCGCGACAACGTCATGGTCCGGCGCTCCAGCGACGTGGATTACTGGGATCGCGAGACCTAGCGACGTTCGTTTAGAGTCGCGACCGTGGCTGAGTCCTACGACGTGATCGTGATCGGCGGCGGGCCGGGCGGTTACGTCGCGGCGATTCGCTCCGCGCAGCTGGGTAAGAAGACCGCCGTCGTCGAGAGGGACAAGGCAGGCGGGCGCTGCCTGAACTACGCCTGCATCCCGGCGAAGACGGTCCTGCACAGCGCCGAGCTCTACGACCACGCGCGCAACGGCGCCGAGCTCGGCGTGACGGCGGAGGGCGTCGCCATGGACTGGAAGGCGCTGGGCGAGCGCCGGGCGAAGGTCTCGAGCACGCTGTCAAGCGGCGTGGAGATGCTGTGGAAGAAGAACAAGGTCGAGGTGATCGTGGGCGACGCCTCGCTCACCGCCGAGGGAAACGTCGCCGTCGGCGACGCGACCTACGAGGCTGGTGCGATGGTGCTGGCGACCGGATCCGTGGCTCTCGCGATCCCGGGCGTCGAGTTCTCGGACCGCGTCGTGGACACGTGGGGCGCCTGGTCGCTGTCGGAGCAGCCGAAGAGCATCGCCGTGGTGGGCGCCGGGGCATCCGGCGCGGAGATCGCCTCCGCCTACGCGCGCTTCGGAACCGAGGTCACGCTGATCGAGATGCTCGACCAGATCCTGCCGGAGGAGGACAAGGACATGGCTCGGGTCGTCGAGCGGACCTTCAAGAAGCAGAACATCACGGTCTCCACCGGCACGCCCGTCGAGTCGGTCGACGTCGGCAAGGGCTCGGTCAAGGTGAAGTACGGCGAGACGGAGGTCGAGGTCGACTACCTGTGCATCGCCGGCGGACGGGCTCCGGACACCGAGCCACTGAACCTCGAGGCAGCCGGCGTCAAGACAAACGACGGTGGCAAGATCGAGGTGGACGGCTACCAGCGCACGTCGAACCCGAAGGTCTACGCGATCGGCGACCTGGTCGGTCAAAAGGCGCTGGCCCACAAGGCCTCCGAGGAGGGGGTCGTCGCGGTCGAGCATGCGGCCGGAGCCGAGACCCATCCCGTCGACGAGAACCTCGTCGCCGGAGCGACCTTCTGCCAGCCGCAGGTGGCGAGCGTGGGCATAACCGAGGCGCAGGCCAAGGAGGCAGGCCACGACGTCAAGATCGGGAAGATGAAGCTCGGCGGCGTGGGAGCGGCGCCCATCTACGACGACCGCGACGGCCTGGTGAAGCTGGTCGTCGATTCCGAGTACGGAGAGATCCTCGGCGCCCACATCGTTGGCAACCGCGCCTGCGACATGATCCCCGAGCTCGTCAACACCATGGCGCTGGAGGGCGGCTACCAGGAGTTGGCGCGGATCGTCCACCCGCACCCGACGATGTCCGAGGCGGTTCTGGACGCCGCCCGCGCCGTGGACCGTTGGGCGATCCACGCCTGAGCCGCCGCTCAGGGCACGAGTCTCCTTACTTCTTGGTCGTGTCCTTGGCGCCCGTCACCTGCAGGGAGGCGCTGTCCCCTTCCACCTTCTTGATCGCGATCGTGTAGGTGCCCGTCCTGCCGTCGGCGAGCGTGACGTCGCACTTGAACGTGTCGCCCTCATTGGCCTCGACGTCATCGGGGCACTCGACCGACTTCGCCTTGAGGTTGTCCTCCGCGAGCTGCTTGTTAACCAGATCGACCTCGCTGGATTGGTCGATGGTCTTGGTTCCGCAGCCGGCTGCGGCCAGCGCCAGAGCCGCCGCGACGCCGATCACGACCCCCATCCGCTTCATGAGTCCCCGCATGGACGTCTCCCCTCTCTGGCCGACCCGAGCAGCCTCATCGACCCCCACCGAGCCAGTCCGATTTCGACGGCACCTTACAGCCGTTCCCCCGGAACGATGGCGATTGGGGCGCCCAATATCGTGGTGGCGTGGGCACGGAACCGGACCCCTACGTCCTTCCCGCGGATCTGCCCGTTCCCGTGGACGACGGCGCCGCCGACCACTTGGCGGGAGAGCCGATGCCGGCGCTCTCGCTGCCTTCGACCTCGGACGGTGCCGTTGACCTTGCCGCTGTCGCCCGGGGCACGCTCGTCCTCTACGTGTACCCGCGAACCGGCCGCCCCGGTGAGCCGCTCCCGGCGGGCTGGGACGACATTCCGGGAGCACGCGGCTGCACGCCGCAGTCGTGCGCATTCCGAGACCACTTCGCCGAGCTGCGGGCGCTGGGCGCCGACGTGATCGGCCTGAGCGCGCAGCCACTCCCGGAGCAGGTGGAGTTCGCCCAGCGGGTCGGGCTCCCCTATCCGATCCTGAGCGATCCGCGGCTCGAGCTCGCCGACGCGTTGAGCCTTCCCACGTTCGAGGTCGCGGGGATGCGCCTCTATCGCCGCCTCACCCTGATCGCACGGGAGGGTCGGATCGTGAAGGTCTTCTATCCCGTGTTCCCCCCGGACCGGAACGCGGCCGATGTCATGGCCTGGCTCGAGGCGGCGACATGACAGAAGCGGCTCGTCCGATCGACCTAGACCACTCGGTGCTGGCGGTCTCGGACTGGGACCGGTCGAATGCGTTCTATCGAGACGTCCTCGGCGCCGAGGTCATCGAGCTCGTGTCCGGACGACGCGCCTACCGCTTCGCCGCCACGCAGCTCAACGTTCACGGCCCGGGCGAGCCCGCGAGCGAGCTGGCCCGAATTCCCGTGGCTCCGGGAGGCTCGGACCTGTGCTTCGTCTGGTCGGGCACACCCGAGGAGGCCATCCGCCACCTCCAGAACCACGGGGTGGAAGTCGAGGTCGGGCCCGTGAAGCGCTTCGGGGCGCGCGGCAAGGGCGTCAGCGTGTACTTCCGCGACCCCGACGGCTCGCTTCTGGAGCTCATCTCGTACGGCGACCAGCATGCGCGCTGACCTGCGGAGGACGGTCTTCTACTACGACCTGGGCTCGCCGTACGCGTACCTGTCCGCCGAGCGCATTAGCGGGCTGTTCGCGGAGACCGGCGCCCCGCCCCCCGAGTGGCAGCCCGTCCTGCTCGGCGGGCTCTTCAAGCGCTTCGACCGCTACTCCTGGGGCAACGGTCCCGGGCGGGAGACCGGGATGGAGGAGTGCGAGCGACGCGCCGCGGCGTACGGGCTGCCGCCGATCCGCTGGCCGGACCCGTGGCCTCCGAACTCGCTGTTCGCGATGCGGGCGGCCACCTACGCGAAGGAGATCGGCCGCGCCGTGTCGTTCTCGCTGGCGGCCTTCAGACAGGCCTTTGCCGCCGGGCGCGACCTGAGCGAGCGAGACAACGTCCTGCTCGCGGCGGCCGCGGCCGAGATCCACCCGCGCGCGATGCTGGCCGCCGTGGACCGCGAATCCCTGAAGTCCGCCCTGCGAGAGTCCACCGAGCGAGCGGGAGATCTCGGCGTCAAGGGAGTCCCAAGCCTGGTCGTGGGCGGCGAGGTGTACTGGGGCGACGACCGCCTGGAGGAGGCGGCCCGTGCTGCCGCTCGGTCGTACCACGGCTGAGTTATCGTGAGCGACGGTGGCCAAAGAGCGCACGGAAACGGCTGAACCGGAGGTAGCTCAGGAGCCGACCCTGGCGGCGGCCGGCGACGGGAAGGGTGCTGCCTCGCATCCGCTGCCCGACGAGGCGACCTGCCGCGAGCTCCTGGAGACGATGGCGCTGATTCGCCGCTTCGAGGAGGAGGCGGGTCGCCAGTACCAGCAGGCAAAGGCCGGCGGCTTCCTCCACCTGGCGATCGGCGAGGAGGCGACGATCGTCGGCACGACGTCCGTGATGCGGGACGAGGACTACCTGATCGGAACGTACCGGACGCACGGTCACGCGATCGCGCGAGGGACCGACCCGAAGAACGTGATGGCGGAGCTGTTCGGGCGCGAGGACGGCTGCTCGCGCGGCCGCGGGGGATCGATGCACATCTTCGACACCGAGCGGCGCTTCATGGGTGGCTACGGGATCGTCGGCGGCAACCTCCCGATCGCGGCCGGGCTCGCGCTCGCCTCCGAGTACAAGGGCGAGGATGCGGTCACGGTCTGCATGTTCGGCGACGGCGCTTCGAACAGCGGCAACTTCGGCGAGACGTTGAACCTCGCGGCGCTCTGGAAGCTGCCGGTCGTGTTCCTGGTGGAGAACAACCTGTACGGAATGGGCACGTCGATCGAGCGCCATTCCGCCGTCACCGACCTCTCCCGGAAGGCGGAGGGGCTGGGGGTCCCGGGCGTTCGCGTGGATGGCATGGACGTCCTCGCGATGCGCGAGATCGTCGCCGAGCACATCCGCCTCGCGCGAGAGGACCGCCAACCAACCCTCGTCGAGGCGTTCACCTACCGCTTCCGCGGCCATTCCGCCGCCGATCCCGAGGTTTATCGGACCAAGGAGGAGGTCGCCGAATGGCGCAAGAAGGATCCGGTCACCGTCTTTCGCGACCGTCTGCTCGCCGAGAACGTGAGCTCCGAGGACGAAGTCGAGGCGATGCGCCAGCGCGTCGAGGAGCGTGTCCTGGCGGCGGTTGAGTTCGCCAACAACTCGCCGGAGCCGCCGCTCGAGTCCCTCTACGACCACCTGTACGTCGTCGGCGACCAGGTCCCCGGCTGGTACGCGGTGGACGAGCGGACCCCGGAGCCCCACCGGGGCGAGGAGGAGCGGGAGGTCGGCGCGGCGGGCGAGGCGAGGAAGCTGGCCGAGGCCGGTGCGGCCTACGCCGGGCAGGAGAGCCCGCGCGGTCGTCGTCCGGAGCAGACGATGGAGGACCGGGACGCCGCCGACGCGCTCGAGGACGACGGCGAGGGGGACGGCTGATGGCCGTCGTGCGGATGCGCGAGGCGCTGAACCAGGCGCTCGCCGAGGAGATGCGCCGCGACGACAGCGTCTTCGTCATGGGCGAGGACGTGGGCGTCTTCCAGGGGGCGTTCAAGGTCACCGAAGGCCTGCTGGACGAGTTCGGCGAGAAGAGGGTGCGCGATACGCCGATCTCCGAGAACACGATCGTCGGCACGGGGGTCGGGGCGGCGATGGCCGGACTGCGGCCGGTGGTCGAGATCATGACCGTGAACTTCGCCCTGCTGGCGATGGACCAGATCGTCAACCACATGGCGGCGATCCCGTACATGTTCAACGGCCAGGTTCGCGTCCCGATGGTGGTACGGATGCCGGGAGGCGGCGGGCATCAGCTCGGTCCGACTCACTCGCACAGCCTCGAGGCGATGTTCCTGCACATCCCCGGCGTCCTGGTCGCGTGCCCCTCGACCCCTGCGGACGGAAAGGGGCTGCTGAAGGCAGCGATCCGCGACGACAACCCGGTGATCTTCATCGAGCACGAGACGCTCTACGGAGCCCGCGGCGAGGTTCCGGAGGGAAACGGGGACGGGCCACTTCTCAGCTTCGGCGAGGCCGCGGTGCTGCGTGAGGGCGGCGACGTGACCATCGTGGGGATCCTGCGCATGGTCGACATCGCGCAGCGCGCCGCGAAGACCCTCGCCAACGAGAGCAACGTCGAGGCCGAGGTGATCGACCCGCGAACGCTGCGACCCCTCGACCTGGACACCATCCTGGAATCGGTGCGTAAGACGAACCGCTGCGTCGTCGTCGAGGAGGGCTGGCCGCACGGCGGGGTGGGAGCCAACATCGCCGCCCTCATCCAGGAGCAGGCGTTCGACTACCTGGACGCTCCGGTCCAGCGGGTCACCGGCGCGGACGTGCCGATGCCCTACTCGCGGCGCCTCGAGCAGGCGGCGATCCCGCACGCGGAGCACGTGGTCTCGGCGGCGCTGGCGACGCTCGAGGGCAGCGTCTGATGGCCACCGACATCGTCATGCCCCGCCTTTCCGACTCGATGGAGGAGGGCACGATCCTGCGCTGGCTGAAGTCTCCCGGCGATCCCGTCGAGCTGGGCGAGGAGCTCGTCGAGATCGAGACCGACAAGGCCAACATGGTGTACGAGGCCGACGCGGGAGGCACCCTGATCGAGGTCGTCGCCGCCGAGGGCGACACGCTCCCCATCGGCGAGGTGATCGCGCGGGTCGGCGAGCCCGGTGAGGCGCCGTCGGGAGATGGCGCCCCGGCGAGGTCGACGGAACCCGCAGCTCCCGAGTCTGCGCCGAGTCCCCCCGCTCCCTCCCCCGCAGCGCCCCCGCAAGGAGCCGCAGCGCCTGCGGAGGCTGCCGCACCGCCGGCTCCCCCCGCGGGAGACGGGCGCGTCAAGGCCTCGCCGCTGGCTCGTCGGATCGCGCGAGAGAGGGGACTCGATCTCGCTGGGGTCGCCGGATCCGGGCCGGGAGGTCGCATCGTCAAGGCCGACGTCGAGCGAGCCGCCACGGCCGGACCCGAGGTTGCACCGGCGCCGGCCGCTCCGGTACCCGCGGCCCCCGCCGGTCCGACCCCGGGCGTGGCCGAGCGACCCGAGACCGCCAAGGGAAGCGTCTCCTTTGAGGAGCTGACCAAGCTCCAGTCGACGGTCGCGCGGCGGATGGCCGAGTCGAAGGCCACGGCGCCACACTTCTACCTCTCCGTCGAGGCGGACATGACGCGGGCGGTGGAGGCCCGGGGCCGGTTGAAGGCCGCCGCCGGCGAGGGCGAGATCGTGCCCTCCTTCAACGACATGGTCGTCAAGGCCTGCGCGATCGCGCTTCGCGAGCATCCGCGGGCCAACGGCGCCTACCGCGACGGCCGGCTCGAGCTGTATTCGCGCGTGAACGTGGGCGTCGCCGTCGCCGCGCGGGACGCGCTGGTGGTGCCGACCGTGTTCGACGCCGATCAGAAGGGGCTCCGGCAGATCGCAAGCGAGACGCGAGCTCTGGCCGAGCGCGTCCGCGAGGCAACGGTGACGCCGCCGGAGCTCTCGGGCGGGACCTTCACGGTCTCCAACCTCGGCATGTTCGGCATCTCGAGCTTCGCCGCGGTCATCAACCCGCCGCAGGCCGGGATCCTGGCCGTCGGCGCGATCGCCGAGAAACCGGCGGTCAGGGACGGCGAGCTCGCCATCGCGCACCTGATGCCGATGACGCTCGCCTGCGACCACCGGATCCTCTACGGGGCGGACGGCGCCCGCTTCCTCGACCGGATCCGAAACCTGCTCGAGGAGCCGTTGGGCTTGGCCCTCTGAGCGTCCCTGCAAGCTTTTGGCGATTTGGGTACGCCATGGCGTACCTGGGATGACAAAACCTCCCGGGAGCGCGTGCCCTTGCAGCGCCGCGTCACGAATGTAGAATCGGGTAGCGAGTGATACATAGGGGTGTGGGGCGGAACCCTCGCGCCCTGGTCCGTAGGAGCCGTGATCGGAGATCCCGTAGCGGCGACAACGGCCCGGCAGACGGAGATCCCGTCGCGGGGCCCGAGTGAAAGGCGGACGGGATATGGAGACAACGGACGCGAGCGTCGTCGCGCGTGAGCGTGTACGCGAACTCGTCGATGCGCCCCTGACGCGGGAGGATCGCGCGAGCCTCTTCCGCTACATGGCGATGATGCGCGCCTCCGAGGAGCGCGCTCTCACCCTCTACAAGCAGGGCAAGGTGCCCGGCTCCTTCTACGACGGGTGCGGGCAGGAGGCGGTCTCGGTGGGCGCCTCTTTCGTTCTCGGCCCTCAGGATCGGATGTGCATCCTGCACCGCGACCTCGGCGCCCACCTCGTTCGCGGCGTGACGCCGGACCGCTACCTCGCGAACTACATGGGTCGGGCCGGCGGCGTCACCGGCGGCAAGGACGGCAACATGCACTTCGGGGATCGGCAGCTCGGCTGCGTCGGGATGGTGTCGATGCTTCCCGATATGGCCCTCGTCGCCACGGGGATGGCGCTGGCGTTCAAGACGCGGCGGGAGCAGCGGGTGGCGATGACCTTCTTCGGCGAGGGATCCACGGCCAACGGCCAGTGGCACGAGGCGATGAACTTCGCGGGCATCCACCGCCTCCCGATCGTCTTCGTGCTGGAGAACAACCGGTTCGCGTACTCGACCCCCAACGAGTTCGAGTTCGTGGTGGATCCGGTGGAGCGGGCGCACACGTACGGGTTCCCCGGTGTGAACGTCGACGGCAACGACGTCGAGGACGTCTTCGAGGCGGCGCGGACCGCGGCGGATCTCGCGCGGGCTGGAGGAGGCCCCACGCTGATCGAGTGCCAGACGATGCGAATGCACGGACACGGCGCGCACGACGACATGCGCTACGTGCCGAAGGAGCTCCATGAGGAGTGGGCGCGGCGCGATCCGATCGATCGCTACGCGGAGCGACTCGTCTCCGACTACGGGTTCCGGCCCGAGGAGGTGGAAGGCATCCGCGAAGAGGTGCGCGCCTACGTCGATGAGTGCGCGGGCATTGCGCTCGCCTCGCCGATGCCCGATCCCGGCCTCGCCGCCGACGGCGTCTTCGCCGATTCGTCCGAACCCCTCGGCGACGGGCACGCTCCCTGGTCCCGGTGGTCGCAAGACGGCGCGGGCAACGGAGCCGCACCGGTCGAGAGGAGGGTCGCGTGAGCACCGTCGAGCAGCGCGGCGGCACGAGCCTCACCCCCGCGCCCGGCGCCGACGGATCCCCCTCCGGGACGCGCGAGATGACCTACCTCGAGGCGATCTCCGACGCGCTACGCACCGAGATGCGCCGCGACGAGTCGGTGTTCTGCCTGGGCGAGGACATCGGCGCCTTCGGCGGCGCGTTCAAGGTGACCGACGGCTTCGTCGAGGAGTTCGGCGCCGAGCGCTGCCTCGATACACCGCTTGCCGAGAACGCGATCATCGGCACCGCCGTCGGCGCGGCCGCCGAGGGATTGCGGCCCGTCTGCGAGATGCAGTTCGCCGACTTCATCTCGTGCGGGTTCGACCAGCTCGTCAACGTGGCCGCGAAACTGCACTACCGGCAGGGCGTCGCCGTGCCGATGGTGATCCGGCTGCCGTCCGGAGGCGGATTCTCGGGTGGACCGTTCCACTCGCAGAACCCCGAGGCCTGGTTCATCCAGGCCCCCGGCCTCAAGGTCGTGGCCCCGGCGACCGCGTCGGACGCCAAGGGACTCCTGGTGAGCGCGATCCGGGACCCCAACCCCGTCTGCTACCTCGAGCACAAGGGGCTGTACCGCCACGTCAGGGACGAGGTGCCCGAGGGCGAGCATGCCGTGCCCATCGGCGAGGCGCGAATCGCCCGGACCGGCGAGGAGATGACCGTGATCGCCTACGGGTCGAGCGTCCACCTGGCACTGCGCGCCGCGGACGAGCTCGACGAGGACATCGAGATCGTCGACCTGAGAACCGTCGCCCCGCTCGACCGCGAGTCGATCCTCCAGAGCGTCCGCAAGACCGGCAAGGCGCTCGTCGCGCACGAGGCGACGAGATCTTGCGGCGTCGGGGCGGAGGTCGCGGCGCTGATCACCGAGGAGGCCTTCGAGGACCTGGATGCACCGGTTCGCCGCCTCACCGCGCCGGACGTGCCCATCCCGTTCAGCCCGCCGCTCGAGCAGGCGGTGCTGCCACAGCTCGACGACATGAAGGAGGCATGCCGTGCCCTCCTCGCCTACTGAGCAGAAGGCCACGAACGCGGTCGAGGTCGTGATGCCGCAGATGGGCGTCTCGGTCGCCGAGGGGACGATCGTCGAGTGGCGCAAGCGTCCGGGGGATTGGGTCGAGGCCGACGAGCCCATCTGCGACGTGACGACCGACAAGATCGACGTCGAGATCCCCTCCCCGGCCGGCGGCCGGCTGGACCGGATCCTCGTCGAGCCCGGGACCACGGTTGCCGTCGGTACGCCGCTGGCGGAGATCGACGCCGAGGCGAAGCCGGGCGAGGCACATCCCGACGAGCACAACGGAAGGCAGGCAGCGGGCAGCGAGCAGCAGGCACCAACCGCCGATCGGGACATCGTCACCGATGGAGAGGGCGATCGATCGACGTTCTATTCCCCCGTCGTGCGCCGGATCGCCGACAAGCACGGGATCGACCTGTCGCAGGTGACGGGCACCGGCATCGGCGGCAGGGTGCGAAAGAGGGACGTTCTCGCTTACATCGAGACTCGGGAGGGCGTTTCGGAAGGACCACCGGAGCCGGTCCTCCACATCGAGTCTCCCTATCGACCCGACGAGGCGGAGGCGCCGACGCCGAGCGAGGCTGGGGGCGAGGCAGCCCCGGCTGCACCGGCCGGCGCCCCGCCTCCGGGCATCGACGAACTGATCGGACCGACGCGCGCCGAGCCGATGTCCCCGATGCGCCAGGCGATTGCCCGTCACATGACCGGGAGCAGGCGCACCGCCGCGCACTGCACCACGATCGTGGAGGCCGACTTCACCCGCGTGGCCGGCCGCCGCCGCGAGCTTCGCGAATCGATGCGGCGACGCGGCGTGAACCTCACCTATCTCGGATTCGTGGCGCTGGCGACGGTCGAGGCGCTGCAGGAGCATCCGCGGCTGAACGCCTCCGTGGACGGCGAGGAGATCCTCTACCACGAGGACGTGAACCTCGGAATCGCCGTCGCCCTCGAGGACGGCCTGGTGGTCCCGGTGATTCGCCGCGCGCAGCGCCTGAGCCTCGAGGGGATGGCGGCGGCCATCGGCGATCTCGCCGAGCGCGCCAGGGATCGGCGGCTCGACCCCGACGAGGTCCATGGCGGCACGTTCACCATCACCAACCCCGGTCAGTTCGGCGCCGTGCTCGCGACGCCGATCATCAACCAGCCGCAGGTCGCGATCCTCGACCTCGAGGCGATCGTCAAGCGGCCCGTGGTCATCGAGGGGGCGGAGGGCGATTCGATCGCCATCCGGCCGATGACCTACCTCTGCATGTCCTGGGACCACCGCGCGCTGGATGGAGCGGATGCGGCCCGGTTCCTGGCCGCCGTGAAAGCTCGCCTGGAGGGCTGGGAGGGCGCGCGATGAGCGCGGTCGTCACACAGCCGGCGACGGGCACCGCGCCGGGGGCTGCGGTGCCTTCCTCTCACCCCTCCACGGCGGCGGTGGCGCCGGTGGCCCTGGAGCACGAGGACCTCGTCCTTCACCGGGGATCGCGCAGCGGGCGCTACGTGATCGTCGCCGTCCACTCGACGGCGCTCGGCCCGGCCCTGGGCGGCGTGCGGCTCTGGCACTACGCCGCGACGACCGACGGCATCCGCGATGCCCTGCGGCTCGCGCGCGGCATGACCTTCAAGGCCGCGGCGGCGGGCCTGGCGCTGGGCGGCGGCAAGGGCGTGATCTGCAGTCCCCCACACAGGCCAAGCGGTCGCGAGCGACGCGATCTGCTGCTGGACTTCGGCGACCTGGTCGAGTCACTGGAAGGCCGCTACATCACCGCGGAGGACGTCGGGATCTCACCATCCGACCTGGTGGTGATCCGGGACCGGACCAGCCACGTCACGGGCCTGCCTCCGGAGCGCGGCGGCTCCGGCGATCCGAGCCCCTTCACAGCGCTCGGGGTCGAGGCGGCCATGCGCGCGTGCGCGCGCGAGCAGTTCGGCTCGCCCGAGCTTGCGGATCTGCGGATCGCGATCGCCGGCCTCGGGCACGTGGGCGAGAAGCTCGCCCGGCGGCTCGTCGAGCGCGGGGCCCGGGTCGCCGTCTCGGACATCGCGCCCGAGAAGAAGGCCATTGCCGACGAGCTCGGCGCGGAGTGGCTCGAGCCGACGGAGGAACTGGTTGCGGAGTGCGACATCCTCGCTCCATGCGCGCTCGGGGGGGCGATCGACCCGGCGAACCTGCCCGCGCTGCGCTGCCAAGTCGTGTGCGGCTGCGCCAACAACCAGCTCGTCCGCGACTCGCTCGCCGAATCGCTGGCGGACCGCGGGATCCTGTACGCGCCGGACTTCGTCGTCAACGCGGGCGGGCTGATCCACGTCTACCGCGAGATCCAGGGCTACTCCGAGTCCCACGCGCGCGAGCTCGCGCTCGGGATCGAGGCCAATCTGCAGCGAATCCTGTCGACGGCTCGCGAGCGAGGCGTCACGCCACTGGCCGCGGCCCGCGCGGTCGCCGCCGAGCGCCTCGAGGCCGCTGGTGCCGGGCAGGCCGCCGCTGCATGACACACTGAAGCAGTGGACGAGCTTTTGACCGTTCGGCCGGGGCTGGTGCCCTACGGGGACGCGCGCGGGCTCCAAAGGGAGATCGAGCGCGCTCGTCAGGGCGGGGAGATCCCGGACGTCCTGCTCCTGCTCGAGCATCCGCCCGTGTACACGAAGGGTCGCCGCTCGACCGCCGACGAGCTCCCGATGGGCGAGGACTGGTACCTCAGGCAGGGCATCGACGTGGTCGACACCGATCGGGGCGGGCGCGTCACCTACCACGGCCCGGGGCAGCTGGTGGGCTATCCGATCGTGAGCCTGCGCCCGTACCGCGACGACGTGCATGAGTACATCCGGCGGATGGAGCGCGTGATCGTCGGAGCGCTCGGCGACTGGGGCATCGAGGCCGAGGTCGTTCACGGACTGACCGGGGTCTGGACTCCCGAGCGGCGAAAGGTCGGGTCGATCGGGGTTCACGTCAGTCGCGGCGTCACCACCCACGGCTTCGCGATCAACGTCAACAACGCTCTGCAGCCGTTCGAGTGGATCGTCCCGTGCGGCATCGAGTCCTGCAGGATGACGTCCGTGTGCAATGAGCTGAAGGGCGAGCAGGATCTCGACGCCTTCGCGACGACGGTCCGCGACCGCTTCGGCGAGATCTACGAGCGGGCGCCCCACGAGGTGTCGCTCGACGAGCTCACCGCGTTCGTCGACCGCGCGCCGGCGCTAGCGTAGAGCGCATGGAGCCGGCGACCCTTCACATCACTCGCTCGCGGGCGAAGCCGGGCGGCATGAGCGTTGCCGAGGGCCGGCCCTTCCGCGAGCGCAAGCCGCCCTGGCTGAAGGTCCCGGCGCCCGGCGGCCCGACCTACCGGCGCCTGAAGTCGACGATCCACGCGGAGAACCTCCACACGGTGTGCGAGGAGGCGAACTGCCCGAACGTCGGCGAATGCTGGGAGCGGGGCACCGCCACGTTCATGATCCTCGGAGACGTCTGCACCCGGCGATGCGGATTCTGCAACGTGCAGACGGGCAAGCCCACCTGGAACGACCCGCTGGAGCCGATGAGGGTGGCGAACCAGGTGCGGCGGATGGGCCTTCGCCACGCAGTCGTGACCTCGGTCGACCGCGACGACCTGCCGGACTACGGCGCCGGCGCGTTCGTGGGCGTGATTCGGTCGATCCGGATGCTGGCTCCTGAGTGCAAGGTCGAGGTCCTCACCCCCGACTTCCGCGGCCAGGAGATGCCGCTGGCCAAGGTCGTTCACGAGCGGCCCGACGTCTTCAACCACAACGTCGAGACGGTGCCGCGCCTGTACCCCAAGGCGCGCCGGGGTTCGGACTTCATGCGATCCGCGCGGGTGCTGAAGCTCGCGAAGCAGATGGGCGGCGACGAGGTCGTCACGAAGTCCGGCCTCATGGTGGGCCTCGGGGAGACGTTCGACGAGATGGTGGAGGCGTTCGGGATCCTGCGCGCGCACGGCGTGCAGATCCTCACCGTGGGCCAGTACCTGCGCCCCACCGAGCAGCACCTCCCGGTCGTCCGGTACTGGCATCCGGGCGAGTTCGAGGAGCTCAAGGCATCGGCCTACGAGCTCGGGTTCGAGTCGGTCGCATCGGGACCGCTCGTGCGCAGCTCCTACCACGCGGACGAGAGCGCCCGCGAGGTCGCCGAGCGGAATCGCAGCGCGGCTTAGTCGGGCAGCGGTGGCGCACCCGGGACGGGTGCGCCTGGCAGCGGCCTTCGTGCAGACCCATAGGCTTCCCGCGCCCTGATCCCGGTCAAGGACAACATCCCAACGCTCCGGTTTCCGGTGGTGACGGTCGCGCTGATCGTGATCAACATCGCGGTCTTCGTGTGGCAGATCACCCAGTCCTCGGACCCGGGCTCGAGCACCTCGCCGCACGTTCCGGGGCTCTCGCAACGGGACGAGACGACGCTCGATTACGGGGCGATCCCGTACCGGCTGACCCATCCGGGTGACGACTGCGCGGTCGGGCAGGTCACGAGCGGTCCGAACGCCTCGAGCTCGTTGCAGGTCGTCTGCCAGGGGACGGCCGACTACCGGGCCGCCGATGACCTTCCCAACTTCACGCCGCTCGACTCGCCGCCGTGGTGGGCGACCGTGTTCACGTCGATGTTCCTCCACGGAGGGATCCTGCACATCGCCTTCAACATGCTGTTCCTGTGGATCTTCGGCAACAACGTCGAGGACTCGATGGGGAGGTCGCGCTTCGTGGCGTTCTACCTCCTGGCGGGGATCGTGGCCGCCTACACGCAGGCGCTCCTCACCGCGGGCTCGACGGTGCCGGCGATCGGCGCGAGCGGGGCGATCGCCGGGGTGTTGGGCGGCTATCTGCTGCTCTATCCGCGCGCTCGCGTGTTGACGGTCGTGCTCATCATCCTGTTCGTGACGATCATCGAGATCCCGGCGGCGATCCTGCTGGCGATCTGGTTCGTGCTCCAGTTCCTGCCGGCTCTGGGACAGGTGACCACCAGCGCCTCCGGCGGGGAGGGCGTGGCGTACTGGGCGCACGTCGGCGGGTTCGTGTTCGGGCTCGCCGCGATCAAGGTGTTCGCCAGCCGCGCCCGGACCAAGGTGCTCGGTCCGCAGGGATACGCGTGAGGCCGGTGCGGACGGTGGTTCCCGAGCCCCAAGGCTGCCCCCGTGCGTAGCGCGATCCTGTGGGTGGCGCTCGTCTTCTGCCTGCTGTTCGGGGGGGCCACCGCCGCGGTCGCCGGGCAGTCGGGATTCGACATCTTCATCCTGATCTCGTTCCTGATCGTCCTCATGCTGATGCTCGCCGTGCTCGGGGCCCTTCGCAATCCGCCGGGGAAGTAGCGCAAGATCCGTACCGCCCGGTAGAACCTGGCCCTCATGAAGGTCTGGGTGACGACGGGAGCGATCCTGCTGGTGGCGGGGGCGGCGACGGCCCTGCTCCTGATGGACCATCATCTGTGGCGCTCGGACGCCCATCGCCAGGGGCGGTCCACGATCCACGTGGTCGTGCAGCACCCGCGCCATCGCGCGCACGCGCGGCGCGATTCCCCGTTCACGCTCGAGCCGGCCGGTCGCAAGCTCCCGGTGCGAGTCGAATTCGCCCCGGCGAACGAGCCCCGGGCCGGCGTCCTCTTCGACGTCGATACCGGACGTGTCCTGTGGCAGCACAACGCCGGCGAGCAGCTGCCGATCGCGAGCTTGACGAAGATGATGACCGCGCTCATCATCGCCAGGCGGGATCGGCCGGACGAGAAGGTCCTGATCACGCCGGAGGCACTCGCGTTCGAGGGCTCGGGGGTGGGGGTCCTGCCGAAGGGAAAGCGGGTGCCGCTGAAGGATCTCTTCTACGGCCTGCTGCTGGTCTCGGGAAACGACGCGGCGATCGCGCTCGCCCAGCACGATGCGGGCACCGTCGGGGCGTTCGTCAAGCGGATGAACAGCTGGCGCGACCGCCTCGGCCTGCGGTGCTCGCGCTTCTCGACGCCGAGCGGAATTCTCGACCGTGGCAACTACTCATGCGCCAAGGATCTCGCGGCGCTCGCCCGCGCCGACCTCGCCGATCCGTGGATCCGGCGGGTGGTGGCGACGCGCGAGGCTCGCTTTCCGTTTCCGATCAAGGGCAACTACCTCGACCTCTACAACAACAACCCGTTCATCCTCGAGGGGATGAAGGGCATCACCGGCGTGAAGACGGGCTACACGGACGCGGCCGGGCGCTGCTACGTGATCACGCAGAAGGTGGGCGGCCGCGAGTTGGGCGTCGTGCTCCTGGACACGCCGAATCCGCTCGACCAGGTTCCGGCGCTCTTGCGCGCCGGGGCCAACGCGCAACTAGGCGCGGCGGGTAAGCGGGGCTGAGCGCGCCCCCACCAGCGGGACCTGGTCGGCTGGCTTCCCTATGGCGTGAAGTTGAACGTGTGGCAGGGCTGCCCGTTGCAGACGTCGATGACCTTGCCGTTCGCCTTCAGGAACTCGGAGATCTGTGTGCGCGCCTCCGGCGTGTCGCGCGGATCGCTGTGCGGATCGAGGTTCACGGGCGGCGTCTCACTCTCAACCGGCGCGGTGTTCGTGGTCGGCGGATCCAGGGTGTGGCCCGGCCCGCTGTCCCAGATCACCCAGGCCGAGCCGTTGTACGGGTAGCTGGGGATCGCCGGGATCCCGAAGAACAGGTTGCTGTCCTGCCCGCGGGGCGGGATGTCCAGCGCCGGCTCGTGCGCCTTGGCGCCGATGGTCCGCGCCTCGACGGCCGCCGAGTACTGGCTCACCTGGAAGTCGCCGTAGGCCGTTTGCATCAGCACCTTGTGCGCGGGGGTGTTGGCGAACGGATCGGACGTCATCCGGGCGGCGTATCCGTCCGGCTCACCGCGATCCCAGAGCTGCTGCATCAAATCCAGGAGCAGCGGATGGATCGACGTGTCCGTGTAGCCGCCACCGCCGGTCTGGCCGTAGAGGAACAGCGCGTAGGTTGGGAAGTCCGAGCTTCGCTGGAGCAGGAGGCTCCCGTAGGCCATGCCGTTCACGCCGAGGACCGCGCGCTGGAAGTCCGGCGCCACGGCCGTCGTGATGCCGCCCATGATGCCGCCCTGGCTGAGTCCGTAGTAGTAGCCGCGGCTGGTATCGAGGAGCGACTGGCCGTTGGTCTGGAAGGCCGGATCGGAGGCGAAGCCGTCGTCCGTCCTCATCAGCCGGGACAGGAACAGGGTGTTCAGGACGCCCTGCTGCAGCCGGTCCACGACCGGCGGGAAATTGTTGAGGTCCGACAGGGCGGAGATGTCGTACGGGATGTCCCCGCTGGACATCCCCCACCAGTCGGTCGCGCAGAGGATGAAGTTGTGCTCGCTGGCCAGCGCGCGCACCCCGTCCTCGCTCTCGACCTGACTGCCGGAGCCGAGCAACCCGTGGCCGAAGATCGAGCCGCGGGCCGGATTCGAGGGCGACGTGACCGTCGGGATGACGCAGAAGAAGGGCGCGATCGCCCTGTTGCCCGCCGTGCGGGACGGCTGGGCATAGCGGTCACCGGACTTGTATTCGAAGCTCGAGCCGGGTGGGCAGCCGTCCTGGTTCAGCCAGCACGGCACCTTGAAGGTCCCCGTCACGTAGCGGGCGATGCCCGGGTCGGGGTTCGTCTCCACGCTGTCAACGTCGAAGCTCGGCGCGTGTCCGGCCACCTGGTCGTCGGCCAGGTCGTCGTCGCCCAGGCCCCGGAATGACGCGTTGCGGATGTGCAGCAGGGTCTTGGTGAGGCTCTTGCGGCTGGCGACGGTGAAGTCCCACGCCAGGTAGAGGTTGCCGCGGCGGATGCCGGCCTTCTCCAGAACCTTGAAGATGTGCTTGTAGCGCCCCTTGTCCGCGCGCTCGTCCTTCGGCAGCCGCTTGCCGTCACGGAGCTTCTTGAACCAGCCGGGTGCGTCGAGCGTGTCGCCGCTCGAGTCCTTCAGGCGGCGCATGGCGACGGCATAGGTGTGGCCGTACTCGAGGCTCTCGCCCGGGTGGATCAGGAGGGTGGTGTTCTCGGGGCCGACGGCGTTGGAGTCGATCTCCACCCAGATGAGCTGGCGCTCATTCGTCTTTTCATCGATGAGGACGATCGGCGCGCGCTTCTTGAACGCCTGCGACATGTCGGTCAGCGGGGCGGGGTTCGTCTCGGTCAGGGCATCGGGGTTGTCGAGGCCCGGGACGCGGGCGACCATCATGCTGCCGGGGCTGAAGCCGTCGTTGCGGTTGTAGGGGGTGACGTCGATCTGAGCGCCCGCCTGGTTCGTCGGCATGGCCGCCTGCGGCAGGTCGACGCTCAGGCCGGTCTTGCTGTCCTTGTCCTTC
>JBKPFQ010000059.1:0-7477 GCA_046728915.1 Actinomycetota bacterium | reverse complement strand
CCGACCCGTTCGACGAGCCAGATGGCCGCCGCGTAGCCCGGGAACTGCGAGAGCGCGCTCAGCGTCAGCAGCAGGTAGACGTCGACGTGGAAGTCCTTCTCCGCCTGCAGCACGAACGGCAGCCAGAGGAAAAGCCCGTAGTAGGAGAGGTTCAGGGCGATCCAAACCAGCGCCGTTGTGACGGCGCGGCCACGGAGACGATCCGCGAAGAGGTCGCGCACCGACGAGCGAGGCTCCTCGGATGCCGCGAACGCGGCCGGCTCGACGGGCCGCCCAGTTATCTCGGTCAGCACCTCCGCCGCCTCGTCCGAGCGGCCCTGCCGCGCGAGGAAGTACGGACTCTCGGGCAGCGTCCGGCGCACCACGAACGCGAGGAAGGCCGGGAACGCCGCCGCGAGGAACAGGTAGCGCCAGCTCCAGTCGCCGAAGCGGTCGAAGGTCGGCCCCAGGAAGATGTACGACAGTCCCGTTGCGACCAGCAGCCCGACCGGCCACCAGAAGTCGAGGAAGACGAGCAGGCGCCCCCGCCGCTGCGGCGGCAGGTACTCCGTCAGCATCGACGGGTCGATGACGAGCATCCCGCCGAGGCCCAGCCCGGCGAGGAAGCGGAACGTCATCACCGACCATGGGCCCCACGCGAGCGCCGTCAGCGCGGTGAAGACCGCGTACCAGAGGATCGAATACTGGAAGATCGCGCGCCTGCCGATCCGGTCGGCGGCGCGCCCGAGCGCGAGCGAACCGCAGAGCGACCCCGCCAGCGCCGCGCTGTTGACGAGCCCCTGCATCCGCCCGTCCAGCTGCCACAGCCCCGCAAAGATCGGCGCGACGAAGCCGACGAGCAGGATCTCCATCGCGACGAATCCAGGCCGCGCCCGTGACGAGAATCGCCTTGCGGTGGAAGCGCGAGAGGCCGCCCTCGCCCAGGACCTCCTCGACGTTCCGCGTGCCTGGTGTCGCGATGTCTGCCGTGGTCATCTTCCTAGGTTTACGACTGTGAGGCGAAAACCTACGTGCGAGTCTACCGGCGCGAGAGCGGTCCACGTCACGCCGGCCGTCGTCCTCTAGCTGCGCGAAGGCAGGCTGCAGGTGCTGCTCTGGCGGCCGTCGAGGCGACCGTGACCGAGCTGGCCCGGCCAATTACGGTCACGATGCCGGCGATCTCGAAGCACCTGCGGGTGCTCGAACGCGCCGGACTCGTCATCCGCCAGCGCATGACAGCAGCGGTCGTGCCGGCTCGAGCCGGCGCCGCTGGCGCAAGGGATCAATCGCTGGAGCAGTACCGGCAGTTCTTCGAGGGCAGCGACGACCGCCTCACGGGCTACCTGCTTGGGACATGCCGAAACCTGGCGGGAAGCCCAGCCGCATGCGGTCGCGCTTCGCCGGCAACGGTCGAAGGTCCGCCCTCTCCGTCGGCCATGATCTCCGGTTCGAGACCCGCTAGTGCGCGCATGCATCGGTCGGTGGAGTTCCCCCGCTTCGATAGACACGGGGTGGTTTGGTCTCGTTTGGTCTCCGTGGAGATCTTCTCGTATTCGGCAGGTGAGAGGTAGCCGAGTGTGGGGTGGCGCCGGCGGCGGTTGTAGAAGGTCTCGATAAAGTCGAAGAGGGCGCTGCCGCGCCTCGGTCTTGGTGGGCCAGGAGCGGCGGACGTATTGGGAGCCCTCGTCGGAGTGATGCACAAGCCCCGGCCGCGGGGCGACGGCGGACCACGGGCATCTCGAGCGCGACCACGCCGACCGAGGCTAGGCCGGCCTTCGCGCAGAGCGCGAACGTCGCCGCCATCGCCTGCCGATCGCAGCGACTGTGCCTCGGCGGTTCTCGCTCTAAGCGTTCTCAACGTCGAGCGCGTCGCGCTCGAAGGTCCGCCCCTGGTTCGGTCCGCAGCTCAACGAACTCGGCGCCGCTACTTCCGTCCTGAGGGGTTTGACATCGTCTCGTCGGCGTCGGCCGACCTTCCGTACGACCCGCACCGGATCGAACCCGTTGCCGTCTACACATGGAGGTCGCGACGCGTGCGAGACGACGCCGAAGGCGCTTCATCGGCGTCCGTGAGCGGCCTCGGCTCGGCAAATGGGTCGAGGGGCGTCCGGCGCGGTGCAGCTGCGACTCCGCTGACGTCGACATCCGCCGGTCCGTGTGTGAGCAAATTCTCAGGCGTTTTTTAAGGCGCTCTCAAGCCGACCTTAGTCGGGGCTGCTGAATTGGCCTAATGGCAGTTGCAGAGGTCGAGATCACGAGCGAACGACGCGAGAGCGTGGCGGCTCGTGCGCTGGAACGTCCGGAGCCGTTGCGTTCGGTCGTCATCGTGGGCAAGCCGACCGAAACGAATTGCGCTCTTGCCGCTGGGTTTGCCGGCCTCGGGCATCGTGCGTGGCTCGCGCAGGCCGCCGTGCCACCGCGGCTCGCGCGAGGGGATCTGGCGCTCGCGCGGCTCGACGTCTTGCCGACGCTCGATGGGATCGAGCCGGGGCTGTGGCGGCTGCCGCGGCTGGAGCGTACGGGAGTGCAGGTGTTGAACAGCCCTCTCGCTCTCTTCTCCGCCCACGACAAGCTCTCGACTGCCCTCCTCCTTGGAGCCGCTGGTGTCGCGCAGCCGCGGACGGCACATGTCCGCGACGTGTCGGTTCCTGCGCTCCCTGCCCCCTACGTGGTCAAGCCTCGCTTTGGCAGCTGGGGTCGAGACGTCTATCTCTGTCGCAGTGACGGCGAGCTCCGGGCCTTGCTCGAACGCCTCGCGCGCCGGCGCTGGTTCCGTCGCCACGGCGCGCTCGTGCAGACTCTGATCGAACCCACGGGCCGCGACGTCCGCGTCGTCGTTGCCGGCGGCGACGTCGTCGGTGCGGTCGAGCGCATTGCCTTGCCGGGCGAATGGCGGACGAACGTGGCTCTCGGCGCCGTCCGCCGGCGCGTGAGTGCTGCCCCGGCCGCGCGTGCACTCGCGCTTCGCGCTGTCGCCGCGCTCGGGATCGACCTTGCGGGCGTCGATATCGCCACCGACGGCGAGGGGCGGAGCTACGTCCTCGAGGTCAACGGCGCGGTCGACTTCAACCTCGCCTACGCCGACGATGTCTTCACGGCCGCCGCCACAGCCTTGATCGAAAGGGCCGCAACCCGCAGCCATGCCCAATCGGCGACGGCCCACTCCCGCTTCGCCGAGACCTCGCTTGGCGGGCTTGATGGCGAAGCAGCACCGTTCGATGCCGGAACAAGAATGGGGGTGAGCCCGATGTTATGACGCAGACGAATCGAAGCGCCGCACACAACGAGGCCGCTGCGGCGGCCTCGTCTGTACCGTGGCCCCCACCCTCGATCGCTGCGGCTCGATCGCTGCGGCTGCAATTTCAGAGTCGTCCGTAAAGGAGGACCTTAGCCCGCGTGGTGCTTGGACGTCGGCCTCGAGGGGTCAGCCTGCACGAATGCCGTCCCGGTGAATCGGCATCGGTAAGGTCGCCGATGCACCCGCAGTCGTTTGTGCGGGCGAGGCGGCGATGCGTCTATGGGCAGGACAAACTACGCAATCGGCAAACTCGCAGGCGTTGTGTCACCAGGATGAAGGTCGGGGAGGTCGGGGGAACGCTTGTCGAAGTGCGGCCCGTGTTCTCCGAATTCGAAGTGGAGTCTGCCGTTCTCGACGAAGTCGGTGACTGCGTCGTTCAGGTTGGCCAGGATCTCGTCGGCTTGAGCCCGCGTGAGCCGGCCGTCCTCGACCGCCGCCTCGAGCCGCTCCTTTTTCCCCTGTACGAGCTTGTCGATGAGTCCCTCGACGGACTCGCCCTGCTCATTCGCGATCTGCGCGAGCGTCTTGCGGCTGTTCAGGCGATTCCGGAGTTGTTCTTCGGTCAGCCCGAGGTAGTCGGCAGCCGTCGAGAGCTCGCCCATGGGATCGGGTTCGATCAATCCGAACGGCTGATGCTCGTACAGGGGACCAGTCGGGACACCGAAGTGCGGGAACTCGCTGGCGTTGATCCGCGCTTTGAGCGCGTCCCCCTCGGCCTTTGTCAGGCGCCCGGCCTCGACCGCTTCGTCGACGCGGTTCGACAGCGCCTTCTTCAGGGCCGAACTGAGCTCGCTCGGCTGCACGCCGAGCTCCTTGGCCACGTCGTTGAGGACAGACTGGCTCTCGTCGTTCGGCGAGCTGAGCTTCGAGGCGGCGACCGCGCCGCCGGCGCCCGCAACCGCAAGGCCCACGACTGCGACGGCGATGAGTTTTCGCCTGACTTGCATTTCTTCTCCTTTCGTGTTCCACGAGCGAGCAAAGCAGTGCAGCCTTAACCGCCGCTAAGAGGCGCATAAGAAGTCCCTGAGAAGTCCCTAAGAACGGCGCAGTCCGGTTAGCTGGCGACAACCCTGGACCGTGCCTGACTTGATCGAGCTGGGAACGCTGCACGGAGTTGCTCGCGCGCATCGGTGGGCGCGTTGCCTGCCGCACGGCCGGGAACACCGGCTCTGTCGCGGCGCGATTCGCAAGCCGTGCAAGCGGCGGTCGCCGACTGGCTTGCGCGCATCTCACCGACTAAGCGTTTGGCCTCTCTGGCCACGTCAGGCCGAGCCGATGAACCCGATTGTCAGACCGCCACGGCGACAGCAGCCTGAGGCGACCCTTCGAGCCGGCTGCACAGCTCGCTCGCGAGCTCGACGAACATCTCGGCCGCGCGAGACCGGCAGCGGTCGCGATGCCAGGCAAGCGCGATCACGCGTGGCGGCACGTTGGGCTCGAGCTCGACGGCGAGCACGCGCTCGTCGTTCGGGTCGACGGCGAGTTTCGGGATCAGCCCGAAGCCGGCGCCGGCGGCGACAAGGCCGTGCACCGTGTTGTTCTCGTCGGAGTGGAAGACATAACTCGGGTCGAGTCCGCGGGCCCGAAACTGTTCGTGAATGTGTTGGCGACTGCGGCACAGCCGCGCACCGATCAGCGGCAGCTCGGCAACCTCTCGTAGGGAAGGCGGCTCTCGGCGCGTAGCGAGCGGGGAGTCGGCCGGGACGAGCAAGACCCAAGGGTCGCGCATCAATTGAACCATCTCGAACGGTCCCTCGGGGAGTGGTGGCATCACGAAGCTGAGGTCGAGGTCGCCGCGCTCGACGCACACGAGCAGTTCGTTGTCGGCGCCCGACTCGGTCAGCTGGACCTCAACGTGCGGCCACTCGGCTCTGAATCGGCGAACGAGCTCGGGCAGGATTCGAGAACCGGCGCTCTGGAAGGCCCCGACCCGGAGCGAGCCCGCGTCACCCTCGACCATCGCCGTCACGTCTGCCTGTGCGGCCTGAAGGCGAGCGATGATGGCCTCAGCGTGTCGGAGAACGAGAGCACCCGTATCGGTGAGCGAGACCGCGCGTGGACCGCCGGGCCGCTCGATCAGCTTTGCGCCTACGAGCCGCTCGAGGGTTGCGATCTGCTGGCTGACCGCTGACTGCGTGTAGCCGAGCCTGATCGCGGCGGCTCGAAACGTGCCCGCCTCCGCGACCGCCTCGAGGGCAGCAAGGTGCCGTACTTCGATCCCAAGCCATTGATCGAGTTCCATGATCAACCTCAACAATAACTCGAGTTGCCTCTATCAACACACGAGGAGCATCCTAAATTCGTGACCGCAGTGGTCGTGTGGGCCGCGTTAGGCCGGCTCAGCTGCTCGGGGCGTCGATGAACCAGGGACGCCGTGCGCGGCCCCCTCGCCTGGATCCCGGCGCCGTGATCCGGCTGCGGCTTGCCGTCGCGGGCGACGGCGCTGCTCTCGAGGAGCTGGCGGAGCTTTCCGGACGAGCCAAGGCGCGCGGTCCGTGGATCGTCGCGGAGGTCGACGGTCGACTCTGGGCTGCGCTTCCGCTTGCCGGCGGCGAGCCGCTCACGGATCCCTTCCGTCCGACGGCGGAGATCCGTGCGCTCCTCTCCCTGCGGGCAAGGCAGCTCGACCTCGACGAGCACGTACCTCGCAATTCTGCGCGTCTGCGTCGCCGGCGATTCCGATCGACCCCTGTTCTCGCGGATCACAGCCGCCTGTACTAGCCCGTCGGGCTTCGCGTCCTACACGAGTCACCAAGCTTGCGCCGGTCCGCTGTTGTTTGTGAGGAGCTCGTCGAATCGCGAATCAACCTCAGGTGGAACTGATACGCGCTGCTCGCTGCGTGGGAGGTGGTCAGCCGCCATTTCGGGGACAACGACGCCCCTAGCACGCTCTTGGGCATGGCTGTCTTGGGCCATCGAGAGCAGCTCGTGGAGGTCGAGGCGATCGCCGTGCTCCCTGAGGGCTCGTTCGTCGGCGCATTCGTCGGGCGTGACGTCCAGATGCTCTCGTTCGAGCCCGAGATCGCGGATGTGAGCAGTCCGTGTAGTTGCGCCTGGCCAGCGATCTCGCCAACAAGCTCGGTGCGACCCTCGTAGCGCACCGGCTTCATTCCCTCGAAAGCTCCTGCGAGGCGATCGCTCAGCCTGCCTCGCACGATGATCCGGGCGTCGGCCGGTCGCATTAGTCCATCGTTCGGGTTGCGTGAATGGGAGCCGAGTTTCCGCCACGTCTGGGTTATCCCGCATCACCCATCCCGCGCTTCCCGCCCAGGGCGATCGTCGACCGCGCTCTCGCCGCGATCGAGGGCGTCGGCGACCGCCGCGGGCTGCTGCAACAGTCCACTCGCGGAGGCAGTGAGGCGAGCCTACGGCACGAGTGGAATAAAGCCTCGAGATGCGCGGTTGACCGAAGAACAGACCAGTGGGCGTCTGGAGGAATGTCGAAGTGAGGATCGGGATAGTCGGTGCAGGACACATCGGCGGCACGCTCGCCAAGCGGTTCGTCGATGTCGGTCACGAGGTCGCAGTCAGCAACTCGCGCGGACCGGAGACGCTCGCGGGACTGGTCGACGAGCTGGGCGAGCGAGCACAGGCGATGACGGCTGAGGACGCTGCGCGGTTCGGCGATGTCGTCGTCGTGTCGATCCCCTTCGGTCGCTATGGCGAGCTTCCGGCCGAGGGCGTCGCGGGCAAGGTCGTGATCGACACGAACAACTACTACTCGCAGCGGGATGGCTCCTTCGAGGAGCTCGACGGCGAACGCACTACCTCGAGCGAGTTGCTGCAGGCGCACCTCTCTACGGCGCGTGTGGTCAAGGCGTTCAACGCAATTGTCTGGACGCGCTTGCGCGACGCTGGTCTTCCGGGAGGCGTCGAGGGGCGTTTCGGCATCCCGTTGGCGGGCGATGACGAGCAGGCGAAGCAAACGGTGGCGGCGCTGATCGACCAGATCGGTTTTGACCCTGTCGATGCGGGCACGCTTGCAGAAGGCGGACGGAAGCATCAACCCGGAGGCCGGGCATACACGCAGGGTCTGCACACGGCCGAGCTGCGCGCGCGTCTTGCCGAATGAGCTCAGACGGCAGGGAGGCGTGAGGCGGTGAGGTATTTCACAGGCGAGGGACGAAGGCCCGCACTGGGCGTCGCTCCGGAACGCTGTTAGGGCCGCCAGCCGGCTGGTCGCTGATCTGTAGCAGCTAG
>JBKPFQ010000058.1:0-7986 GCA_046728915.1 Actinomycetota bacterium | reverse complement strand
GGCGCCGACGAGGCGGGCCGGGGCTCGCTGGCGGGGCCGCTTGTGGCGGCGGCCGTCCTGATCGACTACGAGAACCTCACCCTTCGCAATCGACGCGCCCTCTCCGACCTGGACGACTCCAAGATGCGCAGCCCGGAGGAGCGCGAGGAGCTCTATCCCTGCGTGCTGCGAGCCGCGACGCGCGTGGCGATCACGGTCCGCTGCGTGCGGGGGATCGATTCACGGGGGCTTCACGTGACCAACCTGGCCGCGCTGGCACGAAGCCTCGAGCGCGTTGCCGTCCCGGGCGCGGTCTGCCTGACCGACGGGTTCCGCGTCCCCGCCTCGGTGGAGCATCGCGCCGTCATCGATGGCGATGCTAAGAGCGCCGCGATCGCGGCTGCGTCCGTGGTGGCGAAGGTGACCAGGGACCGCTACATGTGCAGCGTCGCCGGCGCCTATCCACAATTCGGGTTCGCCGGCAACGTCGGCTACTCGACGCCGGAGCATCGGGCGGCGATCGTCGAGCACGGGCCCTCGGACATTCATCGACGCTCCTTTCAGTCGATCGCGTACTCGCAGCTCGAGCTCCCCTGACCCGCGCCGTAGACACGGCGCGCCTGCCGGTGCTCCGTGCCGCGGCGCAACTGCTGCACCGTCCCCCCAACCTACGCGACCCGGTCGACGTGGCCCGCCTCACTGCCGGAATCCAGGCCCAGGACCCGCGAGCGGGGCGGCTTGGGTTCAGGGCTCGAAGCGCGCGATTGCGGGCCACCGACGTCGATCGCGCTCGGACAGAGGAACGCTCGATCGTCCGGACCTGGGCGATGCGCAGCACGATGCACATCCTCCCGGCCGACGACGTGGCTTGGCTCTTGCCGCTATTCGATGCCAGCCTGGTGGCCGACTCACGGCGCCGGCTTGGACAGCTCGGACTGGATGCCGGGGCACAGGATCGGGCGATCGACGCGATCCGGAAGGCACTCGAGAGCGACGGCTATCTGGGGCGCAGCAGCCTCGTCGAGCGGCTGGTGCGGATCGGGATCGAGATCGACGCCGCGCGGCGAGTGCACCTGTTTCGCCTCGCGACCGGCGAGGGCATCGCGATCCTGGGCCCCGACTCGGGATCGGAGACCCTGCTGGCGCTCGCCCGTGAATGGTTAGGCGAGCGCCCACCGTACGACCGGGATGCCGCGGTGGCCGAGCTCACCCGGCGCTACCTGCGTGCGTTCGGGCCGGCGACGGAGGCGGATTTCGCGGGCTGGTCCGGGCTGCCGCTGCGGGACGTCCGCGCCGGGCTTGCCCGGGTGGCCGCCGAGCTCGTGCAGGTGGGGATCGGCACGGAGAAGGCCTGGACGCTTCGCGGCACCGCCCGCCGTCCGCGCGGGCGGATCGTTCGCCTGCTCCCGGCGTGGGACAACTACCTGATGGGCCACCGCGACCGCGACTTCATCGCCGGTCCGGAGAGGTGGCCGGCGATCGTGCCGGGCGGGGGGATGATCCGGCCGGTGATGCTCGTCGATGGCGTGGCGGTGGGGACGTGGGGCGTGCGGCGAAAGGGGCGATCGGTCGAGGTGGAGCTGAGCCCCTTCGACGAGCTGGACGCGGACATCACGGCAGCAACCAGGGCAGAGATCTCGGACATCGAGCGATTCGAGGGGTAACCCCGGGTCAACGCAATCCAGTCCCGGATACCGGGCATAGATTGCGCTGACCGGGGTTCACCTCGGGTTTTGTGCCCGCCCTACTTGCCGCCGTTTTTCGTGGCCATGGAATGCACCGAGTGTCTAGAACGCCGCGCGCACGTGCTCCCACTCCACAGCGCGGCCGGCCGCATCGATGCGCACCCCGACGACATCGAAGCGCAGGGCCGAGTGGGGCGGCACGAACCCGTCGTGGTCCTGGAGCCAGGCGAGCGCCAGCGAGCGCAGCTTGCGCTGCTTGCGGTAACCCACCGCCAGCACCGGCCGCTCGGGTCCGGCGACCGCGCCGGCGCTCAGCGCCTTGACCTCCACGAAGACGAGCTCGCGGCCGTCGAGCGCGATCAGATCGATCTCGCCGCGCACCTCGCCCGTCCGCTGGTTGCGGGCGACTATCCGCATCCCCGAGCGGGACAGGCGCGCGGCCGCCATCGTCTCCGCGCGATCCCCGAGCAGCATGCGGTCCGTCGGCATGCCGGGCACGCTACGGCCGCCGGCTGCGCGTGTGGCGCGCGGATCGTCACGGATCCGGCACAACTGGCGCACCACCCGCGAACTCTGGCCTCCTAGCGTCGACGCCGTGCTGGCGAAGACCCGGACCTTCAGCTTGCTCGGCATCGAAGTGCGCGAGGTGTGCGTCGAGGTGGACGTCTGCGCGCGGGGGCTGCAGACGTTCTCGCTCGTCGGGCTGCCCGATGCGGCCGTGCGCGAGTCCCGCGAGCGCGTGCGCTCGGCGCTCGAGAACTCGGGCTTCGAGTTCCCCAAGCACCGGATCACGGCGAACCTGGCACCGGCGGACCTGCGGAAAGCGGGGCCCAGCTTCGACCTGGCGATCGCGGCCGGCCTCCTGATCGCCTCCCGCCAACTCCCGGCCGAGCGCCTCGACGGCATCGTGCTGGCCGGGGAGCTCGCCCTGGACGGCTCGATCAGGCCGGTGCCGGGAACGCTGGCGATGGCCGAGGCGGCCGCTCGGCTCGAGGCGCGGGCCATCGTCGTGCCGGCCGCCAACGGCCCGGAGGCGGCACTTCCGCGCGGGCCCAGGGTGATCCCGCTCGAGCGGCTCGACCAGCTGCGCCGGCTCGGCGGCGAGGAGGAGCCGGCCTCTCCGCCGCCGGCGGAGCTCGGCTTCAACGGGGCGGGGTCGATCGGGCCCGACCTCTCGGACCTTCGCGGGCAGCCGTATCTGCGCGATGCGCTGGAGATCGCCGCCGCGGGCGGCCACGGCCTGCTCATCATCGGGCCGCCGGGCGCCGGCAAGTCGTTGGCCGCGCAGCGGCTGCCCTCGATCCTCCCGCCACTCAGCCGCCCGGATGCCATGGAGGTGCTCCGGATCGCGAGTGCCTCCGGCCGGCTCGCGCGCGGCGCCATCTCCATGGAGCGACCGTTTCGAGCCCCGCATCACACGATCTCCACGGCGGGCCTCGTCGGCGGCGGGTCGCCGCCGCGCGCGGGCGAGGTGACCCTCGCGCACCGGGGCGTGCTGTTCCTGGACGAGCTCGGCGAGTTCTCGCGGGAAACGCTCGAGGCGTTGCGACAGCCCCTCGAGGAGGGCCGGGTGGCGATCGCCCGCGCCCGCGGCGCGGTCGAGCTGCCGTGCCGCTTCATGCTCGTCGCGGCGTCCAACCCGTGTCCGTGCGGGCGGGGGGAGGAGTCGGGGGAGTGCGAGTGCCGCCCGGTGTCGGCCCGCCGCTACCGCGCGAAGCTGAGCGGCGCCCTCGCCGACCGCATAGACCTCTCGGTCGCGATCGAGCCGCCCACGGCCGAGGAGATGGGGGCGGGCGCCCCCACCGACTCGGCGCGGGTGCGGAAGCGCGTGATCGCCGCGCGTGATCGCCAGGAGCGCCGGCTGGGCGCAGGGCGCTGCAACGCGGACATGACCCTCGCGGAACTGCGCGACGCGGCGTCTCTCACCCGCGAGGCCTGGCGAACGCTCGCCCAGGGCCACGCCCAGCTGCGGCTCAGCGGCAGGGGCCACGATCGCGTGTTGCGGGTCTCCCGCACGATCGCCGACCTCGCGGGCTCCGACAGGATCTGTGGGGAGCATGTGGCCCACGCGATCAGCCTGCGGCGGCGAGGTGGCGAATGAGCGAGGACCCCTGGGTCCTTCCGCGCGAAGGCGACGGCTACCCCGCCCCGCTGCGTGACCTCGAGGACGCGCCCGATGCGCTCCACGGACTCGGTGACGAGGTGTTGGTTCGTGGCATTGCCCCGGACGGCGCCGTCACGATCGTAGGGTCGCGGCATCCGAGCTCCTACGGGCTCGAGGTTGCCGAGGAGCTGGGCTATCTGCTGGCCGCCGCCGGCCTCGTGGTCGTGAGCGGGATGGCGCTCGGCATCGACGCCGCGGCACACCGAGGCGCGCTGGCGGCCGGAGGCTCGACCGTTGCCGTGCTCGGCGGCGGTCCGGACGTCATCTATCCACGGAGCGAACGCCGCCTGTACGAGCGGATCGTGGGCGGCGGCGCGGTTGTCTCCGAGATGCCGCCGGGCACCGCACCGGGCCCTGGCTGCTTTCCCCGGCGCAACCGGATCATGGCGGCGCTCGGCGCGATGACGGTGGTTGTCGAGGCCGCGCTGCCGTCGGGCTCGCTGATCACGGCAGAGCGGGCGTCAAGGCTGGGGCGGGAGGTTGGAGCGGTGCCGGGCCGCGTCACGACCCGGGTGGCGCGGGGGACGAACGCCCTGCTCGCCGACGGCGCGGCCGTGATCCGCGACGCTCAGGACGTCCTCGATCGCATGCTCGGCGTAGGGATTCGAGAAACGCACCGTGACGGCCCCTCCCTGGACGCGGAGCTCGCGCGCGTGGCCGACGCCGTGGAGGGTGGAGCGTCGACGCCCGACGCGACGGCCCTCGCGGTTGGCGTAAGCGCCGCGGAGGCGGCGGTGGCCCTCGCCCGCCTCGAGCTGCTGGGATACCTGCGTGTCGACTCGGCCGGGCGGTACGCCAGGACCTCGATCAGGGTTCCGGAGGTCACTACGCTCGACCCATGACCCCCGATGACCGCGTGCCGGTGTGCCTCACGATCGCCGGGTCCGACTCCGGCGGCGGAGCCGGCATCCAGGCAGATCTCAAGGCCTTTGCGCGCTGCCGCGTCCACGGTGCCTGCGCGATCACCGCGATCACCGCCCAGAACACCGTCGGGGTCGAGCTCGTCACCCAGGTCCCGGGGCCCACCATCGTCGCGCAGGTCCACGCCGTCGCCGAGGACATGGGCGTCGACGCGGTCAAGGTGGGGATGCTCGGCGACGAGCCGACGATCGACGCGGTCGTCGAGGCGCTCGAGCTCACCGCGGGGGCGCCGGTGGTGGTCGACCCGGTGATGGTCTCCGCGAGCGGTGCGGTGCTCCTCGACCGCAGCGCGAAGGCGGCGCTCATCGAGCGCATCCTCCCGCTGGCCACCGTGGCCACGCCGAACCTGCCCGAGGCCCGCGAGCTCGCCGGCCTCGGCGCCGCCGCGAGCCAGGGCGAGTTAGCCCGCGCGATCCAGGCGCTCGGCGCCGAGGCGGTCGTGGTCACCGGCGGCCACTCGGAGGACGGCGCCGACGTTCTCTTCGACGGCTCCGGGACCCTTCGGATCGACGGCCCGCGCTACGCGGAGGGAGCCTCGCACGGCTCGGGGTGCACGCACTCCTCGGCCCTCGCCGCCTTCCTCGCTCGCGGCGTCGAGCTCGCCGAGGCGGCGCGCTGGGCCCGCGAGATCGCGTCGGAGGCGGTGGGCAACGGCCTGGCCGGCATCGGCTCCGGCGCCGGCCCCGTGGACGTGCTCGGCCTGACCGGGGAGCGCCGCTGGCATAATCCGCCCTGATGAAGCTCGTGCGAATGAAGCCGGGACACGGCGACGTGCTGCTCGCCGAGGGTGATCCCGAGGTGTCCGAGGACGAGGAGCGTTTGATCGCCGAGTTTCGCCGCCAGCTCGACCTCGGGATGTCGGCGGCGGTGCCGACCTCCGAGGGCCCCAGGCGCGAGGCGACCATGGTTCGCGACTTCGCGGACGTGCCCAAGGACGCGGAGCGGGTCGTGTTCTTTCCGCCGGCCGCGGGCGGTTGACCTTCCTCGTCGCGACCTCACTCGTCGTGCTGGTGGTCCTGGCGATCGTCGGCTTCGGTCCCTCGTTGGTCGAACGCGCGCGCCGGCGATTCCCGCGAACGGTCCAGGAGCGAATTCCGGCGTACGACCCCGGCCGCGAGCGGCGCGCGGAGGCGAGGGCCCGGGGGCTGCTGCGATCGGTGGTCTCGGCCGACGAGTACGCGATGTACGCCGAGCTCGGCTTCATCGCGGTCGACGGAGCCGAGGGCGATGGCGGCTACGGATACCTGCTCTACCCGCACCGGCCGATCGTGGCGTTCGACGTCAACACGGGCGAGCTGCTGAACGAGTACTGCGTCGGCTTCCCCGATCTCTCTGAACCCGCCGTATCGCAGCGGCTGCCCGATGCCGACGATGTGCTGGCCAAGTGGATGTCGCTGCGGGCCGGCGAGCGCGACCTGATCTCCGTGGCGAACATGCACGTCCCGGGGCGCCAGGTGGATCCGGGACAGGTCGGGCGCGATCTGATCCGGCTTCGCGAGTGGCGGGCGCGCCGCATCGAGGCTGCTGCGTGAGCGATCTGCCTCGCCCTCGCTCGGCCGCGGTGTTCGACGGCCCCAATCGGGCCGCCGCCCGCGCCTACATGAAGGGAATCGGCTTCGACGACGACGCCCTACGGCGCCCGACGGTGGGGATCGCCAACACCTGGATCGAGGCGATGCCGTGCAACTTCCACCTGCGCGAGCTCGCGGAGGCGGTGAAGGAGGGGGTACGCGAAGCGGGGGGCACCCCGATGGAGTTCAACTCCATCGCGGTCTCCGACGGCATCACCATGGGCACCGAGGGGATGAAGGCCTCGCTGATCAGCCGCGAGGTGATCGCCGACTCGATCGAGCTCACGGTTCGCGGCTACCAGTTCGATGCCGTTGTGGCGTTGTCCGGTTGCGACAAGACGATCCCCGGCGCCGTGATGGCGCTGGCGCGGCTGGATGTTCCGGCGGTGATGCTGTACGGCGGGTCCATCGCCCCGGGCCACTGGCGGGGCAAGGACGTCACGATCCAGGACGTCTTCGAGGCGATCGGCGCCCACGCGGCGGGCGACCTCTCCGACGACGATCTCCTGGAGCTGGAGGGCTGCGCGAGCCCCGGTGCCGGGGCGTGCGCGGGCCAGTTCACGGCGAACACGATGGCCTGCGCGTTCGAGGTCATGGGCATCTCGCCGATGGGGTCGGCGATGGTGCCGGCGATGAACGGCGAGAAGGGCGACGTGGCGCGCGAGGCGGGCAGGCTCGCCGTCAAGGCGCTCGCCGACGACATCCGGCCGAGCGGTGTGATCACGGCGGAGTCGATCGAGAACGCGGTCGCCACCGTCTGTGCGTCGGGCGGCTCCACGAACGGCGTCCTGCACCTCCTCGCGGTGGCGCGCGAAGCCGGGGTGGAGATGGACATCGACGACTTCGAGCGCATCTCGCGCCGGACCCCGCTCCTCGCCGACCTGAAGCCGGGCGGCAGGTTCGTGGCGACCGACCTGTACCGGGCCGGCGGCGTCGGCGTGATCGCAAAGCGGCTGGCGGAGGCCGGCGTCCTGCACTCCGACGCGGTGACGGTGACCGGCCGCACCATCGGTGAGGAGGCCACCGACACCGAGGAGACGCCCGGGCAGGTGGTCGTCCGCGAACTGAGCGATCCGCTCAAGCCCCACGGCGGCTTCGCGATCCTGCGCGGGAACCTGGCGCCCGACGGCTGCGTCGTCAAGCTCGCCGGCACCGAGCGGCTGCAGCAGACCGGTCCCGCCCGGGTGTTCGAGTCCGAGGAGGAGGCGTTCGACGCTGTGGCGGCACAGCAAATCGAGCCCGGCGACATCATCGTGATCCGCAACGAGGGGCCGGCCGGTGGCCCGGGCATGCGCGAGATGCTCCACGTGACCGCGGCGATCGTGGGTGAGGGACTCGGCGAGGAGGTAGCGCTGCTCACGGACGGCCGCTTCTCCGGCGCGACCCACGGCCTGATGGCGGGCCACGTCGCGCCCGAGGCGGTTCGCGGCGGACCGATCGCGGCGGTGCGAGAGGGCGATCGGATCACCTTCGACGTCGAGGGAAGGCGACTGGACGTGGACCTGTCCGACGAGGAGATCGCCAAGCGGGTGGCCGAGTACACGCCCCCGGAGCCCGGCTACAAGACCGGCGTGATGGCCAAGTACGCGCGAAGCGTCTCCTCGGCCTCGCAGGGCGCGGTCACCAGCTAAGCGTCTGACAAGAAGGTCTCCAGCACGCGGTTGAA
>JBKPFQ010000057.1:0-23118 GCA_046728915.1 Actinomycetota bacterium | reverse complement strand
CTCGAGCGCCCGGATCAGGACCGCCGCTGCGTCGCCCTCGGGCTCGCAGACGAAGTTCAGGCATGAGTGGATGCCGTACGACAGGTACACGTAGGCGCGACCCGGCGGCCCGAAGAGCGTGGCGGTCCGCGGCGTCAGTCCGACATAGGCGTGGCAGGCCGGATCGTTGCGCTCGTAGCTCTCGGCCTCGACGATGACTCCGCCCACGCCTCGGTAGCGCAGCGAGCAGCCCACGAGATCTCGCGCGACATCGTGGACCGAGCGCTCGAAGAACGCCGGATCGAGGGCTGCCGGTCTCGTAACGTCAGCCAGGCCGCTCACCCGGGGGAGGCCTCCCTCAGCCGCAGGAGCGCGGCCCGAGCCGCGTCGAGCTGATCGGCAACCCGAGCGGACGCGGTGCCGCCCGCCGAGACCTTCGACTCAAGCCACTGCCCCGACGAGAGCACCTCGTAGTAGGAGTCGTCCAGGAGCTCGGAGTGCTGGCGGATCTCCTCGGGCGTGAGCTCGGAGAGCGTCCTGCCGCTCTCGAGCGCCTGGCGGACCAGCCCGCCGACCACGCCATGGGCCTCGCGAAACGGCATTCCCTTGCGCACGAGCAGGTCGGCGATGTCGGTCGCCGCCGCAAACTCGTCCGCCGCCGCCTCGGCCAGGCGCTCCCGGTCGAACGTCACGCCGGCGAGCATCGTCCGCGCCGCCTCGAGGCACAGCTCGAGGTTGTCCACCGCGTCGAACAGCGCCTCCTTGTCCTCCTGAAGGTCCTTCGAATAGGCGAGCGGCAGGCCGTGAAGCACGCCTGCGAGGGTGCTGAAGCCGGACGCGATGCGCGGCGCCTTGGCCCGCAGCAGCTCCGCCGCGTCCGGATTCTTCTTCTGGGGCATGATGCTCGACCCCGACGAGAAGTCGTCGGCGGGCTCCGCGAACCCGAACTCGTCGCTCGACCAGAGGACGAGCTCCCCGCCCAGCCGCGAGAGGTGGACCGCGCACACCGAGGCGGCGGCCAGGTAGTCGAGCGCCGTGTCGCGATTGGACACGGCGTCCACCGAGTTCGGCGCGACGGCGGAGAAGCCGAGCTCGCCGGCGACGAGCTCGCGGTCGATCTCCCAGTTCAGGCCGGCGAGGGCGCCCGAGCCGAGCGGGAGGATGCCGGCCGATTCGCGCGCGACCGCAAACCGGCGGGCATCCCGATCGAACATCCAGAAGTACGCCAGCAGATGATGGCCCAGGTACACGGGCTGGGCCCGCTGCAGATGCGTGTAGCCGGGCATGGGCCAGTCCGCGTGGCGCTCGGCAAGCTCGACCAGCACCTCCATCAGGTCCCCCAGGAGGTCCACCGCGACCCCGCAACGCTCGCGCAGGTACATGGCGAGGTCGGTGGCGACCTGGTCGTTCCGAGAGCGTCCCGTGTGGAGCTTGCCGCCCAGCGGCCCCACGATCTCGGTCAGGCGCCGCTCGATCGCCATGTGGATGTCCTCGTCGCCGTCCGCGATCGGAAACGAACCGTCGTCGAGCTCCTCGCCCACCTTCCCGAGCCCCTCGTCCAGCCGCTTGAGCTCGTCCTCGCTCAGCACCCCAAGCGCCTGGAGCGCCCGGGCGTGGGCGCGCGACTGCGCGACGTCGTAGGGCGCAAGGCGGCGATCGAATCCGATGGAGTCGTTGATCCGCGCGAACAGCTCGTGCGGGCGATCCTCGAAGCGGGGCATTTGCATCAGGCCGCCGCCGTACGGCGCCGGCAGCAGCAGGTGTCGTTCATGGGTTCGCGGAGTGTAAGAGGCTCGATTAGGGTCCCGGGCGATATGAGGTTCCTCGTCACCGGCGCCACCGGGAAGATCGGCAACGCCGTCGCCCGTCAGCTGACCGAGCGGGGCGACGAGGTGGTCGCGCTCGTCCGCGATCCCGCCAAGGCGCGGGAGCTGCTGCCCGAGGGGATCGAGCTCGCACGGGGAGACGTCACCGACCCCGCGTCAGTGCGCACGGCGGCGGACGGCATCGACGGCGCGTTCAACTGCATGGGCCTCTTCGAGCAGTGGTTCGCCGACCCTGGGATCTTCGACCGCATCAACGGCGAGGGCGCCCGCAACGTGATCGCCGCCGCGCGCGAGGCCGGCGCCAAGCGCGCGGTCCACACCTCCACCTTCGACGTCTTCCACGCCGAACAGGGCGGGATCGTCAGCGAGGCAACCGTCGCCGACTATCCGAAGGGCACGCCGTACGAACGCTCCAAGCAGCTGGCGGAGCGGCTGGTGCTGGAGGAGGCGGAACGGGGTATCGAGGTCGTCATCGCCAACCCCTCGAGCGTGTACGGCCCCGGCCCCTGGCAGGCCACCGGGATCGACCGCGCGATCCGCGACGCGATCCGCCGCCGCCTCCCGGCGACGCCGCCCGGCGGCATGACCCTGGTCCTGGTGGACGACGTCGCGCGGGGGCACCTGGCCGCCTTCGACCGGGGAAACCCCGGGCAGCGCTACATCCTGGCCGACGGCTATGCGCCCATGCGCGAGATGCTGGCGCTCGCGGTCGCGGAGGCCGGTCGGGGCCGCGTGCCGCCCACCCTGCCGTTGGGGCTTGCGAGGGGCATGGCAAGCGCTGGCGAGGCGGTGTCGCGGATCATTCGCCGGCCACCGCTGCTCGGAAAGGGCCAGCTCACGTTCCTGACCTGGCAGGCGCGCGCTTCCAACGAGAAGGCCCGCTCAGAGCTCGGCATCGAGTTCACGCCCCTTCCCGACGGCATCACCCAGACCGTCCGCTGGATGGCGAGCTCCGGGCGACTGTAGAGCGCCGCCGTCAGCTGCGGCCGAGCGCCGCGTCGAGCGCGTCCACAACCCGCTCCACCTCGCCCTCGCCCATCGCCGTGAAGAACGGGAGCGCCAGCGAGCGCCGGGCGACGGCCTCCGCCACGGGGTACTGTCCCTCGCTGAAGCCGAACCGCTCCCGGTAGTGCGGCATGAGATGGATGCACGGCAAGTACGCCTTGGAATCGATGCCGCGCTTCGCCAGGGACGCGATCGCCCCGTCGCGGTCGCTTCCCACGGGGAGCTGGACCACGTAGACGAACCAGCTCCGCCGCGCCTGACCGCGATCGGCGCAGGCCAGGACGAGTCCGTCGGGGTCCCCCTCACCGGCCGGCGATCCATCCAGCCGGCCGAGCGCCTCCCCGTACAGCGACGCGACCCGCGCACGTTCGCCGAGCAGTGCGTCAGCGCGCTCCACCTGAGCGATGCCCAGCGCGCACTGGAGATCGGTGATCCGGTAGTTGAATCCGAGGCGCTCGTGGCCAAGCCAGCCCATGTCCCGCGCGCGCCCCTGGTTTCGCTCGCTTCGCATGTGGGCGGCCACCTCGCCGTCCGAGGGGATCGCGATCCCTCCCTCCCCCGTGACGAGCTGCTTGTTGGCGTAGAACCCGAATGTGGCGATGTTGCCCCTGGCCCCCACTCTGACCCCCTGCGCATCGACCGCGCCAGCCGCCTCGGCCGCGTCCTCCAGGAGCCCGAGCCCCCGCTCGCCGGCGAGCCGTTCCAGCTCCTCCATCGCGGCGGGGTAGCCGAAGATGTGGACTGGCAGGAGGCCGATCGTGCGCTCGGTGACCGCTTCGCGCGCCGCCTGGGGATCGAGATTCCAGGTCATCGGGTCGATGTCGCAGAAGACCGGTTTGACGTCCTCATAGAGCAGGCAGTTGGCCGAGGCGACGAAGCTGAACGGGCTGGTGACGACCTCGTCGCCCGCTCCCCAGCCCAGCGCCCGCACGCCGAGGTGGAGCGCGGTCGTCCCGTTGGAGACGGCGACGGCGTCATCGGTCCCCATCCACGCCGCGAACGACTCCTCGAAGCGGCCCAGCAACGGGCCCAGCGATAGGCAGCCGGACCTGAGCGCCTCGAGTACCAGCTCCTCCTCGCGCGGGCCGATGTCAGGTCGCGCGAGGGGGATGGGGGTGTCCGCGCTCATCGGAGCCCACATCCTCACGGTTTTGAGATTTTGGGACGCTATGGCGTACCTCAGATCCCAAACGCTCCGAGAGAGGGCGCTCAACGGCCTGCGGTTACCTCGGCGCCTTCCTTGGGTGCCCGAGCGTCCCTCTCCCGCGGCTGGAACGCGTACTCCAGCGAGTCCACGAGGGCCTCCCACGACGCCTCGATGATGTTCTCCGAAACGCCGATCGTCCCCCACGTCTCGTGGCCGTCTGAGGAGTCGAGCAGCACTCGAGTCACGGCTCCGGTGCCATGGTGCGCGTCGAGGATCCGGACCTTGTAGTTGACGAGCTCGATCTCGGCGAGATGGGGATGCAGCTCTGTGATCGCCTCTCGCAGGGCCCGGTCGAGCGCGTTCACCGGCCCGTTCCCCTCGGCGGTGCGCAGGAAGCGCTGGCCGTCGACCCAGATCTTGATCGTCGCCTCGGTCTCGACCTTCCCGTTGGCGCGCTTCTCAGTGATCACGCGGAACCCCTCGAGCCGGAAGAGCGGGACGTAGCTGCCCGCCTCGCGGCGAAGGAGCAACTCGAACGAGGCGTCGGCCGCCTCGTACTGGTAGCCGCGGTGCTCGAGCTCCTTGAGCCGGTCGACAGCACGCTTGGCCGCGCCCGCATCGAGCTCGATCCCGGCCCCCTCGGCGCGGCTTTGAACGGATCCCCTCCCGGCGAGCTCGGAGATCAGCACGTCGCGGCTGTTTCCGACCAGGTTCGGCTCGATGTGCTCGAAGGTGCGGGCGTCGGCCTGCACGCCGGCGGCGTGCATGCCTCCCTTGTGCGCGAAGGCGTTGCGACCCACATACGGCCGGTCCGGATCCGGCTGCAGGTTGCAGAGCTCGTCCACGAGGTGCGAGGTCTCCGTCAATCGCCGCAGCTGGTCGGGCGGCACGCACGCATACCCCATCTTGAGCTGAAGCGCCGGCAGGATGGACGCGAGGTTCGCGTTGCCCGTGCGCTCGCCATACCCGTTCATCGTCCCCTGGACCAGGCGGGCCCCCGCCCGCACGGCGGCCAGCGAGTTCGCGACCCCGCACTCCGCGTCGTTGTGGGTGTGGATGCCGATCTCCACCCGGTCGCCGAGCACCTCCACGACCGCGGCGGTGGCTTCAGCGACCTGGAACGGGAGGCTCGAGCCGTTCGTGTCGCAAAGCGTGACGTTCTCGGCCCCGGCCGAGACCGCTGCCCGCAGGCACTCGAGCGCGTACTCGGGGTCCTCGCGCCAGGCGTCGAAGAAGTGCTCGGCGTCGTAGACGACCCGTTTGCCGCGCCCGACCAGGTAGCACACCGAGTCGGCGATCATGCCGAGATTCTCGGTCCGCGACACCCTGGTGACCTTCTCCAGGTGGAGCGCCCACGTCTTCCCCACCAGCGTCGAGACCGGAGCGAAGCACTCGGCGAGCTCACGCAGTGCCGCATCCTCCTCGGCGGCAACGCCGCGGCGCCTGGTCATGCCGAAGGCGCAGACTTCGGCCTGTTCAAGCTCAACGTTGGAGAGCAGCGCGAACAGCTCGGCGTCCTTGGGGTTCGAGCCGACGAATCCGGCCTCGATCAGCTGGATTCCGAGGGCATCCAGCGCCCGGACCACGCGGACCTTCTCGGCCGCGGAGAGGGACATCCCCTGCCCCTGCATGCCGTCGCGCAAGGTCGTGTCATAGAGCTTTACCTGTGTCAAGTCGATGCCTTTCCGTTGGAGGGACGAGCGGGAGGGAGGCGCGGAACTGGCCGCGCGGCCACGGGGCACCTAAGCCGCCGCGGCGCTCCTAATTCGCTCGATGCCTCCAGGGAGGCGCATCAGGAGGTGACTTTACTCGGTTGCTCGACCACGTCCAGCCATTCCAGGTACTCCGGGGCACGCCCGTGCAGGGCGTCCTCGTACTTCGCCTGGATGACCCGCGTGATCTCGCCGGGTCGGCCGATGTCGTGGTCGTCGACCTCCCGCACGGGAACGAGCTCGGCCGCGGTGCCGGTCAAAAACACCTCGTCGGCCAGGAACAGCTCCGCGCGGGCGATGTCGCGCTCCTCGACCTGATAGCCGAGGTCGCTCGCGATCTGGATCACGGACCGTCGCGTGATGCCGTCGAGGATGGACGACGTGTGCCCGGGCGTCGCCAGGACGCCGTCGCGCACGATGAACACGTTCTCGCCCGAGCCCTCGGAGACGTTGCCGTGGATGTCGAGCAGGATCGCCTCGTCATAGCCGGCGTTCGCCGACTCCGTCTTCGCCAGGATCGAGTTCAGGTACTGGCCGGAGGCCTTGGCGTGCGGGATCAGGCTGTCGCCCGAGAGCCCCCGCCAGGAGGAGACCTTGCAGCGAATCCCGTTCCGCTTGCCCTCCTCGCCGAGGTAGGCGCCCCACGGCCAGACCGCGATGATGACGTCGATCGGAGCGCTCTGGGCGTACAGGCCCATCTCGCCGTAGCCGCGAAATGCAAGGGGGCGGATGTAGCAGCTCGCCAGCCCGTTGCGCCGGATTAGCTCGTGGGTCGCGTGCCGCAGCTCCTCGAGCGAGTACGGCACCTCCATGTAGTAGAGCTGGGCAGAGCGCGCGAGCCGGTCGAGGTGCTCCCGATGGCGGAAGATCGCCGTCCCGCGCTCGGTGTCGTAGGCGCGGATCCCCTCGAAAACCCCGGTGCCGTAGTGGAGGCCGTGGCTCAGTACGTGGACCTTGGCGTCGTCCCAACGGACGAGGTCGCCGTTCATCCAGATCCACTCAGACTTCTCCACTGTTCCTCCTTGCTTGCGGTGCCGGCGAAGTATGCCCTAAGAGCTCGCCGCCTCCAAACTTACGCCAGGTTCTCGACCACGGCCGCCGTCATCGCCTCGGTGCCGACGACGTCCTCGCCCTCCCGCGCGAGGTCGGGCGTGCGGAGCCCTCGCTCCAGGGCACCGTCCACTGCGGCTTCGATCGCCGCCGCCTCCTCCTCCGTCCCGAGCCCGTGACGGAGCATCATCGCTGCCGACAGGAACGTCGCCAGCGGGTTGGCGCTCCCCTGGCCGGCGATGTCCGGGGCCGAGCCGTGGACCGGTTCGAACAGTCCCGGCCCATCCGCACCGAGGCTGGCGGACGGCAGCATCCCCAGCGACCCGGTGAGCATCGCGGACTCGTCGCTCAGGATGTCGCCGAACATGTTCTCGGTGAGGATCACGTCGAACCGGGACGGGTTCGCGACCAGCTGCATCGCCGCGTTGTCGACCAGCATGTGGTCGAGCTCGACGTCGTCGTAGTCGCCCGCCACGCGCTCGACCGTCTCCCGCCACAGCCGCGAGGTCTCCAGGACGTTCGCCTTGTCGACCGACGTCACCCGCGGGGCGCCATCGCCGCCCGCGCGGCGCCTCGCGGCGTCGAACGCCACGCGAGCGATCCGCTCGATCTCGCCCGCGGTGTACTCGCAGTCGTCGTGCGCGCGATCGCCCTCCCGCCCGCTCGATCCGAAATAGATCCCGCCCGTCAGCTCGCGCACCACGAGCAGTCCGGTGCCGGCGATGACATCCGGGCGAAGCGGGCTCGCGTCGACCAGCGCCGGGCTCGGCCGGACGGGGCGCAGGTTGGCGTAGAGCCCAAGACCCTTGCGCAGCCCCAGGAGTCCCTGCTCGGGCCGGGGCGCGTCGGGGTCCGTCGTGTCCCACTTCGGGCCGCCGACGGCGCCGAGCAGGACGGCATCCGCCTCACGGCAGGCGCCCAGCACCTCATCGGTGAGCGCGGTCCCGTGCCGGTCGATCGAGGCCCCGCCGACGGCGTGCTCGGCGAACTCGAACTCGCCGACCGCCTCCAGCAGGCGCCGCGCCGCCGCGACGATCTCCGGACCGATCCCGTCGCCGGGAAGGAGGGCGATTCGCTTCCGGAGATCCGCCGCGGTCACCCTCCGCGGCCTTCCCCACTGGACCTCGACGGGGTACGCATCACCGTACTCCTCGTTCGCCGTCATGGGCTGGGGCGGCGCGCCGAGATGTTGAGCCGTACGTAGTCCAGCGTCAGTGGGCGCGGGATGTACTCGAGGACAGCGTCCAGATACGGCTCGTGCAAATGCTCCGGCAGGCGGGCGAGGTGCGGCCCAAGGCACACGGCGCGCAGGAAGTCTCGTGGCTCCCGGGGCTTGTCCAGCCGCTCCTCGAGCCAGGCTCGGGCGGCCGCGAATCCGGCGTTTCGCAACCGGATCTCGGTGTCCCCGGGAGAGGGGAAGTTCCAGGTGCTCGCGACGCCGCGCAGGTAGGGCGCAAAGCGCTCGTCCCCGTTGACGTTCTCCAGGGAGTTCAGGAACTCGTCGAGGTTGCCGATCCCCCCGCATTGGGCCTCGACGGCTCCACCTGGTCGGAGGGCCGCGTGAAGGCGCTCGAACAGGCGCCGGTGGTCGAGGATCCAGTGGAAGGTGGCGTTGGAGAAGACCGCGTCGACGGCCTCCTCCAGCTCAAGGTCGAGCAGGTCGGAGACGATGAACTCGGTCCGGTTGGGAAGCGCCTCGCGTGCCTTCTCGATCATCGACACGGAAGTGTCGACGCCGATCACGCGGCCGCGAGGAAGGCGCTCGAGCAACAGGCGCGTGACCCGGCCGCTCCCGCAGCCGGCGTCGAGGACCGTCTCGTCGCCCCTCAGGTCGAGACGATCGAGGACCGTGCGCGCCCAGTCCTCCTGATGGTCGGAAACGCGGTCGTAGGTGGACGCGTCCCAGTCCCTGTGCTCGGCATCGGCGTTCACAGCGCCGTGGTGACGGGTCCGCGGTCAGCGCCGCCCGCCGCCTCGAACGCCGTGATCGCGTCCTCGCCCCGAAGCGTGATGCCGATGTCGTCGAGACCGTGGAGCAGCCGGTGCTTGACGTCCTCGTCGAGCTCGAACTCGACGACTCCGCCGGCGAAGGTGACGGTCTGGTCGTCCACGTCGATCCGCGCCTCGCCCGCCGCGGCGATCTCGCGACACGATTCCTCGGGCAGGATCACGGGGAGCAGCCCGTTCTTGGTGCAGTTGACGTAGAAGATGTCCGCGAACGACGGAGCGGCCACGGCGTCGAAGCCGAAGTCCTGGATTGCCCACACGGCGTGCTCGCGCGAGGAGCCGGAGCCGAAGTTTCGACCGGCGATCAGGATCGGATTGGGCTCGAGCTCGAGCTCTCCGGAGCGGAACCAGTCGTAGAACAGGAACTCGCCGAATCCCGTCCGCTCCACCCGCTTCAGGAACTGCTTGGGGATGATCTGATCCGTGTCGACGTCGGCGCGGTTGAGCACCGAGACCTTGCCCTCGATGACGTCGACGGGCCTCATGACCAGTTCCTGATGTCCACGAAGCTTCCCTCGATCGCCGCTGCCGCGGCCATCCGAGGCGACACGAGGTGCGTGCGGCCCCCCTTGCCCTGGCGGCCCTCGAAGTTGCGGTTGGAGGTCGAGGCGCACCGCTCGCCCTCGTCCAGGATGTCGGGATTCATGCCCAGGCACATCGAGCAGCCGGCCGTGCGCCACTCGAATCCGGCGGCGCGGAAGACGTCGTCGAGGCCCTCGTCCTCGGCCTGCGCCTTCACTCCTTGGGAACCCGGGACGACCATCGCGCGCACCGAGTCAGCCACGCGCCGGCCGTCGACCATCGTGGCCGCCTCGCGCAGATCCTGGATCCGTGAGTTCGTGCACGAGCCGATGAAGACGCGATCGAGCGGGATGTCGGTCATCGGCGTGCCCGGCTCGAGCGCCATGTAGGCGAGGGCGCGCGCGGCGGCCTCGCGGTCGGCCGGGCCCTCGCCCCACCCGGAGGGATCGGGCACCGCCTCGGTCACCTGGGCCACCATGCCCGGGTTCGTTCCCCAGGTGACCATCGGCGAGATCCTCGAGGCGTCGATCTTCACGTCGGCGTCGAACTCCGCGCCCTCGTCCGTGGGCAGCTCACGCCATTCGGCGACGGCGGCCTCGAAGTCCTCGGGCGCTCCCGGCCGTCCGGACACCCACTCGAAGGTCGTCTCGTCGGGGGCGATCATCCCGGCGCGCCCGCCACCCTCGATGGTCATGTTGCAGATCGTCATCCGGTTCTCCATCGACAGGCCGCGAATCGTCTCCCCGGCGTACTCGACCCCGTGGCCAACCATCCCGCTGACCCCCAGCCGACCGATCGTCGCGAGGATTAGGTCCTTGGCCGTGACCCCGGGACCCAGCTCGCCCGAGTAGTCGATCCGCATAGTCTTGGGTCGCCGCTGCACCAGGCACTGGGTGGCGAGGACGTGCTCGACCTCCGAGGTCCCGATTCCGAACGCGAGCGCTCCGAAGGCGCCGTGCGTGGACGTGTGGCTGTCGCCGCAGACGATGGTCAGCCCCGGCTGCGTCAGACCGAGCTCGGGGCCGATCACGTGCACGATTCCCTGGCGGTCGGAGCCGAGCGAGTAGACCGGGATGCCGAACTCCTCGCAGTTTCGCTCGAGGGTTTCGACCTGGATCCTCGACAGCTCGTCGGCGATCATGCGCGCGGCCGGGGTGCCGTCCGTGGGGACGTTGTGGTCGGCGGTGGCGACGGTCTTGTCGGGGCGGCGAACCCGGCGCCCGTTCAGGCGCAGTCCGTCGAACGCCTGCGGCGAGGTGACCTCATGGACGAGATGCAGGTCGATGTAGATCAGCCCATCGCCGACCTCATGCGCGTCCCAGATCTTGTCGAACATGGTCTTCGCCACGATCAACTCCTCCTGAGCCCGGCCGTCACCACCGCGAGAAGCTCTGCCGGGTCCTTGGAATTGTTCTCGAGATGGTGGGCGAGGTCGGCGTCGAAGGTGACGCTGTCGCCGGCGCGAAGCTCGTGGCGCTCGCCGTCGATGACGAGCGTCACCGTCCCTTCGAGCACGACCGCGGTCTCGCGGCTCCCGGGCTCGTGGAGGGGCGGATCGCCCGGCCCACCCGTGACCGCGCCCGGGTCCAGCCGGTGACGCGAGACATCCGCTCGCTGGCCGGGAAGCGGCGGCGTCAGCTCCTCGACTCGGTGGCCGGCCCGCCGGCGCTTTCGCCCCTCGCTCCGGCGCACGACGACGACGTGCCGGTCCTCGTCCAGCCGCAGGAGCTGTGACAGCGTGAGCTCCAAGCCCGCGGCGATCCGCGCGGCGATGGCGAGCGTCGGGCTCGTTTCCCCCCGCTCGACCTGCGAGAGCATCGGGGCGCTCACCCCGCTTCGGTGAGCCAGATCCCGGAGGGACAGCCCCATCGCATCGCGAAGCGCGCGGATCCGAGCGCCAACCACCGGCGCCTCCACCAGCGTCGCGTCCGCCCCTTGGCGCTCTTGGGTAACCGCCACCGCCACCCGGCGTACGTTATCACGTACACTCGTTTTGCCTGCCGGCCGGCGATCGGCCGGTCGGGACCTAGCGGGCGAACCGAGCTGCGGCCGAGCTCTCCGTGCTCCGCAACGTCACGCTGAAGTCCGAGCCCGCGAGGCCAATGTCCTCCCCGCCCGGGAAGGAGACCGCCAGCGAGCCGGTCCAGCTACCCGGGGACGCGTAATCCGCTGAGCCGGTGAAAGCTCTCCGCCGGGTGCCACGTGCGCGCTCGTCAACCCCGAGTCGAACGTGAACTCGCCTGCGTCGACCGAGACGATGCGATGCGCATCGCGAACGATGTCAACCCGCCCGGTTCGATCCCTCGTCGACGCGACGAGGACCGTCGCTCCGAAGTCGTCGTCTTGAAATGCGAGGAACCTGGTTGGCCCCGAGCGTGCTTTGAGCTCAGTCCCGCGGTCGTGCCCTCTGCACTGGACCGGCCCGTCCCGCCGTAGCCGGCCGCGAACCCGATGGGTGCGGGCGCTGGTGTATCCGGCCTCGCCGCGGAAGCGGAAGACACCGCGAAATACGCCAGGCACGTAGAACCCGAACTGGCCGCAGACTCCGATTCGACGCTTCTGCGCCGCCGTGCGAGCCGGCGGGAGCCGGAAGCCGGGACGCTTGTGAAATCTCAGCCGGACGCGGCCAAACGGGCCGAGGTTCGCACGGATGCGGTGCTTGTTGAACCTCGCCGGGACCGTGTAGGACGCGGACACCCCTTCCGCACTCGAAGCCGACTCGCTCGTTTTTCGGGCAATCACAGTGACCTCGCCGATGCGTTGATCCATCTTCCTCATGTCCAGCGGCAATCCCGCGCGGTGGGCGGCGACCCGGATCGCATAGCCCTGCGACCCTTCAAGTGAAACGTCGCCGCGAGATGGCCACGGGCGCCGGCCGGGGTTGCCGTTGCCAGGCCCACGCCCACCAGCGCCAGACCGATGCAAGCCGCCCTCCGCACCACCCCGCGTGGGTTCGCAACCCCCTGCCGCATCACTCGCTATATCGGCCCACGCTAAAACGCGCTTGAGCCACACGCGGCGGCCGCGCTACGGCCCGGGCGTCGCCGGCTCGACCGCCGCCTCGGCCGCGACCTCTTCGGCCTCGCGGACCGCCGCGCCCTCGAGCGCATTCGACAGCGCGCGGACGTAGGCGCGGGCCGATGCCTCGAGGATGTCGGTGGCCACACCCTGACCGCTTGCCAGCCGGCCGTGGGCGCGCAGCATGACGGTGACCTCGCCCAACGCGTCCTCGCCCTCGGTGACGGCCGAGACCGTGTACGAGCGGAGCTCCGATTCCTCGTGGGTGGCCGCGCGGATGGCGCCGAAGATCGCATCAACCGGGCCATCTCCCCCGGCCTCACCCACCGAATCCTCGCCGGAAGGCAGCCGGACGGTGACCTCGGCCCGCGGGTCGGTGTGGGAGCCCGCTGTCACCTCGAACGACTCGAGCGCGTAGCGCTCGGCCGACTCGCGCATCTCCTCGGAGACGATCGCCTCCAGGTCGAGCGAGGTGACCTGCTTCTTCTTGTCGGCGATCTCCTTGAACCGGGCGAAGGCCTGGTTTAGGGCGTTGCCCTCGACCTTGAAGCCCAATTGCTCGAGCGCATCGCGAAGCGCGTGACGCCCGGAATGCTTGCCCAGGACGATCGAATTGGACTCGAGTCCCACGTCGCGCGCGTCCATGATCTCGTACGTCGTGCGCTCCTTCAGGACGCCGTCCTGATGGATGCCGGACTCGTGGGCGAAGGCGTTTCGCCCCACGATCGCCTTGTTGGGCTGCACCGGGTAGCCGGTGAACCTGGATACCATCCGGCTCGTCCGCGCCAACTCGCGAGTGTCGATGCCGGTGTCCAGGCCGTGCACGTCGCTGCGGGTCCGCATGAGCATCACGATCTCCTCCAGCGAGCAGTTGCCCGCCCGCTCGCCGATCCCGTTGACCGCGCACTCCACCTGCCGCGCGCCGGCCAGCACGCCGGCATACGAGTTGGCGACGGCGAGGCCCAGGTCGTCGTGGCAGTGCACCGACGTGCGGACCCCCGCGAGCTCCGGCGCGAGCTCGTACAGCAGCTCGAAGTAATGCTGATACTCGTCGGGCGTCGTGTAGCCGACCGTGTCCGGGATGTTGACCACGGTGGCGCCCTCGGCGACGGCGATCGTGCATACCTCGGCAGTGAACTCGACGTCCGCTCGCGTCGCATCCATGGGCGAGAACTCCACGTCGTCGCAGTACGAGCGCGCCAGGGCGACGGCGGCGCGAGCCTGGCCCTTGACGTCCTCGCGGGTCGTCTGGAGCTGGTGCTCGATGTGGATGTCGGAGGTCGAGACAAAGGTGTGGATGCGGGGCCGGGCTGAGTCCTTGATCGCCCCCCACGCCGCGTCGATGTCGGCCTTGTGCGTTCGGGCGAGGCCGCAGATCACGGGTCCCTCCACCCGACGGGCGATCGACTCGACGGCCTCGAAGTCCCCCGGTGAGGTGATCGGAAAGCCGGCCTCGACCACGTCCACGCCGAGCCGGGCGAGCTGCTGCGCGATCTCGACCTTCTCGTGCGTGTTCAGCGAGATGCCCGGCGACTGCTCGCCGTCTCTCAGCGTCGTGTCGAAGATGTGGACGCGACCTGCGTCCGGTACCTGCGGGCGGCTCATTGGCCTTTCCTCCTTCTCCTGAAAGCTTCGATGACCTTGTCGTTCGCGGCTGTCGCGCCGCCCAGCGCTACTCCCCCCGCAGGGGGAGGAGAAGGAGAAGCGCGAGGCTGGACAGCCGGGGCGTCATCGGGCAGGGACTTTAGCGCACGCAGGGAATCCCCCTTGCGAGGAGGCACAGGAGCACCGCAGATGGACGCCGCCCGGATCCAGGCCAGAGCCGTGATCAAGGTCGCCGCGATCTCGCTCGCCGTGATCGCCGTCGCCGCTCTGCTCGTGATCGTGATCCTTCACGTGCGGACGACGCTCAGGTGGCTGTTCACCGCGCTCTTCCTCACCCTTGCCCTGATGCCGGCGGTCGATCGGATCGAGAGCATCCGGATTAGCGGGCGCCGTCCCCTTCCGCGATGGCTGTCGATCCTGATCGTGTACGTCCTGGCCCTCGGGATCTTCGTGTTCCTGGTGCTCCAGGTGGTGCCCCCGATCATCCGCGAGTTCGAGAACCTCGGCGCCAAGGTCCCCGGCTACGTCAAGGACTTCAGGGAGTGGGCGAACCAGAACCCGCAGTTCCAGGACCTGAACCACAAGTACAACATCACCGGGGCACTCGCCGCCCAGGCCTCGTCCATCCCGTCCAAGCTCGGCGCCGCAGCGGGCGACGTGCGCGACATCACCGTCAGCATCCTCGAGCACCTCGTCGCCGCGATCACGATCCTCGCGCTGACGTTCTTCCTGCTGTTGGACGGGCGCCAACAGGGCGAGCGGTTCCTGGAGCGATTGAACCCCGACACCGCCGAGCGCCTGCGTCGCATCGCCAGCCGAATCGCCGGGGTCGTCAAGTCCTACGTCTCGGTCAACCTTCTCCTCGCGATCGCCGCGGGGGTGTTCACGTGGCTCTCGCTCGAGCTGCTGGGCGTCGACCTGGCAGTGACGATGGGCGTCATCGTCGGCTTCTTCGACCTGATGCCGCTCATCGGCTTCACGATCGGCGGGGTGTTCGTCGCGATCGTGGCGGCGTTCCACGACTTCCCCGAGGCGCTGATCGCCTGGGCGATCCTGTTCGTCGTCTACCAGCAGGTCCAGGACCGCGTGATCCAGCCGCTGCTGTACCGCAGCGCCGTGAAGATCCATCCCGTGGTGGCGATCGTCGCGATCCTCGTGGGCGCCGAGCTCGCCGGGATCCTCGGCGCCGTGCTCGCGATCCCGACGGCGGCGACGATCGGCGTCCTGATCGACGAGGGGATCAGGTGGCGCCGCGAGACCGTCGGCGACGCAGAGCCGCCCCCAGACCAAAGCGGCTCGAGCCCTCAGCCGGAGCCGGCCGCCGACTGACCCGACGCGGGCTCGGTCTTTCCGGGCCGGTGCAGATGGTGGGTGCGAAAGCGCTCCTCGGCCCGGGCCTTCTTCTGATCGCTGCGATAGAACAGCCGAGCCCAGAGCGAGCGGGGTCGGGCGAGCCGGAATGCAATCACCACCCCGACTGGCAGGATGAAGAGCCCGACGATGGCGAACACGATCCGCTCCTTGGCCAGGTTCACGAGGGCGACGAGGATGGCGAGAATGCCGAACGTCCCGACGATCGCGAACACGATGTCCTCGACCTCCGTCGCGACGTCCACCCAGGCGGTGAACCCGACGAGGATCAGCCCGGTGATCGTGGCGGCGATGATCACGGCGTCGATCGACTTGCGTCCCTGCTCGGACCAGTAGACGTCCTTCAGGTCGAGCCACAGGGCGAACTCATCGAGCGCCAATCCCATCCCGATGCCGAAGAAGACCGCGATGATCTCGTGCCATGGCGACGGCGGCGCGATCGTCACCCCGACGTAGCCCGTGATCATCAGCAGGCAGATCCCCCAGACGAGGTGATGGATGTGGGTCCCCCCCACCTCCACGTTCCCCGGCCACCAGCTCACCTGCGCCTTGATCATGTGAGCGCTCGTGCGGATAAACCCGAACGTGATCAGGAACGCGACGAAGAACAGAAACTCGGGCTGCCGCCCCGTGTCAACGATCGCGCGCTCGTATAGGCTCGAGATGCTGGCCAGGGTCATGGGCACGGGGGCAGCCTAACCGCGGCGCGCGCGGCTACGGGACGAGCACGACCTTGCCCACGTTGCGGCGTTCCTCGATGAATCGGTGGGCGTCGGGAGCGCGATCGAACGGGAAGGACTCGGCGACGATGGGCTTGAGCTCGCCCCTCCCGAAGGCCTCGAGCAACGGATCGGTGACGCGCTCCAAGCCCTCTCGATCCCACCACGAGAGCATGTTGAGACCGAACACGCCCTTGTTCTCGTTCATGACCCCCACACTCTTCCACCAGGGCATCGTCGCCAGCGGCATACGTGCCACGCTCCGCACCGCCCCCACGATGTCCCGCTTGCCGGTGCCGGTCTGGAGCTCAGACGCCCCGTACATGATCAGCCGCCCGCCCTGCCGCAGGAGTCGGTAGTCCTTTCGAAACGAGGTCGGGCCCAGGGCGTCCATGATCACGTCCACGCCATCGCCTGCGGTGATCCGCCGGACCTCCTCTTCGAAGTCCCTGGTCCGGTAGTCGATCGCGTGGTCCACTCCCTGCTCCCGGATCGCGTCGTGCTTGGACGCCGACGCCGTGCCGAAGATCTGGGCGCCGATCCCCTTAGCGACCTGGGTGGCCGCGATCCCGACGCCGCCCGCCGCGGCGTGGATCAGGACCCGCTCTTCCGGCTTCAGCCCGCCCATGATCACGAGCGCCGCATAGGCCGTCCCGTAGTTCACCGGGAACGCGGCCCCCTCCTCGAACGAAACGCCCTCGGGCAACGCGAAGACCTGCTGGGCCGGAACGGTGACCAGCTCGGCATAGCCGTTGAAGCGGGTCGCCCCGACCACGCGGTCGCCGACCGCGTGGGCCTCGACCCCCTCCCCCACCGACTCGACCTCGCCCGCAACCTCGTAGCCCACCACGCAGGGCAGCTTGGGAGCGTCCGGATAGAGCCCGACGCGGGCCATCGTGTCGGCGAAGTTGATGCCGGCCGCCCTGACCGCGATCCGGACCTCACCCGGGCCGACGGGGGGATCCGGCCGTTGCTGCACCTCAAGCATCTCGGGCGGGCCGTACCTGGTGATCACGACCGCGCGCATCGCCGGTGACTCTACCCCCATACGCCGGACAAGGCCTCAAGCGATTTGCGCTCCGCGCCGACAAGGGTCATGGGGGGAAGCACTACGTCCGGGGGCAACAAGAGCATGATTCGCGCCGTCGCGGCCGCCACAGCGGCTGCGAGCGTGGCGTTGCTCGCTGCGGCTCCGGCCGGCGCCACCCCGCCGGACCTCGACCAGGATTTCGGCGACGAAGGAAAGGTGACGACCGACCTCGGCCGCGCCGAGGCTCGCGCGGTGGCGATCGATTCTCAGGGCCGGATCGTGGTCGCCGGCTCGACGGGGGACGGCTCAGCCGACTTCGCCCTCGCCAGGTACATGCCGGACGGCAGCCTCGATCCGGCATTCGGCACCGGAGGCGTGGTGACGACGGATTTTGGCGGGTATGACCCCGCGTCCGAGGTCGCGCTGGACTCCAGCGGCAGGATCGTAGTGGGGGGCTCCAGCCTGACCCCATCCGGCACGCACGCGGCGCTTGCTCGCTACCGAGCGAACGGCAGCCTCGATCCGTCGTTCGGTTCCGGCGGCAAGGTAGTCACCGATCTCGGGGCTGATGAACCCTCGGTCGGCGCCATGATCATCGACTCGGAGGGGCGGATCGTGCTCGCGGGCCAGACATACCGCTACCACGACGAATACAACTACTACGACTACCTGGTCGCGCGCCTTACGCCCAGCGGCAAGCCCGACCCGTCGTTCGGCCACGGCGGCACGGTGGGCACCGACTTCGGCGTGCTCGAGTCCGCCCGCGCCCTCGCCCTCGACTCCCGTAACCGGATCATCGCCGCCGGCCGATGGAGCAACTACGGCGAGGAATACGCCTTCGCGGTCGCCCGTTACGGACCGAACGGCGCCCTCGATCCGTCATTCGGCAGCGGAGGGACGGTGACGACGCAGTTCGCGAACGACGCCTACGACGCGTACTCGGATTCGGCTGATGCCGTGGCGATCGACGACCAGGATCGGATCATCGCGGGCGGGGGTGGCGGCGAATCCGGTGACGACTTCGCGCTCGTGCGCTATGGGCCCGGCGGCGCCCTCGATCCGTCATTCGGCGACGGCGGCAAGGTCCAGACCTCGTTCGGGGCCTTCGAGTCGGCGGCGGCGCTGGCGATCGATCCTCGGGGACGGATCGTTGCCGTCGGCTCCAGGGGCACGAGATCGAGCGCCCGCTTCGCGCTCGCCCGCTACCGGCCGACCGGCAGCCTCGACGGCTCCTTCGGCATCGGCGGCCGCGTGACGACGGGCTTCGGACCCGCCACCCAGGCGACGGCCGCTGGTGCCGCGATCGATTCCCAGGGTCAGATCGTTGCGGTGGGCACCCGATCCGATGCATCCGGCAGCGACTTTGCGCTCGCTCGCTACACCGGCCTCGACGGGACCCCGCCCGACGTGACGATCAGGGGCCCGAAGAAGGTGAAGACCCCCCACCGCAAGGCGCGAGCCAGGTTCCGGCTCGAGTCCTCGGAGCCGGCACGACTTAAGTGCAAGGTCGATCGCTCCAAGTACCGACGGTGCCGGCCCCACTACCGGACGCGCAAGCTCCCGGTCGGCCGCCACCGACTGAAGGTTCGCGCCACCGACCGCGCCGGGAACCGTGCCACCGACAAGAAGCGCTTCCGGATCGTCGAGAAACGCTGACGACGCTCAGAAGTCGACGGCGCGGCCGGCGTGGAAGCCGTCGAGCTTGAGGATCTCGTCCATGAGCTCGTCGGGCACCGGCGCGTCGGTGGTGAGCGCCAGGACCGCCTCGTCGCCGGAGGCCTCGGCTCCCACCGCGGCCGACCCGATGTTGACGCCGTGGGTGCCGAAGATCGTGCCTACCCGGCCGATCATTCCCGGCTGGTCCTTGTAGCGGAAGACCACGAGGTGGTCGGCGAACGGCATGTAGAAGCTCTCGCCCCAGACCCGGACCAGGTGGGGAAGGCTGCGGGGACCGACGGCGGTCCCGGAGACCTCGACCGAATCGTCCCCCGACTCGAGCCTCACGGTCACGAGCTCCGTGAACTCCTCGGAGAGGACGTCCTTCAGCTCCGTCAGCTCGATCCCGCGCTCCTCGGCCAGCGCCGGCGCGTTGACGAGGTTGACCTGCTCCTCGGTGTGCCCGGAGAGGATCCCCACGAGGACGGCGATGCCGAGGAGGCGGGTGTCGTGCTCGGCGATGCGGCCGCGGAACTCGGCCGTGATGCGATCCACGGAGCCATTGCCCAGACCCTGGGCGAGGCGCCCGAGACGCTCGCACAGCGGCACGAACGGAGCCAGGGCCTCCATCTCCTCGGGCCGCACCGCCGCGATGTTGACCGCGTTCGTGACCACGCCGCCGGACAGCGCCCGCCGGACCTGCTCGGCGGTGATCGTGCCGGCGCGGTCCTGCGCCTCGGCCGTGGACGCCCCCAGGTGAGGGGTGACCACGACGTTCTCGCGCGCGAAGAGCGAGTGGTCTGTGAATGGCTCCCTGGGGAAGACGTCGAGCGCCGCACCGCCCACCTTCCCCGACTCGAGGGCGGCCTCGAGCGCATCGAGGTCGACCAGCTCTCCCCGTGCGCAGTTCACGATCCTGACCCCGTCCTTCATCCGGGAGATGGCTTCGGCGTCGATCCAGTTCACCGTCTCGGGCGTCTTCGGGACGTGGATGGTCACGATGTCGGCCCTCGCGTACAGGTGCTCGGTCGTCTCCGCGCGCTCGACGCCGAGCTCGCGGAACCGCTCGGCCGCCACGAACTTGTCGTAGGCGACGACCTCCATCTCGAAGGCCTGTGCCCGCTTCGCGACGAGTTGCCCGATCCGACCGAATCCGATCACTCCCAGCGTCTTGCCGTAGAGCTCGTTGCCGGCGAACCGCGAACGCGCCCACTCGCCGTCGACCAGCGAGGCGTTCGCGCGCGGGACGTTGCGCGACAGCGCCAGGGCGAGCGCCAGAGTGTGCTCGGCCGCAGCAACGGAGTTCGATTCGGGAGCGTTGACCACCACGATCCCGCGCTTGGTCGCGGCGTCGACGTCGACGTTGTCAACGCCGGTCCCGGCGCGCCCGATCACCTTGAGGCGCAAGCCGCGTTCCATCAGCTCCGAGGTGACCTTGGTCGCCGAGCGCACGACGATCGCGTCGAAGTCGCCGATCCGGTCGCGCAGCTCGTCGTCCGACATGTCGAGCCCCACCTCGACGTCGAAGTCCTCGCGCAGGAGCGCGACGCCGGAGTCGGCGATCTTCTCCTTGACCAGGACCTTCGGCTTGCCGTCGGCGCCGGCCACTACGCGACAGGCTCGGGCGCGAGCCCCGCCTCGGCGAAGACCCGCTGGGCGCCGGCCGCCCCGGAGCCGGGCTCCGCGTCATGGCCCAGGTCGCGAAGCGCCATCTCCAGCGCGGTGAGGGCGACGACGATGTCGAACGCGCCGTAGTACCCGCAGTGGGCGATGCGGGCGATCTTGCCCTTCAGGTGCCCCTGCCCGCCGGCGATCGTGACGCCGTAGGTGTCGCGCATGAGCTTGGGGACCCTCCCCCCGTCGATGTCGTCGGGCAGCGCGGCCACCGTGACCACGTTGGCGTCCTCGTCGTCGGGGCCGAAGCGCTCGAGGCCGAGCGCGTCGACCCCCGCTCGGGCGGCGCGTGCGAGGAGAGCGTGGCGGCGGTACACCTTGTCCAGGCCCTCCTCGAAGATCAGGTCCAGCGCGACGTCCAGGGCGCGGAAGAGCGTCACCGCGGGCGTGAATGCCGAGTTCGGCGGCTCCTCCTTCTGCCCCGCCGCGGCGCGCAGCCAGTCCAGGTAATAACGGCCCCCCGGGTTCTCGGCGGCGAGGGCCATCGCCCCGTCGGAGACCGACGCGAACGCCAGGCCTGGCGGACACATCAGAGACTTCTGGGAGCCGGCAACGACCACGTCCACCCCCCACTCGTCCTGGGGCAGCTCGACGGCGCCCAGGCCCGACACGGCGTCGACGCACAGGACCGAGCCGTGCGCGCGGGCCACCTCGTTCAGCGCCCGGATGTCGTTCACGACTCCTGTGGACGTCTCGGACTGGGTGACGTAGACCGCGCGCGCGGGACGATCGAGCTCGCCGAGCTCCCGATCGAGGCGCTCCGGGTCCACCTTGGTGCCCCATTCGAACTCGAGGTGGCGCGTGTCGGCCCCGTATACATCGCAGAGCTCGGCCCAGCGCTCGCCGAACTTTCCGCACGAGGCGACGACGGCCGGCTCGCCGGCGGTGACGAGGTTGGAGACGGCGGACTCCATCGCACCGGTGCCGGTCGCGGCGAAGCAGAGGACCTCGTTCTCGGTCTGGAAGATCCGCGGAAGCCGTTGGAGGACGCTCGCGTAGACCTCGACGAACGCCGGTGCCCGGTGGTAGAGGATCGGCTCGGCCATCACCTGGGAGACGCGCGGCGGCAGCGGCGTCGGCCCGGCAGTGAGGATGTACTGCTTGGTGAAGATGTCAGGAGCGTCGGCCATGGGCGAAAATCAGGATAGGGAGCGGCGCGGAAGCATAGAACTACTCCGGCGGATCGTCGGCCCAATAGCATCCGCGCCGTGGGTGACGAGATCGTCCAGGGCGATGGCTACGCCGTCGGGAGCATCGACCGGATGGGCGATCGGTACGGGTTCCGCAAGATCCGCCGCTCCCTGGGGGTGACCGCCTTCGGCGTGAACGCGATCGCGCTCCCGCCCGGTTATGAGACCGGTCGCCACTTCCACGACGAGCAGGAGGAGCTCTACTTCTGCCATCGGGGGCGACTGGAGATCGAGTTCGGCGACGGCACCACGCACCTGCTGGAGCCGGGCGGCGTCGCGCGGGTCGATCCCTCCACCGTGCGCAAGCTCAAGAACGTTGGAACGGAGGACGCCGTATACGTGATCGTCGGCGGCAAGGACGGCTACGTGGGCCGGGACGGCCGGCTTCCCGAGGGCGAGACGAGCCGGTTCGGTGACGCCGGCCCCCCGGGGGCATGAAGGCCCACACCGTCTACAAGACATTCGAGACCCCCGAGCGGCGGGAGTTCATCCGGATCACGGACGAGGTCCAGGCGGCGGTCGACGAGGCGGGAATCGCCGAGGGGATGGCCTTGGTCTCGGCGATGCACATCACCGCCGGCGTCTGGGTCAACGACGACGAGTCCGGCCTCCACGCCGACACACTCGAGTGGCTGGACAAGGTCGCGCCGCCGAGCTGGAAGGAGCCTGCGAACGAGGTCGCCCGCGAGCTTTCGCCCGACCCGGGGGACTACCGGCACCACCGCGGCGGCGAGGACAATGGCGACGCCCACCTCAAGAACCTGCTCGTGCACCACCAGGCGATCGTGCCGGTCACCGAGGGCCGCCTCGACCTGGGCCCCTGGCAGCAGATCTTCTACACCGAGTTCGACGGCCGCCGCCCGAAGCGCCTGATCATCAAGGTCCTCGGCGAGTAGGTCATTCAGGGTCAGTCGGGGTCACTCACGTACCCACGCCGTACCCACGGCCGTACCCACGAAAGCCTTGCCCCGCGCGGGCCTCGCCCGAATTGTCAGTCCTAATAATTCGGCGCTGCGGAGAGAAACCGCCACATCGGAGACGCGCGGGAAGTAAAGCGACCCGGCCAAAGTCCCCTCTGGACTCCGCCATGACCGGGCCGCGCATAGAGAGCACCCCATAGGGGTACTGGGGGCGCTATCCGAGGCCGCAGGCCGAGAGGCAAGCCCGCTGCTGGCGGGCAGGAGGTTGGCGGATTCACCATCAAGGGTCCCGGGGGGATCACCTACGCCTGCCGGGTTGGAAACGAACGCCTGTCCCGTCGTGGGGCAGGGATGGGCCGCGGAGCGGTTTCGGCTGACGCCCCCTTCCGCGAGGAAACGGCCCTAGGCACGCACCGCATACGTCAAACCGTGGGGTGTCGTCCTACTCCATTTCTCTGACCAGGAGTAGGACTAGCCCGCGCCGTCGCCCATGGGGGTGTAGACAGGCTGGCGGAGCGAAGCGGAGCCCAACAAAGAGCGGCAGGCTCGCGGGTTCAGGTCCGAGCGGAGCGAGTGGCCGACTCACGGGCCGTCGGAACGGCTTTTCTTGTGACCCGTTAGGTAGAGAGGCAATTGAGCTACAGCACCGAACTTGCGGCAGCCGCGCGCCGAGTCCGCGCGCTTGTC
>JBKPFQ010000056.1:0-53923 GCA_046728915.1 Actinomycetota bacterium | reverse complement strand
CCCACAACGACGCCCTGATGATGCTCGGCCTGGTCGGGGGCGTCGCGCTCCTGCTGACCGCGAGACAGGCGACGGGCGGCGTCGCGATGGTGGCGGCGGCCGCGGTCAAGCTCCCGGCCGCGGTCGCCGCGCCGTTCGCCGTGATCGGTGCCGCGCCCCGCCGTGGCCGCGTACGGCTCCTAGCGGGCCTGGCCGTGGCGGTCTTCGCGATCGCGGCCATCGGGCTGGCGGTCTTCGGCACGTCGCTCGTCGACGGGCTCGACTTCCTCTCCGGCAGCCAGCAGCATGTGAGCTACCGCAGCCTTCCGGCGACCGCAGCACGCGGGGCCGGCGTGGACGTGGACGTGGCGCGCGTCGTGTTCGCGTCCGCCTACGCCGCACTCGCGCTGTGGCTGATTGCGTGGACCCTCCGCGGGGGCGACTGGGTGCGGGCCGCTGCGTGGGCGATGCTTGGCCTGCTGTGCGCCACGGTCTACCTGGTGCCGTGGTATCTGCTGTGGGCGCTGCCGCTCGTGGCGGTCGCGCGCGACCGGGCACTGATCGTGCTCACCCTGGCGCTCTGTGCGTACCAGCTCCCGGTGGGCGTGCCCGGTTAGCCGCGTTGCGCCTGGCGGACCCGATCAGCGCGAACGGAACGCAGGCGCCGACGATCACGAGGGCTGCGACCGGGTGAGGCAGCGCGAGCTCGGAGAGCAGGAGCACGCCCGTGCAAGCCGCCGAGACCTTCAGTGCCGTTCGCACCAAGCCCTGGCTCCACGGCGATGGGCGGGTGGCGAGGACTGCCATCGCGAGAGCGGAGGCAGCGAGCGCGAGCGCGGTCGCGCCGAATGCGATGACCAGGTACACGGTCAGCGACGGCGAGTACTCGCACGAGGACCCGGCGCACGCTGGGTCGATGGCGGCGCCGACGACGGCCGCCGGGATCACGGCGAGGTAGGCGAAGAGGGCGGCGCCGAGCGCGGCGAGTACGCGCACACGGTCAATATAAGACTGCTGAGGTGACCGGGTGACCGAGGAAGCGCCACTGGGGGAGTTCGATCTGATCGACCGCATCGTCGAGCTGGTCGAGGAATCCAGGCGGGGCGCTGCGACTGCGGACGGCGCCCCGGCGCGGGTCCTCATCGGCAGCGGCGACGACGCCGCCGTCACCGAGCCGCGCGGGGTGACGGCCACCTCCGTGGACGCGTTCGTCGAGGGTGTCCACTTTCGCCGCGACACGGCCTCGCTCGCCTCGATCGGGCGCAAGGCGATCGCCGCCGCGCTCTCCGACCTCGCTGCGATGGGTGCGTCGCCGGGGGAGGCCTACCTACAGCTCGGGATTCCGGACGATCTCGACGAGGCCGGGATCATGGAGCTGGGAAGCGGCCTGGCGGCGTCCGCGGCCGCCAACGGCGTGACGGTCATCGGCGGCGATGTGACCCGCGCCGCCATCCTGCTTCTCGCCGTGACGGTGGTGGGTCATGGGGACTCGCCGGACGCACTGGTCTCCAGGGCCGGCGCGAAGCCCGGCGACGCCGTCGTCGTCACCGGCGAGCTCGGCGGTGCGGCCGCGGGACTCCTCCTCCTGGAGCGCCCCGAGCTGGGCGCCCCCCTTGGCGACGAGCGCGTCGAATCGCTGCTCCGCCGACAGCTCGAGCCCGTCCCGCGACTCGAGGCGGGCAAGGCGCTCGCGGCGAGCGGCGCAACGGCGATGATCGACGTCAGCGACGGGCTCGGGGGCGATGCCTCCCACGTCGCGACCGCAAGCGGGGTGCGGATCGGGATCGAGCTCCCGCGCCTTCCGGTGCAGCCGGGGGTCGACGAGGTGGCCGCGGCCGCCGGCGTCGACCGGTGGGACCTGGTGACGGCCGGCGGCGAGGATTACGAGCTGCTCGCGACCCTCCCGCCGGAGGCGCTCACCGACGCCGCGCGGGCGGTCCAGCGGACCGGGACCAGCCTGACCGTCGTCGGCGAGGCAGCCGGCGGCGAGGGCGTGTCGCTGCGCGACGCGGACGGATCGCAGCGTCACGCGTCCGGGTTCGATCAGTTTCGGCGCTGAAGACGGGCTCGAGTGAGCCTTGGACGACGAGCGGGGAGAGATCAGGTCCGCGTGGCGATCTGCTCCTGGAGTCGGGTCACGGTTTCCCGTCCTAGCGGTTCGGTTGGTTGCCTCGCATCCCCAGCCGTCGTCTGGCCGACCGGCCCCTGCGCCCAATCGCCCGGCACCGCTTGGGCCTGCGGGCGACCGGGTGGCGTTCGGCCGCGAAGCGAGACCGCCACGACCCCGAGCAGACCGCCGATCACGAGGCAAAGCGAAAACACCGTCCCGAAGCCGAACTGGCCGTCGCTCACCATCAGCAGGAGGAGCCATGGTGCGGCCGAGCCCAGTTCGAGCGACCCGGACACATGGGCGAGGGCGGCGGCGAGCGGCAGCAGGGCCACCACCGCCGCGCCCGCGACGAGCGGCCACGCCAGCGAGCCCCGTCTCGGTGCGCACGTCAGCCACACGTGGGCGGTGGGCACGAGCAGAGGGCCAGGTAGGGGTTCGCCAGCCAGGCGACGGAGACCGCCAGGGTCGCGACGATGCCCAGCGCCGGAACGGCAGCCGACCGCGGCAGGACGGCGGGGACCCGCCAGCCCCTGATGGCGTAGTAGGAGCCGCCGATCGCGAACGCGAGGAGGACCATCACCACGATCTGGCCCGCACCCACCCCGTACAGGTTCGGGTCGAATGGGAAGGGTGGGCTCGCCACCAACCCAACCAGGCTCAGGAAGTAGAAGAGCACCAGCCCGGCGAGCAGCGGCAGGGCCCGGGAGGCTGCCCACCCCACAGCCCAGCCGGCGCCGGAATGGGCTCGTACCCCGCGCCGGAGCCCGTCGCCCGCCGCCACCGCCGCCGGGCACAGGAGCGCCAAGGCGAGAACGGCGAGGGTCCATCCCGGCACGAGGTTGCCTGCGAGCGGCACGTAGGTGCCGGGGCCGTGCTCCGTCGGCGAGGTCGCCGCGTCGACCGTCGCCGCCAGGAGCAGCGCCGTGCGACCGAAGTCGCCCACGGTGGACGTCGAGAGGTTCTCCGGCTGATCGTCCGCCGCCGCGAGCGGTCGCTCACCCGCCGATGAGAGCCCGATCGCGTCCAGCCCGTTCTCGATCAGCACGGCCTGCTCGCCGAGTCCGCTCGGAAGCGCGAGATCGGTCAGCTCCCCGAACGTCCCCTGGTCTTCCTGCTTCAGCTGGGTCTGGTCCGATAGCTCGCGCTCGGCGGTCTGCACGAGCTGGGCGGAGGGGCTCTGGGACCCGTCGGACGACTCGAGCAGGAACGGTTGACGAGGGTCGGCGGAGCCGGGCTGCCAGATGTCGATGGCCACGTCGACCTCGTCGAGCTGGGTGTAGTTGCGGGCGAACTCGCGGGCGCCCTGGGCGCCGGCGCTCGATCCGTCGGTCGAGACGAAGACCAGCGTCTTCGAGCGGCTCTGCGTCCCCAGCTCGTTGGCGAGCTCGAGGAGGGTCGCCGTCGCGGCGGCGCTCGACGCGGCACCCGGACCGCTCCCCGAGTCGCGCGGGGCGAGCAGGACGACCGTGGAGGCCGAGTCGCCGGGAAGCGTCAGGATCACGTTGCGAAGGTCGACCTCGTCCCCGTCGAACTCCCCCGTGAACGTCTGCTCGCTCACCTCGCCGCCCTCAACCTGCTTGAAGCGGTGCTCGACCATCTGCGCGATCGCTGCGTCGCCCTGGCTGTCCGGCGTCCGCTCGGGTGCGGTGTCGACGATCTGGCGGGCGATCCTGGCGGCTGCGCCCTCGTCGAACTCGGCCGGCGCCACGACGCCGGGGAGGGGATCGGGAGGCGCGGTCAGCGCGAAGAGCAGCACGATGACCGCCGCCAGCGCCGGTGCGAACCCTGCACGATAGATCCGGAAGTCGATCATGTTTTGTGAGCGAGGGGCTTTAGCCCCGAAACTGGCTGGTGCTGTGAGTGATTGCCGGTGAAATTACCCTTTGGGAGGGAGAGCCACAGTGGCCGCCGCCAATACAGGGTCAGCGCGCATTCTGCTCGTCGATGACGAGCAGTCCGTCCAGACCTTGCTGACGTACCCCCTCCGCGAGGAGGGCTACGACGTGGTGCCGGCCCACGACGGCCGCGAGGCGCTCGATCGATTCGCGGAGCAGCGCTTCGACCTGGTGGTCCTGGACATCATGCTCCCCAAGCTCGACGGGATCGAGGTGTGCAGGCGCATGCGGAGCCGAAGCCAGGTCCCCATCATCATGCTCACCGCGAAGGACGACGAGATCGACAAGGTCCTCGGCCTGGAGATGGGGGCCGACGACTACATCACGAAGCCCTTCTCGGTGCGCGAGTTCCGCAGCCGGGTCCGGGCGGCGCTCCGCCGCGCCGAGATGCTTGGCGGCCGACCAGGGGGCGAGGAGCCGATCGCCGCCGGGTCGATGAAGATCGACTTCGAGCGGCGCTTGGTCACCGCCCGGCGCAAGCGGGTGCAGCTGACCTACGTCGAGTTCGAGATCCTCGCGGCGCTGGCGCGCTCGCCGGGCCGGGTGCAGACACGCGAGATGCTGCTGGAGCAGGTCTGGGGCGACTCCGCTTATAGGGATCCCCGCACGGTCGACGTGCACATCCGTCACCTCCGCGAGAAGCTCGAGCGGGATCCCCGATCCCCCGAGTACCTGTTCACGGTGCGGGGGGTCGGCTACCGCTTCCGCGACAAGGACGAGTGAGCCCCGGACGGCGAACGGGCGAGGAACCAGCCCCGGCGCCCGTCCGGAACGGGCGCGGCTGGTTCGAGCAGGCGGCCGCGATACGGAGCGGCTCTTGATCCTCGGCAGCGTTCGCAACCGGCTCGCCGTCCTGTTCTTCGTGATCACGGCGGCGGCCGTCGGGTTCATCTACCTGTACGTGGTGCCCCAGCTGCGGTCAAATCTCACCGCGCAGAAGCTGCAGCGCCTCGAGGACGTGGCCGCCGCCGAGAGCGGGCGCCTGGACCGCGCCATGCGCCATGGGGCATCGCAGGAAGAGGTCCGCAGCCTCGTCATGGGCGTCGCCCAGCGGGCCGACGCGCGGGTCACGGTCCTGGGGGTCCGGTCCGATGCATCCGACTCGGACTTCGTGATCGCGGATTCCGAGCTCGAGCGCACGGCGATCCTGCCCAGCTATCCGGCGGCCGCATCAGCGGTCACCAGCGGACGCTCCTCGTCCGCGATCGAGCAGATTGCGGGCGAGCGGACCGGTGAGATCGCGATCCCGCTGTCCGTGCGCGGCCGTCCCCGCTGGGTGGCGGTTCTGTCGACGCCGCTCGCCGACGTCGACGACACGGTCGCCCTGATCCGCCGCCAGATCCTGATCGCCGGATCGATCGCGCTTCTGGCGGCGCTGGCGGCGGGATGGCTCGCCGCGAGGGCGCACGCCAAGCGGCTCAACCGCCTGGAGGCCGCGGCCCAGAAGGTCGCCGAGGGCGACTTCAGCACGCGGATCCCGGATGAGGGGCAGGACGAGGTCGGTCAGCTGGCCAGCACGTTCAACGAGATGCAACAGCGGCTGGCGCGGCTGGACAGTGCCCGCAAGGAGTTCATCGCCAACGCGTCGCACGAGCTGCGGACGCCCATCTTCTCGCTGGGCGGGTTCGTGGAGCTTCTGGACGAGGACGAGCCGGACCCGGCGGTCAGGGCCGAGTTCGTGAGAACGATGCGCGAGCAGATCGCCCGGCTCACGAAGCTGACGGCGGACCTCCTCGATCTGTCGAAGCTCGACGCGGACGTCATGGAGGTCAGCGCGGACGAGGTCGATCTCTCGTCGGTGGCACGGCGGGTCGCCGAGGAGTTCACGCCGGCCGTGGAGCAGCACGGCTCGGCCGTGGAGATCGATGGCTCCGCCGGCGCGACGGCCAGGGCGGACGCCGATCGGGTGGCGCAGATCATCCGTATCCTCCTCGACAACGCACTGACGCACACTCCGGAGGGAACCTCGATCTCCATCACAGCCCAGCGGCGGGACGGCGCGGCCAGCCTCGTCGTCGCCGATGACGGGCCAGGTATCGGCCCCCACGACCGCAATCGCGTCTTCGACCGCTTCTACACGGGCGACCGCGTCAGCGGCTCCGGCCTCGGACTCGCGATCGCGCGGGAGCTCGCCATGCGCATGAACGGCGAGCTGGGGGTCGAGTCGCGGCGCGGGCGGACTCGATTCGAGCTGCGGCTTCCAGAGGCGGCCGCCCGGAAGGTCCCGGCATGAGGGCGTCGCGCATCGCGGCTGCCTGCGCGCTCGCCGCCGCGACGGTCGCGCTTGGGGCGTGCGGCGGTGGCGGCGGAGGCTCGACCGACTCCGGCTCGGTCACGACCGTAGCCACCCAGAACGCTCCCGAGAAGACCGTCGTGGTCCAGTCGCAGGGCGGGAACTTCGACCCCGGCGCGATCTATCGGTCGGCTTCGCCGGGGGTCGTCACGATCCTCTCGATCTTTCCGGGGGGCAGCCTCTCGAGCATCCTCGGCGGCGGTGGAGGCTCAGCGGCGGAGGGCTCCGGATTCGTGATCTCCGACGGCGGCGAGATCGCCACCAACGCGCACGTGGTCACCGATGCCGACAGCGGCGGGGGCGGGCCCATCCACGAGGCCAAGGAGGTCTACGTCGAGTTCGGCGACCGCAACCGGGTGCGCGCGGACATCGTCGGCTTCGACCCGAACGCGGACGTCGCCCTTCTGAAGGTGAATCCCGACGGTCTCGACCTCAAGCCTCTCGCGCTGGCGACGACCGAGAACGTCACCGTGGGCCAGCCGGTCGCCGCGATCGGAAGTCCCTTCGAGCAGGAGCAGTCACTGTCGATCGGCATCGTCTCGGCCACCGATCGCTCGATCGAGTCGCTCACCCGCTTTCAGATCGAGGGGGCCATTCAGACCGATGCCTCCATCAACCCCGGGAACTCGGGCGGCCCGCTCCTGGACGCCGACGCGCACGTGATCGGGATCAACCAGCAGATCAGCACGACGTCGGGCGGCAACGAGGGCGTCGGGTTCGCGGTGCCGATCCGGCTCGCCGCCCACTCCCTCGACGAGCTGCGCCGAAACGGCGAGGTCAAGTACGCGTACATCGGCGTGACCACCGAGCCGATCTACCCGCAGCTCGCCGAGCGACTCGACCTCCCGACCGACAGCGGTGCCCTGATCGCGAAGGTGATCCCGGACGGACCCGCCGACCAGGCCGGCCTGCAGGAATCCGACCAGCAGATTCACTTCCAGGGGCAGCAGGTCGACGCCGGCGGCGACGTGATCACGGCCATCGACGGCGAGAAGATCGTCAAGGAGAACGATCTACCGCGGCTGATCGCCGCTCACGACCCGGGCGACACGGTGAAGGTCCAGGTCGTTCGCGACGGCGAGACCCAGACCGTCGACGTGAAGCTGGGCGAGCGGCCGGAAAACGGCTAGCCGTGCGCAGCGTCGTCCTCGATCTCGCGACGGCGCTTCGCGAGGAGGTCGCCCCCGAACTGGGGCGCCACGCGGGACGGGCGCATGCCGGCGCCGCGGCCGGCGGGGACGTCACCTTCGCCATCGACGAGCGCGCCGAGGCGTTCATGGAGCGGTTCCTCGCGGAGCGGGCGCCGGAGATGGCCTTCTACTCGGAGGACCGTGGTCTCGTCTCGCCCACCGGAGACGCGGAGTGGGTCCTGGTGGTCGATCCCATCGACGGCACCCGCCCGGCCATGGCGGGGTTCGAGGCCGCCTGTGTGTCGGTGGCGCTTGCGCCGCTCGGCGAGGGCCGACCGACGATCGGCGACGTGCGCGTGGGCTGCGTGATCGAGATCAAGTCCGGGCAGGCGTTCGTGGCCGAGCGTGGGGGCGGGGTGGAGCCTGCGCCCGCGCTGTCGGCGAACACCGAGATCCCGCGGATGTTCTGGGCGTACGGCCTCCGGGGCCGCCCGGTGCGGCGGATCGCCGAGGTCATCGGCGAGCTCATCGACTCCTCCTCGGTCGGCGGTGGCACCTTCGACCTCGGATCGGCCACGTACGACATGACCAGGGTGGTGACGGGCCAGCTCGACGCGTACATCGAGCCCGGCTCGCGGGTCGTCGCGGACGTGCCCAGGATGCGTGAGGAATTCGAGCGCATCGGCGGGGGAGTGGTGCTCAACAACTCCCCCTACGACCTGGCCGCCGCGGCGCTGATCTGCGAGGAGGCGGGCGCGGTCGTGACCGATGCCTACGGCGAACCGCTCGCTACCCGGCCGATCCTGGGCTCTGGCGCCGAGTTTCAGCTGTCGTGCGTGACGGCGGCCACGCCGGAGCTGCACGCCGGGATCATCGCCGAGCTGGACGCCGGCATGGAGCGCCTCGCGCGGGCCGTCGCGTGAACCGCCGATATCCCCCAGTCACTATGTTGCGCCCATGCTCCAGGATGTCGCGCTAGGCGACCGGTCCCTCGCCGACTACACGCACCTCGCGGGCCGCGGGCTGGTCGAGGAGATCCGCGAGCTGGCCGGCCCACTCGAGGGCAAGCGCGTGCTGCACGTGAGCGCGACGGCGTTCGGCGGGGGCGTCTCGGAGATCCTCTACACGCTGGTGCCGCTCATGCGCGACGTGGGCCTCGACGTCCACTGGCGGGTCATTCTGGGCCGGGAGGAGTTCTTCAACGTCACCAAGCTCATGCACAACTCGCTTCAGGGCGACCCGCAGACGATCTCCGATCAGCAATGGGAGGTCTTCGAGGCGTACAACGCGATGAACGCGCAGAGCCTCGACGACGATTGGGACGTGATCATCGTCCACGACCCGCAGCCAGCGGCGCTGCGGGTGGGCGCGACCAACCACTCCCGGCACTGGATCTGGCGCTGCCACATCGACCTCTCGACGCCGAACCGAGAGACGCTCGACCGGCTGCTACCGCTCCTGCGCGAGTACGACGAGTCGATCTACCACATGGAGCAGTACGTCCCGGACGGGATGGACGGCCGGGTGAAGGTCATTCCGCCCGCGATCGATCCCCTGTCGCCCAAGAACATGGCCCTCTCGCCTGAGGACGCGGCGTTCGTGTGCCAGCAGTTCGGCATCGACACCGATCGCCCGCTGATCTGCCAGGTCTCTCGCTTCGATCCCTGGAAGGACCCGATGGGCGTCATCGATGCCTTTCGGCTGGTGCGCGAGGAGATGGCGAAGGTCCAGCTGGCGCTCGTCGGCTCCATGGCCACCGACGACCCTGAGGGTTGGGAGTTCTTCCACGAGACGTTCAGCTACGCCGATGGCGACCCCGACATCAAGATCCTGAACAACCTCAACAACGTCGGCGCGATCGAGGTCAACGCGTTCCAGTCGCAGTCGGACGTGGTGATACAGAAGTCGATCCGGGAGGGATTCGGGCTCACGGTCACCGAGGCGCTGTGGAAGGTGCGTCCGGTCGTGGCGGGAAACGTCGGCGGGATCCCGCTCCAGGTCAGGGACGGCGAGACCGGCTACCTGATCTCGTCCGCAGCGGAGGCGGCGGAGCGCACCCTCGAGGTGCTTCGGGATCCGGGGCTCGCGAAGCAGCTCGGCCGCGCCGGCAAGGAGCGCACTCGAGAGCTCTTCCTCACCCCGCGCCTCCTCCGCGACTGGTTGCGTTTGTTCGAGGAGCTGGACCTGTGAACGACGACCCACGTCTGGTGATCGTCTCCAACCGGGGGCCGGCGCAATTCGAGCGGACCGCCGAGGGCGAGCGCACCGTCCGCCGAGGGGGCGGTGGCCTGGTCACGGCGTTGAGCGGACTGGTCGCGCACCGCGGGGCGCTGTGGATCGCCTCGGCGATGACGGACGAGGACGTCGCGGTGAGCCGGGAGGCCGGCGGCGAGCCGGTGACGCAGGAGCTCGACGGGGTCACCTACGAGGTGCTCCTCGTCGAGAGCGACACCGATGCCTACGACCGCTTCTACAACGTCATCGCAAACCCGATCCTCTGGTTCATCCAGCACTACCTGTGGGACCTCTCCAACGCGCCCGACATCCGCCGCGAGGAGGCGGACGCGTGGGACTTCGGCTACAAGGCGGTGAACGCGGACATCGCGCGCTCGGTGCTCGCCGCGATCGAGAACGACTCCGAGCCGCTCGTGATGTTCCACGACTACCACCTGTACACGTGCCCGGGCCTGGTGCGAGACGCCCGCCCGGACGCCCTCCTCCATCACTTCGTGCACATCCCGTGGTCGCAGCCGGACAGCTGGCGGATCCTGCCCGGCCGGATGCGCGAGGAGATCTACCGGGGGCTCCTGGCGAACGACATCATCGGCTTCCACACGACCGCCTACTGCCGAAACTTCCTCCAATGCTGCCGCGAGCTGATGGAGCTCGAGGTCGACTACGAGCGCGGCGCGGTCCTCCAGTCTGGGCGTGAGACCTGGGTGCGGGCCTATCCGCTGGGGATCGACGCCGGACGGCTCGACCGCGCCGCCGAATCCGAGCAGGTTCTGGAGTACGAGCAGGAGATCCTGCGCCGCCGGCGCGACTGCATGATCCTGCGGGTCGATCGGGCGGACCTCTCGAAGAACGTGCTTCGCGGCTTCACCGCCTTCGACACCTTTCTCCAGCAGCACCCCGAGTTTCGCGAGAAGGTCACCTTCATCGCTCACCTCCAGCCCTCGCGGACCGACGTGCCCGAGTACGCCGAGTACCTGGAGCGAATCGAGGCCTTGGTGGCCGTGGTCAACCACCGCCACGGGACCACCGACTGGATGCCGATCGACCTGCGGATCTACGAGAACTTCCCGGAGGCGGTCGCCCGGTACAAGCACTTCGACCTCTTGATCGTGAACTCGCTCTTCGACGGCATGAACCTCGTGGCAAAGGAGGCGCCGGCCGTGAACACCCGCGACGGCGTCGTGATGCTCTCGGAGAACACCGGCGCCCACGAGGAGCTCGGCGACTCGACGCTCTCGGTCAACCCGTTCGACATCCAGGAGCAGTCCGACACCATGCACCGGGCGCTCACCATGGACCCCGAGGAGCGACGCCTCCGCGCCGCCCACCTGCGGGAGATCGTCCGCGAGCGCGACCCGGGCGTCTGGATCTCCGAGCAGCTGGCCGACATCCGCGCCAAGCGCGCGGCGATGGCCGCGGCGGGCTAGGGTCCGGCTCTTCCCCTTCTGCCCGGGTATAAGCCCGTCGGACGCCACCAGCGTCGTTTCCACCCATACGGTGGATAATCCGCCGCTGGCGGAACGTCTGTCGCGCCTAGCCGACGACGGTGACGTGCCGAACCCGGGAGTGTCCGCTGCGGTACGGATAGCCGCGCTGGCTCGGAACGAAGGCGCGGAAGGCGTACCGCCGCCGGCCGGTCGTCGCGTGGAACCGGTAGCGGGCGCGGTAGATGCCGCGGGCGTTGGTTCTGCCCGCTCGCAATTCGATCCAGCGCTTGCCCGAGCGCGCCTGGATTCGGGCCCACCGGTGGTCAGCCACCGGGCCGCGCAGCCGAACCTTGAACCGGACGTGGCGGCCGTTGTGAAGCGGGTGATGGGGGCGGAGCTCGAGCCGCGGCCGAGCGCGGACTCCCAGGTTCAGGTAGCGCTCCGCGACCTGATGCCCGTTCCACCAGTACGCGACGCGGACGCGGCGGCTTGGCCCGGGCGGCAGCTGGGCCGCGAAGCTTCCGTCCGAGCCCGTGGTCGGTGTGGCGACCACGCGTTCCAGGGCGCCCGCGATCGGTACCCGGGTCGCCACGCAGACCCGTGCACCGGCAACCGGGACGCCGCTCGCGGTTCGCAGCCGGCCGTGGACCATCGCCACCCGGCCGCCGCCGTCATCGTGCCGCGAGCGGGAGAGGTGCGCCTCCAAGAGAGGGCCGGGACCCGCGCTCGAGATCGGACAGAGGTTGTCGACCCGCATGCGCCGCGAGGCGCACGTGCGGTTCGCCTCCGTGCCCAGGGCATAGTCGGTCGAGCACACGCGCACCGTGTTGAGCCCCTGGTGAAACGGCGACCTGGCCGTGCTCATCCCGAACCTGGTCCGAGCGCTCGCCGGACAGGGCCGTAGGCGAACGGCGAACCCATTCGCGGTCCGGCATCGCGTGGCTTGGGAGCTCACCGGCTCGCCGTTCACCTGGAGCAGGAAACGATGCACGCCGCCGCCGACGTCAGTGCCGGATGGCTCCACGATCCGCACGCCCCGCTGGCTTCCGGGCCCGAACGCGGAGCCGGCGAGCCCCAGCGTCGGGGGCACGCCGTCCGCAAGGCGAAGGGTGAGCCAGGCGATTCGGATGCGGGCCTTGGGGGCGGGGCCGCATCCGCTCGCCCTGCGGCAGGTCAGGCGCGCCACGAGCGAACGCGCCGGGGTGGCGAAGCGGAAGCGGGCGGTGCCTGAATCGGGAATGGCGAAAACCCGCATCGGACCGGCGAGCGGTGCGGCGAGAATCTGGGGGATGTGCCCGCCGGCCCGGTGGCCCGACGCGGTGACGCCCAGGCGGGAGAAGACCGTCCCACGCGGGGCGCCCAATGTCCAACCGCCCCAACGCCCGGCCCGGGTCTGTTCGCCCTCGTGTCTGACAACGAGTCCAGCGTGGCCTGCCCGGCACGACGCCTCGGAGACGTAGTGCGGGGAGGTTCGCTGGAAGAGAGCGTCGGCGTGGCGCGCCCCGATCCCGGGATTGCAGACCGCGACGCTGTAGGCGCCCCCGCTGGCGGGGGCGGGTGAGAGCAGGGCGGCGAGGACGGCGCCGGCGATCGCCACGGCGGTTCGGTTGGTTGCGCGCTTCATCGCCTGGGGTCCTTTCGCGATCAGTGCTCGAACTCGAATTCGGAGGGCTCGGCGGAGGACGAGGACTCGCTCGACTCGGGTTGTGCGGGGGCCGGGGAGTCCGCTCGTACGGGTGAAGGGGCAGGCGGTGGCGGTACGTAGGCCGGCGGCGGCGGTGGCGGGGGAGGCGGCGGAGCGGGAGCGGGCGGCGTTGGCGCTGGAGGCGGTGCCGGCGCGGGTGAGGCGACGGGGGTCGGCACCGGGTCGCTGGAGGCATGGTGATGATCGCCTGGAGCCCCGCCGCGGTCGTGCTCGGGCCGCTTGGCCTGGTCGCGATCGGGTGCGGGCGTTTGGTGCGGTTCAGCCTTGTGAGCAGGATCTCGGCGCTCGGGATGGGGGGACGGGGAGGCTCGCGAGGGACTTGCGGCCGGGGCGCGTGCCGCAGGGGCGAGGCCGACATCGGCGGGCAGCGGGGGTGGCTTCGGCCGCTCGAGGAGTCTTGGAAGACCGAGGATGAGCGCGACGCAGCCGACCGCGCCGGCGGCCAACTTGGCCACGTTCACCCACCGGATCCGCGTGCGACTGCCCATCTACGGCTTCGAACCCCGGACGGGGGCGGCCCGCCCCCCGGTCGCTATAGTCGTCCGCCGGTTTTGGCCACAGTCACAGACAGGGACTACGAGCTCGTTCTGATGCTCGACCCCGACGTGCCGGACGATCGCCGCGACGCGATCGCGGACGAGACGCGCAAGCGGATCGAGGCCGGAGGGACGCTCAAGCACGACACGTCGTGGGGGATGCGCAAGCTCGCCTACGAGATCCGCCAGCGCACGGAGGCCGACTACCGGCTGTTCAGGTTCGAGAGCCAGGGCGGCGTCCTGGACGACCTCAATCACAACCTCCGGATCGCCGACGGCGTGCTCCGGTTCCGGATCTTCAAGGTCGATCCGCGCTCACCCTCGATCGTCCCCCCGCCGGCGCTGACGACGTCCGGCGCGGGGCCGCAGCGCGGTCCGCGTCGCCAGGAGGCGCCCGCCCAGGACGCGGCCGCCGAGCCACCGGCCGAGAGGCAGAAGACCGCGGCGCCTTCAGAGGCGGCCCCCGAGGAGGGGCCGTCCGCCCCGGCCGCGGCTGCGCCGGAGCCGGCTGAGCCGGCAACCGAGGAGCCGGCGGCGGAGTCCGCTCCCGAGTCCGGCTCCGAGCCGTCCACCTAGTCGCCGCCGAGCGGGATCTAAACCCGCTCGTTGCGCCTTCTGCCCGCCGTCGGGGGAGAGAACGCGCCGCCTGCGTCCTTAGACTGAGGAAGCGACAAACGATCGAGGAAGGTGCTGATTTCCAGTGGCGGCAACCAACATTAATCGCGTGATCATCACGGGCAACCTCACGAAGGACCCGGAGCTTCGGAGCACCCAGGGCGGGACAGCGGTCTGCAACCTCCGCGTGGCGGTCAACAGCCGCCGGAAGAACCAAAGCGGCGAGTGGGAGGACAAGCCGAACTACTTTGACGTCACCGTCTGGGGGGCGCAGGGCGAGAACTGCGCGACGTATCTCTCCAAGGGCCGCCCCGTCGCCGTCGACGGTCGCCTGGACTGGCGTGAATGGGATGCGAACGACGGCACGAAGCGCCAGAGCATCTCGATCATCGCCGACTCCGTCCAGTTCCTGGGCAGTCGCGACGCATCCGCGCCGGCGCAGGGCAACGGGATCCAGGCGCGCTCGGACGTCCCCGCCGACACCTCGGACTTCGAGCAGGCGGATCCCGTGGGCGCCGGCTCGTCGGGCGACGACATCCCCTTCTAGAGGATCCGATTCATATTCTGCGCGGGCCCTCTCGGGGGCGCCCGGCTATCATCCGCTCTCTCGCGCCGCCTCCTCGACGGGCGGCGCGTGCGATGTCATGAGTGCAGCTAGCGATAGAGAGAACGGCTGATGGCCAGGCGGCAGCGAACTGCAACGGCGGGGCCCGGCTCGCCCGGGGCCGGGCGCAGGCGTCCCCGCGGGGCGGACCGTTTCCGCCCCCGCAAGTACACCCGCATCAACGTCGACCAGATCGACTACAAGGACCTGGCGACGATGCGGCGCTTCATCTCCGACCGGGGGAAGATTCGTTCCCGGCGCGTGACCGGGCTGTCGCGGCGCCATCAGGAGCAACTCGCGCTGGCGGTGAAGCGGGCCCGCGAGATCGCTCTGCTCCCCTACGTCGGCGAGCGATAGGCGCAGAGGCGGTCGCGGATGGCGCAGGCGATCCTCCTCAAGGACGTCGACAAGCTCGGCAAGGCCGGTGAGGCCATCGACGTCTCGCCGGGCTACCTGCGCAACTACCTGCAGCCGCGCAAGCTCGCTCAGCCCGCCACGGCAGGGGCGCTCGAGGACGCACGCCGTCGCGCCGAGGCGGCGGAGCGCGCGGCCCAGGAGGCCGCAGAGCGCGCCGAGGAGACCGCGGCGCTCCTCTCCAAGACGGTGCTCACGATCCAGCACCGCGCCGGCGAGGACGGCAAGCTATACGGCTCGGTCACGACCAAGGAGATCGCCGACGCGATCTCCGAGGCCCGCGGCCTGCGGATCGACCGCAAGAAGATCCGCCTCGACGACCCGATCCGCGAGATCGGGACCTACATGATCGAGGTCGAGCTCTCGGGCGGCGCGACGGCGCGCATCAAGACGATCGTCGCCGAAGAGAAGTAGCCCTCTTCGAAATTTCTTTCAGCCGGATTTGCGGGAAGCGCCCGTGCGCGTTCCGGACCGCTGTGCTTTGCTCGCCAGCGGGGCAGGAATGGGGCGAGATCGTCCGCCCTGGTCCCTCTAATGGTCGGAGCGAATGCGCTCCGACGCGAACAATCACAAATCACTAACGACACCAGCCAGTTTCGGGGCTAAAGCCCCTCACTCACACACCTGCATGGCCACCGCCGAGACCCACGTCCCGCCCCAGAACCTCGAGGCCGAGGGGTCGGTCCTGGGGGCGATGATGGTCTCCGAGGGCGCGATCGCGCCGGTGATCCTCGACGTCCGCCTCCACGACGAGGACTTCTACCGCGAGCGCCACCGGATCGTGTTTCGCGCGATCACCGGGCTGTACGAGCAGGGCGAGCCGGTCGACGCCCTCACGGTCTCCGAGTTCCTCGCCCAGCACGGCGAGCTCGCCGAGGCCGGGGGCAAGGAGGCGGTCTCGGAGCTCGCGTCCACGGTCCCCGTTCCGGGCAACGCCCGCCATTACGCGCAGATCGTCAAGCAGAACGCGCTCCTTCGCCGCCTTCTCGCCACGTCGCAGCGGATCCAGAAGTCAGTCCACGAGCGCGAGGGCGATCCGGAGCAGCTCGTGGAGCGCGCGGAGAGCCTGCTGTTCAAGGTCGCCCACGAGGAACGCGCTGGCGACTTCCGGCTCGTCGCCGAGGTCCTCGGCGACGAGATCGACCGGCTGGAGCAACTCGCCAAGGGCGACCAGACCATCACCGGCACCCCCTCCGGATTCCGGGACCTCGACGCGAAGCTCGGCGGCTTTCAGCCGGGCAACCTGATCGTGATCGCGGCGCGGCCCTCGCTGGGAAAGTCGGCGCTCGTCTGCAACATCGCCGAGAACGTCGCCGCCAAGTACGAGAAGCCGGTGGCGTTCTTCTCGCTCGAGATGTCGGAGGCGGAGCTCGCCCACCGCTTCATCTCGTGCCGCTCCCGCATCCCCAACGACAAGCTCCGAAAGGGCAACGTGGCCGCCCGCGACTGGCCCCGGGTCGTGCGGGCCTGCAACGAGCTGGAGCGTGTGCCGCTGTGGCTCGACGACTCCTCGGACCTGAGCCTGCTGGAGCTGCGCGCGAAGGCCCGCAGGCTGGCGGCGAGCGAGGGCGGACTCGGCCTGGTGATCGTGGACTACCTGCAATTGATGCGCGCGGAGGATCCCCGCGCCAACCGGGTCGAGCAGGTGAGCCAGTTCAGCCGTGGCCTGAAGATCCTTGCCCGCGAGTTGAACGTTCCGGTGATCGGCATTTCCCAGCTCTCGCGCGCCCCGGAGCAGCGCCCCGGCGGTAGGCCGATGCTCTCCGACCTTCGTGAAAGCGGAGGCATCGAGCAAGACGCGGACGTCGTGGTCTTCATCTACCGCGCGTCGAAGTACGACGAGGATGCCGATCCCAGTGAGGCCGATCTGATCGTCGCCAAGCACCGGAATGGGCCCACCGGCGACGTGCCGGTCGTCTTCCTCGAGCAGTACCCGCGGTTCGTCGACCGGGCCCGCGGCAACGAGCCCGGGATCGAGCAGAAGGCCGGTGAGGGCCCGGCGCTGATCGACCTCTCCGACGACTTCGCCGACGAGGCCTAGCGGTGACTCCTCCCACGACAGCACGACTCAGCCGCCTGCACCCCGGCGCCAGGCTGCGTCATCGTTCGCTCGCGAGCTTTTCAAGCACGCCACGCTCGCTGCTTCCTTGCCCGGCTTGGTTTTCGGCGGCTGAGCCGCACTGCCACGGGAGGAGGCACCGCTGAGCTCGGGGCCGCGACGGGTACGGCTGGCGGGAGCGGGGGCGGCCCCGGAGCCGGTGTGCCCGCTCGGGGCGTGTGACGGGTCAGGCTGGATCCTCGGCCCCGAGGACGTCGCTCGCCCCTGCGAGTGCCGTGAGCGCCGGATGGCGCGACGCCGCGCCCGCGGGGTTGCGTCGGCGATCCCGCGCAAGTACCGCACGGTCAGCCTCGAGGCGCCGCCCATCTCCGATATGGCGCGGGACACCGCGCGCGCTCCGGTGTATCGCGCGGTCAAGGAGTATGTGGAGGCGATCGACGAGCGGCTGGCCGACGGCGAGGGGCTCTGGCTGATGGGCGACGTGGGGACCGGCAAGACCAGCCTGGCGATGCTGGTCTCCAAGGCGGCGGTCGAGGCGGGCCACACGGTTGCCATCTACTCGCTCCCCCGCCTTCTCTCGCGGATCCGTCGCACCTATGACGCGGAGGCCGGCGAGCAGTCCTACCTCGAGTTCTTCGAGCGCCTGACCGAGGTGGATCTCCTCCACGTCGACGACCTCGGGGCCGAGAAGCGAAGCGACTGGGTGCTGGAGCAGCTGTACGCGATCGTCAACGAGCGCTACGAGACTCAGCGGTCGGTGGTGGTGACGACGAACCTCAGCCAGGAGGCGCTGGAGGAGCAGATCGGGCCGCGCACGGTCTCCCGGCTGGTGGAGATCTGTGGCGATCCGCTGCCGCTGTTCGGCGACGACATGCGGTACGCGGTCTGAGTAGGGCTCGCCCGTCGCTAACCACCGGTCCAGTCCCTCATAATCAACGCCCGTGCCCGGAATCGTGATCGTCGGCGCCCAGTGGGGCGATGAGGGCAAGGGAAAGCTCACCGACCTGCTCGCCGAGCGGGCGGACGTCGTCGTGCGCTTTCAGGGCGGCAACAACGCCGGGCACACGATCGTCCGCGACGGACAGGAGTTCAAGTTCCACCTGATCCCGTCCGGGATCCTCTATCCGGGCAAGACCTGCGTGATCGGCAACGGCGTCGTGATCGACCCGGCGGTGCTGATCGGTGAGCTCGAGGGGCTCCGGCGGCAGGGGCTGGACGTCAGCGGCCTGCGCATCTCCGCCAACGCGCATCTCATCATGCCCTACCACGTGATGCTCGACACGGCCGGGGAGGCCAAGCTCGGCAAGCTAGAGATCGGGACCACCAAGCGCGGCATCGGCCCGTGCTACGCGGACAAGGCCGCGCGGCTCGGGATTCGGGTGCAGGACCTCCTGGACGCCAAGATCCTCCGCAAGAAGATCATGGCGGCGCTGGAGCCGAAGAAGCAGATGCTGCGGCCGTTCGCCAAGGATCCCCGCCTCGACCTGCACACGATGACGGAGGAGTACCTGCGCTACGGCCACCGGCTCGAGCCGTTCATCGCCGACACGGCGCACCTGTGCTGGGAGGCGCTCGATGCCGGGCGCACGGTGATCTTCGAGGGCGCCCAGGGCACGCTCCTCGACCTCGACCACGGCACCTATCCGTTCGTCACCTCGTCGAACCCGATCGCCGGCGCTGCCTGCGTCGGTGCCGGGGTCGGGCCGGCCGACATCGACGAGGTATGGGGCGTCGCCAAGGCGTATGCGACCCGCGTCGGGGCGGGCCCGTTCCCGACCGAGCTCGACGACGAGCTCGGCGCCTACATCCGCGAGCGCGGCGGCGAGCGCGGCACCACCACCGGGCGCGACCGGCGCACCGGCTGGATCGACCTGGTCGGCCTGCGTTACGCGTCCAGGCTCAACCGCCTCTCCGCCCTCGCGATCACGAAGCTCGACGTGCTCGCCGGGATCGACCCGATTCGCGTCGCGGTTCGCTACCGCTCCAGCGAGGGCGCCCGCCTCGACGAGCTTCCGTACCACCAGTCGGTCCTGCACGGCGCCGAGCCGGAGTACGAGGACCTCCCGGGGTTCGACTCCGAGATCGGCGATTGCCGCAGCGAGTCCGAGCTCCCGCGCGAGGCGCGCGACTACCTCGACTTCATCTCCGAGAACGTCGGCGTTCCCATTCGCCTGGTGGGCGTAGGCCCGGGCCGCGACCAGGTCATCTGGATGGGCGAGGCCGAACGACACCTGCGGGCGGCATAGGGCACCGCTCGGTCAAGCAGGGCGGAGCCCCACCGGCTTTGGCGACTTATCCGTCATATGCGCGAGAAAAGCGCCAGCCGAAGCCGAGTCAGGAATGGCCGTATCGCGAATAGGTGATGCCGCTCCGGAAGACCTTCGCTTCCCGCAGCCTCAGTTCGGAGTACTCGAAGCCGTCAGGGAACAGCCGACGGCCGCGACCCTGCACGACGGGATAGACGAACAGCCGATACTCGTCGACCAGAGCGGCCTCCATCAGCGTGTGGCAGAGGGTGATGCTGCCGGTGACCACGATGTCCTGGCCCGGCTGTTCCTTCAGCGCACGGACCTCCTCGACGGGGTGACCGGAGAGGACCGTGGAGTTCCGCCACCGCGGGTCGGTCATGGTCGAGGAGACGACGTACTTCTGCACCCGGTTGAGGTAGTCGCTGATGCCTGTGGCGTCGTCGGACTGCGCGGGCCAGTAGCGGCGCAGATCCTCGAAGGTCCGCCGGCCCACGAGAAACCCGTCCGCCTCGCTTTGGTGGCGGTGAAGCACGTCGAGCAGGTCTGAGTTGTCTACGTCGGCTTGACCGTGAGGGTCGAACCAGTCGCCCAGCATTTCGATCGAGCCGTCGACGGTGATGTTCTGGGTGACCGCGAGGGTACGCAAGCCGGCCTCCTCAAATTCTCAATCTCATGGCGTCGTCGGATCTACAGAAAAGACCACGTGGACGCTTCGAACTCATCGGTCAGACGATCGAGAAGTCGAAGGGCGCGGATCTCAGATCGCCATCCCATCGGGCGCTCAGGCCCGGCGTCATCGCTGACAACCCGGCAGTGCTCGCGGCGTTTCCCGGAACCGGTTCGCCGCGCGCCCAGTGAGCTGTTCGCCGCCAAATAGACTCACGCGCCATGTTCGAGAAGGTCCTGGTCGCCAACCGGGGGGAGATCGCCATCCGCGTCATGCGGACGCTGAATGAGATGGGAATCGTCTCCGTGGGCGTGTACTCCGAGGCCGACCGCGACGCTCCGCACGTCGGCGAGGCCGACGAGGCGCATCTGCTCGGCCCGCCCGTTCCCGCCGAGAGCTACCTGAACATCGAGAGGATCCTCGAGACCGCCGCCAAGGCCGGCGCCCAGGCGATTCACCCCGGCTACGGCTTCCTCGCCGAGAACGCCGACTTCGCGAAGGCCTGCGAGGAGGCGGGCGCGGTGTTCATCGGCCCGCCCGCCAGTGCGATCGAGGCGATGGGATCGAAGACGCGCGCTCGCGAGCTGATGGCCGAAGCGGGGGTGCCGATCGTCCCGGGCACGACCTCCCCGGCGGAGGGCGTCGAGGAGGCGAAGAAGCAGGCCTCGGACATCGGCTATCCGGTCGCCTGCAAGGCCGCGGGCGGGGGCGGCGGCAAGGGCTTTCGGGTGGCACGCTCCGAGGACGAGCTGGGAGAGGCGTTCGAGGGCGCGTCGCGCGAGGGCGAGTAGTTCTTCTCCGACCCCAGGGTCTACCTGGAGCGGTACCTGGACGACCCGCGCCACGTCGAGGTGCAGGTTCTCGCCGACTCCCACGGCAATGTGATCCACCTCGGGGAGCGCGACTGCTCGATCCAGCGGCGCCATCAGAAGCTCATCGAGGAGGCGCCGGCGCCCCACGTGGACGAGGAGATGCGCGAGCGGATCGGGGAGATCGCGACTGACGCCGCTGCGGCCGTCGGATACCGCTCCGCCGGGACCGTGGAGGGGCTCCAGGACGGCGACGACTACTTCTTCCTCGAGATGAACACCCGCGTGCAGGTCGAGCACTGCGTGACCGAGATGGTCACCGGCATCGACATCGTTCGCGAGCAGGTCCTGGTCGCCGACGGCGCGGAGCTGTCGGTCGCCCAGGACGGCGTCGAGCTCCGCGGGCACGCGATCGAGTGCCGCATCAACGCGGAGGCCGCGCACAAGAACTTCGCCCCCGCTCCGGGGAGCATCACGGCCTACGCCGAGCCCGCCGGGCCGGGCGTCCGCGTGGACTCGGGGGTCCGCGCCGGCTCCGAGGTCACGCCCCTCTACGACCCCCTGATCGCGAAGCTGATCGCCTGGGATACCGACCGCGAGCGCGCCACCGCGCGCATGCTCCGGGCCCTCGACGAGTACGAGGTCGGTGGCATCGTCACGCTGATCCCGTTCCATCGGGCGATCCTGGCCACCGACCAGTGGCGAAACGCCGAGACCGCGCGCGATCTGATCGGCGATCGCAAGTGGCTGAAGGCCCTCGAGCCCGAGCCGGCGGCGGCGCCGGAGCCGGTCGCCGACGGCGAGGGGGAGGCCGAGGAGGCGCTGTCGCGGACCTACAAGGTCGAAGTCGACGGGCGCCTGCACAGGGTGACGGTGATCGGGGTGGCGGCGCCCGCGAACCCCGGGCCGGGCGCCGGCCTGAAGCGTCCGCCCCGGCGGGAGCGGGCGGCCGGCGGACCCGCGGCCGGGGGTGCGACCGACGTGCTCGTCTCACCGATCCAGGGAACGGTGCTGAAGGTCCCCGTGAGCAAGGGGGAGGATGTATCCGAGGGCACGCTGATCTGCGTGATCGAGGCGATGAAGATGGAGAACGAGATCACGGCTCATCGCGCTGGCAAGGTCGCCGAGCTCTCGGTGACGGAAGGCGGCTCGGTCGCGGCCGGCGACACGATCGCGCGCATTGAGTGACCCGTCCCTCCCCTGGCGGGGCCCCGGCGAGAGTCGCCCGGAGCTGCCGCTTCCGCCCGGCGACATCCCGTTGCGCCGCGACGGCCACTGGCGCAAGCGCTGGCGCTACGTAGGGGCGTTCAGCGATGAGCTTCTGCTCTGCGCGGCGCGGATCAACGTGGGTCCGCTGGGACAGACGTTCTGGGCGATCTGGGATCGTCGGGAGCGAAAGCTCTGGGAGCGAACCAGGCTCCTGCTGCCGGGAGCGCGGGGAGATGTCTGGACCGAGGGGCGAGACGGCGACGGGCTCATCCTCCACACCGAGGACGAGGGATCGATCGTTCGCATCGAGGCCAAGCATCCCGAGCTCGGCGAGGTGCGCGCGTTCCTTCGCTTCGGCGGAGGGCGCTGGGTCGAGGTGGTGTGCCCGACCGATGACGGGCAGTACGTGTGGACCCGAAAGCGGGTTGACGTGCCCGTCGATTGCGACGTGCGCCTCGGCTCGCGCCGGCTGGAGGTCGAGGCTCGCGGGGTCGAGGACGAATCGACCGGATACCACCCGCACCACACCGTCTGGAGCTGGTCGGCTGGGGTGGGCACGGCGACCGACGGGCGATCGATCGGCTGGAATCTCGTGAGCGGCATCAACGATCCCCCGGAGTTCTCGGAGCGCGGGATATGGGTCGAGGGCGAACCGACCGAGCCGGGCCCGGTGGAGTTCGAAGACCTGGACGCGATCGGTTTCGACGACGGCTCGCGCCTCGAGTTCTCCGGCGAGTGCGAGCGGCGCTGGGAGGAGAGCCGCTTCCTCCTCCGCTACTCGTACCGTCAACCGCTCGGGACCTTCTCGGGAACGCTCCCCGGCGGGATCGCGCTCGCGGGCGGCCTCGGCGTCATGGAGCACCACGACGCCCACTGGTAGGGAGGGCTTCCTAGCCCCGATACACGCTGTCCACCTTCCAGCGCCACGGCGGCTCCTCGTCCGCCGGGAAGTCGTAGTGGTTGCGTCCGTACAGGGTCTCTAGAGGCACCAGGACCGGATTGGCGCTCTCCAGAAGCGGCGTCGACGCGTATCGCTCGACGTCGGCGGAGGAAGCGCGGCGCACGGCGCGCTCCCATCCGATCCCAGGCCGGTAGAGCCAGTAGCTCACCTCGACATCGCCGCCGGCCCGGCGATCGTCGACAACGGACGTGAACGCGGTGACCCGCCGATTCGACTGGGTCAGACCAACCCGCTCGCCCGGAACCGCGCAGCTCTCACTGCGGCAGTAGCGGAAATCCACCGGGAGCAATGGAAGCCCCGAGCTCCCGGCAATGGGGCGCGGCTCGGGAGCCAGTGCCCGTACGAGGCCGGCCAGCGGCCTGCCGTACGCCTCGGTCAGGGGATCCTGCCAGCACGGGTCCGGCAGGCGGGCGGGACACCGGATCTTTCGATCGAGCGCGGAGCCGAGCCTCCTGGCCTCCTCGGTTGGGGGTGAGGCGACGATCGCAGCGACTGCGCCGACGAGGAGCAGGGCGACCAGGAGGACGAGCCCGACGTGCTCGACCGTGGCCGCCCCGTTCTCCATGCGGGCTCGCATGGGGCCAACCTAGGCGCAGGCCGCGCGCCGGAGGCGCGCTGGTCGTGTCTAAGGTGCGACCGGTTAGGAGAGACCCTCGCGCGCCTCGCGCACGAGCGTCACGGCCTCGGGGAACACGATCCTGATCGCGTCGCGCACCTGGACGGCCTGCTCGTCGCTGCCACCGGCGAGGTCGAGGCGGTTGATCGCCGCGACCGTCATGTCCACGGCCAGCTTGATCGCGTTGTCCGCCCAGGCCACTCGCTGGGCGCCCTGCATCTGCTCGGCCAGGTCGCCGAGGCGGGCGCGAAGCTCCTCCGGATCGCCGAAGATGTTGAAGCCCTCGCTTCCTTCCATGCCCTCGATGTTAGGGGAGTGTGGAGCGATAGCCTGCGCCGCGTGGCGCTGCCCGAGCCCTCCGCCTCCGCTACGGCGCTGATCACCGGCGCGTCGGCCGGCATCGGCGAGGCGATCGCCCGCGAGCTCGCCGCTCGGGGCCACGGGGTGACGCTCGTGGCGCGGCGTGAGGACCGGCTGCGCTCCCTCGCCGGGGAGCTCTCGGAGCGCTTCGACGTGCGCGCGGAGGCGATGGGTGTGGACCTGGGAAGCCAGACCGCGCGCGCCGACCTTCCGCGACGGCTCGATGAGCTCGGGCTCGAGGTCGAGATCCTGGTGAACAACGCCGGATTCGGGGGCGGCGAGGAGTTCGCCCGCACGGACCGCAAACGGCTCGTCTCCATGGTCGAGCTGAACTGCGTGGCGCTGGTCGACCTCCAGGCCACCTATCTGCCGATGATGGTCGAGCGGGGACGTGGCGCCGTGATCAACATCGCCTCGACCGCCGCCTTCCAACCCCTGCCGGGCGCGGCCACCTACGGCGCCACGAAGGCGTTCGTGCTCAGCCTGAGCGAGGCGGTGCACGAGGAGCTCAAGGGAACCGGCGTAACGCTGACGGCCGTGTGCCCCGGGCCGGTCAAGACCGAGTTCGCTGAGGCGGCCGGACTGAGCGGGGCCGAGGAGCAGGTTCCGGGCGTCCTGTGGATGTCGGCGGAGTCGGTCGCCAAATCCGCTGTCGAGGCTGCCGCGGAGGGGAAGCGGGCGATCATCCCGGGGCTCCTGAACCGCGCGGGCGCGCTGACGGGCCAGCACGCGCCGCGCATGCTGGCGCTGCCGATCGCCAAGCGCGTCTGGCGCCGCGCTCTCTAGCCGCCGACGCCCTCGCCCTCGTCGGAGGCGCGCGCGACCCTGGCGACCAGCACGCCGCCGCTGCCCCGGAGCGCGGCGATCAGCTCCATCGGCACCGAGACCACCAGGACGAGGGGCGTGGCGAGGACGGTCACGATCGCGTCGATCACGTACTTCAGCCGATCCATGACCCCGGACGGTCGCATCGATCCTGAGCGGACCCGGAGCGCGAAGTTGTGGTTGAACGTGAAGGCGTTGACGATCGTCTCCCAGCTCCACACCTGGGACCTGCCCCATCGCGGCGAATTCAGATCGACCCGCGACAGCCGAGTCTTCTCGAACAGGAGCTCCAGCGCCTGGGGAGTCGGATACAGGCCGCGACCCGGCTCGAGCGCCGCCCAGTTGAGCCCCCCGAGGCGCGCCTGGACGCTGTCGCGGTTGGCGACGCGAATCTCGAGCTCGCCGCCAGGCAGGTTGCGCGCGTCGGCGAGGAGCTCGTTCGAGACATCCGCCTGTCCGAGGCCGGCGGCCAGCCCGAGGCGGCAGTTCTCGCAACGCTCGAGGAGCGACGGGCCGGCGGGAGTCTCGAGCTCGAGCCAGCCATAGAGCGGCTGCCCGCAGGCCGGGCATTCTCTGCTCCCCTCCGGCAGGCCCACTATCGCGGTCGGGAAGTGGCCTCGTACTCCACACCGGCGGACCCGAGGGAGTCGAGGAAGTCGGCGGGGTCGAATGCCTGCGACGGCGGGAGGGCACCGCGGCGCTCGTATCCCGGGCTCGCGCACCGGAGCGCCCCCTCGACGGTCGTGCGCGCGGTGAGGCCGTACGGATCCGAGCCGCGGACGCAGCCCCGGTAGCTCCCTCCCTCGCCCCGGGCTTCGCACTCGATGACGAAGCGGCTCTTGCGGCGGCTCTCCGTGCTGGGTCCCTCGGGGAGCCGCGGGATCAGGGCCTCCAGCGCTCGCCGGAGCGGCGTTCGCACCGCGAGCTGGAACGGAACCATGACCAGCGGCGTTGCGGCGTCGGGGATCGGAGTGGCTGCGCTCAACAGCGTGGTCACGCGTGGGGTTCGTACGTGCCTTGGCACGGTGATGTGCTCGCCGGCGGGGTAGCGGATCATCCCCTGTCGCCCGACCGGGTCCGCGAACTCCCACGTTCCCCTCCCGACTCGCAGGGAGGCCTGTACCAACTCGCCCCCGCGCCACTCCACGTCTCCGCCGGAGAGCACGGCCAGGAGCGAGAGGGCGGTTCCCCGAGTTGGAGTGAACCCCTTCACCCAGTAGGCCAGCACCACCTCGTCCACCGGTCCTGACCCGGCCGTCAGCGAGGCGATCATGTCGCCCGGCACGTAGTCGAACCCCATGGCGGTGACCAGGACGACGCCGGCGCGCTCGGAGCGATCGCCGTACCGCTCGAACACGGTGCGCATGAACGACTGCTCGCCCGTCGTGTCGAGGTAGTGCGTGCCGGTCTCGACCGCGGCCTCCAGGACGGGCTCGCCGTGGAGGACGAACGGGCCGGCACAGGAGATCACCGCCGCGCAGGGCTCGAGCAGGTCCCGCAGTGCGGCTGGATCGTCCAGCGTCGCGGCTCTCGTCTCCACGCCCCCTCCGATCTCCTCGCCCAGGATCTCGAGCTTCGCCGGGTTGCGGCCGGCCAGGACCATCCGCGCCCCTCGGCGCTGGAGCTCGGCCGCGACCAACCGTCCGGTGAACCCCGTGGCGCCGTAGACGGCGATCGGCCCCGTCTGCTCGGCTTGCCCAGGCATGCGGCGCGGATGCTATTGAGAGACCGTCCGAGTGCGGATGTGCCTGGCGTAACGCGCGCCGGTCGGCGCGCGTTACGGTACGAGGCGATGCAGCTTCGTGACATCATGACCAGCGGCGTGGTGACGGCAGGCTTCGAGGACGACGTCCTTCATGTCGCCCAGCTGATGCGCGACCACGGCGTCGGCTCTGTGATCCTCTGCGACCCGCAGGGGGACCCCGTCGCGGTGGTGACCGACCGCGACCTCGCGGTCCGGGTCATGGCGGACAGCCGCCCGGGATCGGAGCCGATCCGGATGCACGCGTCCCGGCCGCTCATCACGGGCGAGCCCGACATGGACTTGGAGGAGGCGGCGGCGCGCATGGTCCAGCATCGGATCCGGCGGCTTCCGGTCGTCGGGCCGGACGGGCTCTCGGGAATCGTCACCCTGGACGACATCGCCGTCAGGACGGGAAACCTCGAGATCGCCCAGCGGATGACGCACGACGTGATCGAGGGCGCCCTGCCGGAGTTCTTCTTCCACGAGCGCGGGTAGTGGGTCGCCCCGTACCACAAATGTCCGTAACCCCCCAACAGCGAATCTGGCAGGGCCGGTTCGAGACCCTGATCGGCCTCGCCGCCCCCGCGCTCGACCTCGTCCTCACCGCGGGCGACCGCGCCTCGCGACTGCTGCTCTCCGACGACGACGACTACTACTACCCGATCCGTCCGGCGGCCGAGGCCTTCGAGCTGAACGAATCCCGCAAACGCAAGCGCCCCATTGATTAGCGCGGCGGACTTGCCGATTCGCCGCCCATAAGATAAGCCGCCTTCGTGGGCCGCGAGCGGATCATCGAGCGCGAGCGTCGCTGGGCGGTTCCGGCGGCGATCGTCGCGCTGGCTCCACTCGTCTTCTACATCGCCTCGATCGTCATCGTGCAGCGCGCCGGCCTGGCCGGAGGCAACAGCGAGGCCGAGCAGCTCGCATCGCTTAACGACCACTCCGGGGCCGTCCTCATCTCGTCGATAGTTCGCGGCATCGGGTTCTTCCTGCTGCCGATCCCGATCCTCTACCTGTTCCTCGCGACGAAGGCCCGCAATCCGCGCGTTCACGCCGCGATGGTCGGGTTCGTGTTCATCGGGCCGATCCTGTTCGGCGCCCAGGGCATCGTCCAGGCGATCGGCGCCGGCCAGGCGGCGTCCGACTTCGTGAACCTGCCGCCAGAGCAGACGCGCAAGTTCGGCGCCTTCCAGGATCAGGTGAACAACCACTCGGAGGACATCGACAAGGTCACGATCTACCAGGCCGGCAACTCGCTGGAGGTCGAGCAGGCGAACGGTGAGTTCTACGCCGTCCCCGAATACCCGAGCGACCAGGAGGACAACATCGTCGGGGACCTCGGCGGCAAGAGCATCGACACGGAGACGGACTCCGACACCGGGACCGGCCCGCCGGATGCCCTGGCCACGCACGAAACCGACAACAACGGCATCCTCCAGGCCTCGCAGGGGCTGCTGTTCCCGGCCGTCCTCGGCCTGGTCGTGATGATGGTCTACCTGCCGCTTCAGGCCCTGCGCGCCGGCCTGCTGACGAGGTTCCTGGGCAGCCTGGGGATGGCCCTTGGGGCGTCGATGATCCTGATCCTTCCGATCGCCGTGCTGGCGATGCTCGCCTGGACGGGATTCCTGGGGCTCCTGTTCGTCGGCAGGGTCCCCGGCGGGCGGCCACCGGCCTGGGACGCCGGGGAGGCAATTCCCTGGCAGCGTCCTGGGGAGGAGCCGCCGCGGCCCGGTGGCGGCGACGCGATCGAGGGCGATGCCAAGGAGGTCGACGCGGAAGGCAAACCCGATGCTCAGGAACCCACGCAGCGCGCGCCTCAGAAGCGCAAGCGAAAGCGCCGTACCTAGCGCTGCGGCCGGGCGGCGGGCGGTCCGCTCCTCTACTCTCGATTGACGAGCAAGGCGAGCGCAGCGCGGAGGTGGAGATGACGCATCACGAGCACGAGCCGCTGGCGGGCAAGCACGCCGCCGTGATGATCGGTCCCCTGTTCGAGGACCTCGAGGCGGCGTATCCCTACTACCGGCTGAAGGAGGCCGGCGCGACCGTCGAGCTGGTCGGGATCGAAGGGGGCACGAGCCTGAAGGGAAAGCAGGGCATCGAGCTGACCACGGACCAGGCGGCGGGCGACCTGATCGCGGACGACCTGGACATCCTGGTCATCGCCGGTGGCTTCGGCCCGGACAAGCTGCGGACGGACGACGGGGTCAAGGAACTGGTTCGGGGAATGCACGACGCCGGCAAGCCCATCGCGTTCATCTGCCACGCCGGTTGGGTGCCGGTATCCGCCGGGATCGTCGAGGGGCGCCACGTCACCTCGGTCCCCGCGATCGCTGACGATCTGCGAAACGCGGGCGCGCACTGGGAGGACGCCGAGGTCGTCGTCGACGGCAACCTGATCTCCTCGCGCCGCCCGCCGGATCTACCGGCGTTCATGAGGGCGCTGATCGCCGCGGCGGTCGGAGAGCCGGAGCCGGTTGAGGCTCTCTAGAGCCGCGTGATCCGGTCGCGGACCGCCGGGAGCCGGAGCATCAGGCCCAGCAGCAGCAGGATTCCGCCGAGCGCGGCCAGGGGCGGGACCCCGAACCCCGTCATGGGGAGCTGACTGTCGGTTCCCCCCGCGTTCGGCGAGCTCCCCGCCGCCGACTCGGATCCGCTCCCCGATCCGTCGCCCCCGGTTCCGGACGTGCCGTCGTTTCCGGACGAGTTGCCTCCTCCCCCGCCGTTTCCGCCGCCGTTCGAGCCGCCGCCGCCACCCCCCGATCCCGTGACGTTCACGGTGCCCTTCATCGAAGGGTGGAACTCGCAGACGTAGTTGTACGTCCCCGCCTTGTGGAAGGTGAACGAGTAGTTCTCGCCCTGCTTCATGGTTCCGGAGTCGAGACCGTCGCCGGTGACCGTGTGACCCTCGGAGGCGCTCGACTTGTTGTCCCAGGTGATCCGGTCGCCGGCGCTGACCGAGATCGTGCTCGGCGAGAAGGCGTAGCTCGAAGGGTTGGCCCCGATGATGTCGACGGTGCTGCGCGCCGCCTTCGATGCTCGTGGGCGGCCGCCCGTCGTACCCGGCGAATTGCTCGTGACGCCGGTGACGCCCGTCGCTCCGGTCGAGCCCGCGGGGCCCGTCGCCCCGGTTGGCCCAGTGGGCTCCGTCGGCCCGGTCGCCCCGGTGGGCCCGGTCGGCCCGGTGGGCCCGGTGGGCCCGGTGGCGCCCACGACACCGGCCACGCCCGTCGCACCGGTGGCGCCTCCCGGGGGGACCGCCCCTGAGTCGCCCTGCGACGCGCGAGCGCCTGGGGCGGCAACCGCCACGAGCACGGCCGCACCGAGCACGATGCCGCGCGCCCCAGTGCGCTCAACCTTGGTTGACCTTTGGCCCACCGCCAACTGATCGGCATACGCGCGGAGCGCCGCTCGGGTTCAACCGCGGGCGCCGGCCACGCGCTTTCGGTGGGTGCGGATCTCGCTGAGGATTCGCTCCAGGCGCGGCTCCCGCGACGAGTCGACGTGGGTCATCGCGCGGGCGATCGCCGGATGGACGGCGGCGATCCGCTCGTACATCGCCTGCGCCACCGCTCGGTATGTGGGATGACCCTCCCGCCCCGAGCGAAGCTCGATCAGGTGCATGGCCTCGCGAGCGTTGAGGTCGAGCACGTACCGGATCCGGTAGCCCAGGCAGAGCGCGTACGGCGCCGCCTCGCCAAGCCCGGCCGACTCCAGCCGTTCGAACTCGCGGCGGGACACTTCGAGGGCCCGCTCGTAATCGTCGCCCGCTCCGGCGTCGCGGACCTCCTCGGGGAGTCCCGCGCCCAGGTGCGGGCCGAGGCGCTGCCACTGACAGGTGAGGAGCCGATGGCGCTGGAGGTCTCGGAAGCCGCCGTAGTCCGAGACGATCTCGAACCGGTAGCTCACCGCCTCCCAGCCGCGCCCGGGGCGATGGCGGCGGTTGGGGCGCTCCCCGGCGAGCTCGGCGATCAACTCGGCGCGCTCGAGCGGATCGAGGGAGTCGATCCTGCGGCGGATCTCGCCCTCGCCGACGGCGGCGGACTCGAACAGGGACGCCGCCAGCAGGTCCTCTTCACCGCCCTCCACCGCGATCAGGTCGACCGACGGCGCATCGCTCTCCGCCGGACGGTCCAATCCCAGCCGGCTCACGGCCCGCTCGGTCGCCTGGCGACGCTCGCGCAGATACTCGATCCACTCGCCGCCCCGATCGGGCCGCGTCACGCGCGCGACGAAGCTGGGGATCACCCTGTCGAGCTCCGCGTGGATCATCTCGCCGTAATGACGCGCCTCGGGCAGGGGCGACGCCATGAGTCGCAGCAGAAGCTGCTCGTAGGCCTGCCCCGAGGCGAAGATGCCCACGTGGCTGAGGGTCGAAGCCGGTAGGAGCCCGCGCAGCAGGTCGAGCGCCTTTGCGCGGATGGAGCGTCGCCAAGCGGCCTCCGGCTCGTCGGCTCGCGGCCAGCGCTCCTCGGCCCAGGCCTGCACGGTCTCGAGGCCCCTCGAGTAGATGCCGAAGAGCTCGTCCATCGCTGCCCGGTAGGAGCCCCGGAGCTCGTCGTCGCGGTAGTAGCGGAACCCGCCGCCGGCGTCGTCCGGCATCGGCCGGTCGTACGGGATGTAGCGCGTGGACTGCTCGAGGTACGCGGCGAGGCGACCGCGCTGGAGCAGCTTGGTGAGCACGTTCGAGACCCACTCGCAGGCGAGGTGCGCACCGCCGACCTGGGCGATGGAGTCGTCGCCGTAGCCCATGAATACACGCTCGTAGAGCCCCGCCGCGCGCTCTCCCTCGACGCCGTCGAAGGGCCGCCCCGCCGGCGGGACATCCGCCGCGAACTCGTCGAGGAACAGCCGCCGCAGGGTCCCGGGGTAGCGGGAGTAGCGCGCGAACAGCGCGCCCTTGACCGTCTCCGGCAGGTTGACGAGGCAGAAGACTGGCCGATCGAGATTCGTGAAGTGCGGGCGGAGAAGCGCCTCCTCCTGGTGGGTGAACCTCTCGACCGGGTAACGCAAGGTGGGCGTGATCGTAGTCCCGGCCGCGGCGGTGCCGCCGATGCCCGCTAGGAGGCGGGGGGCTGGTCCTGACCGCCCTCGACCGAGGTCGGTCTCCGCGCGGCCGGGGCGCCGTTTTCGGGGGCGCGTGACACCAGTCCGGGCAGCACGTCTTCGCGGCTGTAGTGCCCGACGACGTCGAACCATCGCTTGGCGTGGAGACCCACTCGCAGGTCGCAGTCGGCGGCCACGATCCCCTCCTCGTTGTAGAGCGGCCCGGCGATCACCTCTCCGTCGCTCGGCTCGACGATCGCGGCGCCACCCCGGCCGAACTCCCTCTTTCCCTCCGGCAACGGGACGGGGAAGTCGTCGGAGAACGCGTCGGCGGGGATGAACTGGGGCACAGAGACGACGAACGCGCCGGACTCCAGGGCGATGTGTCGCATGCTGGCCAGCCATCCGTCGGTGTCGTCGGCGGTCGGCGCCAGCCAGATCTGCGGGCCGCCTCGGTAGACGGCGTAGCGGGCCAGCGGCATCATGTTCTCCCAGCAGATGAGCCCGCCGATGCGGCCGTGCGGAGTCTCGACGACCTCGAGGTCGTCGCCGGGGCCCACGCCGTGGAAGAGCCGTTCCTGCATCGTCGGCATCAGCTTGCGGTGCTTGGAGAGAAGTCCCCGCGGACCGAATACAAGCAGGGCGTTGTAGAGGGAGCCGGGGCGCTCGGACTCGCGTTCGTTGACCCCGATCGCGCAGTGAACGTCGAGCTCGCGGCAGGCGGCGGCGATCCGATCCGTCAGCGGGCCCGGAACGTCGACCGAGTTCTCCCACAGCCGCTCCCAGAGCTCGTCCCAGCCGGTGAACGATCCGGCATCGTGCGCCCAGGCGCCCGACTCATAGAGCGGCACGAAGAGCTCCGGCAAGACCGCCAGCTGGACGCCGTCGTCCGCGGCGTCCCGGAGCAAGCCGAGCGCCTTGTCCACGGTCGCCTCGGCATCGAGGATCACCGGGGTCGCCTGGATGGCGCCAACGCGAACGGTCGGAAAGCTCACGTGACCACAATACGCCCTAGCCGGTGGGCTCCGGCGGGGCGGCCATCAGCTCGACCCGCTGACCGCCGGGCATCACGGCGAAGCTCCGGCGCGCGCCCCAGAGCTCGTCGGCAGCCTCCACCTGAAACCCGGCATCGCGCAACGATGCGACGGCCGAATCGAAGTCGGTCGCGACGACCGCCGGGTGCCCGAGCATCGGTGTCGTCGGCTCCGGCGTGTGAATCAGGTGGACCTGCGTCCTCCCGGCCTCGAGCCAGGTGACGAAGGGCGCGATCGGATCGGGTGCGGCGACTAGGGAGAACCCGAGCAGGCCGAAGAACTCGACGACGCGCTCCACGTCGTCGGGATCGACCTCGAGGGAGACGTGATGCAGCACGGAGCGGAACAATCGCAGTTCACGCCGCGCCGATGACTTTCGGGGCTAGGCGCGGTCCAAACACACGGAAAGCCAATACAGGAGGTTCGAAGTGGCGGAGACGGAGACCGGAACGCACATCACGCAGATCGGGACGGTGATCGTCCCGGTGAGCGATCAGGATCGGGCTCTCGAGTTCTTCACCGAGAAGCTCGGGTTCGAGACGCGCACCGACCTGCCCTACGGCGAGAGCAATCGCTGGCTCGAGGTCGCGCCGCCCGGCGGCCAGACGTCGGTCGCGATCGTGCCGCCCAGGGAGGGCGATCCGATTGGCATCGAGACGCGAATCGGCTTCGCCACCGACGACGTCGACGCCGATCACGCCGCATTGCGCGATCGCGGAGTGGACGTCGACGACGAGGTCATGCGGATGGGAGACGACGTGCCGCCGATGTTCTTCGTCCGCGACCCCGACGGCAACAGCTATCTGATCGTCCAGCGCGACTGAACGCTCGGGACCGCGCTCACGTCAACAGCCAGATCGGGACGATCGCGACCACGGCGATCGCGGTCGACCACGCCACTGCGCCGGCGGAGATCCGCAGATCGAGGCCGTACGCATGGGTGACGACCATCGTGTTGATCCCACACGGCATCGCCGCCAGCAGCAGGTAGGGATCCGGTAGGTCGATCAGCCAGAGCGCCAGCAGGTACAGAAGGCCGGGCGCGATGATCAGGCGCATCGCGACCGCGAGCGCGACCGGGCCGTCGACCGGCGGCGGGATGGGCAACGAGCCCTCCTCCGCCTCGGCGGCCAGGGCGGTGCCGACCGCGAAGAAACCAAGCGGGAGAATCGCGACGATCGCGACCCGGGAGGCGTCGACGAGCGCCGTGGGGGCGAGGGCATCCGGGGCGATCACGGCCAGCGCCGCCGCGTACAGCGCCGGGTTCCGTACAAAGAACGCGCCCACCCGCTGGCGGGCCCCCTCGCCGGCGCGGGCGCCGAACGCCGCCCCGATGGAGAACGCCCCCAGCAGCAGGGCCGTTCCCGACACGATCACGTCGTACACGACCGCCTGGGACAGGTCGTCGAAGCCGAGGAGGGCGGCGACGAGCGGATAGCCGAGATAGCCGGTGTTCGCAACCACCACGCACACGAGCACCGAGCCGATCTGGGGCCGCGAGAGCTCGAGAAACCGCGATGCGAGGAGCCATGCCAGGAGCACGGCGCCGGCCAGCGCGACGAAGCCGAGTGCGATCCCGACACCCACGTTCGCGTCGAAATGGACGCGGACGAGGTTGAAGAACGTCGCCGGGGGCAGCACGAAGTAGAGGACGAACAGCAGGGATCGCCGGGCCCCGAGGCCGGCCCGCGCGCCGTAGCGCCGCTCGGCCCAGATCCCCGCCCCGGTCGCCGCGATGATCGCGGCCACGATCGCCACCATGGAGCGAGAGCTACGTGATGCGAAAGATCGGGTGATCGGGCGCGATCGCTCGCAGCTCCTCGTCGCTCGAGTCCGGGCCGACCCCGCCGAAGAAGGCCCCGATCTCCCACTTCCAGCGCCTGAGGTACTCCCGCAGGATCGGCGGCTTCTCGTCGTCCGTGAGCTCAGCGGCGCTGAACGCCTCCGCGCGTCGACCGAGGAGGAGACGCCCCTCGCCCCGGGCCCGGAGGTTCCGCACCCACTGCGTGTGGCCGCGAGGCGCGACGAGGTAGCGCGTGCCGTCCAGGGTCAGGGGGTTGACCGGATTGCGCCGTGGCTCACCCGTCGTTCGACCGCGGACCTCGAGGATCCTCGACCCGGCGACGCTCACGCCCAGCCGGGTGAGCGCGGCGACACCGCGGTTGAACACGTTCGTCGTGAACCAGCCGGGACGTTGGTAGTGCTCCGCGATGGGGCGATTGTGTCACCGTGGACCCGGCTCAGAACTGTCCTGGTCAGTTCTCGAAGCGGTAACCGCAGTGTCGGCATCGCCTGGCGCTGGTCCTGACGCGCACACCACACTGGTAGCAAGGCCGCGTCGGGGGGCTGTAGGTGAGCATCGCGCCGATCCCGAACGCGATCGCCACGGCGAGCACCGAGAGGTAGATTGCGACTGCGCTCACCGTCGGTTGAACACGTTCGTGGTGAACCAGCCGGGCCATTGGTCGTGCTCCGCGATAGGGCGATTCTGACAGCGACCGGTCCAGACTCGGCGGTGTAGCGTGACGGCGTGGGCGGGAGCCGCGGAATCTTCCTGGCGCCATTCGACGAGATGGCCGATCCGCACGAGCTCGCCGAGCTCGCCGCGACCGCGGAGGCTCATGGCTGGGACGGATTCTTCCTCTGGGATCACGTCGCGTACCGCCCGCCGGTGCGCGCGCTCGCCGACCCTTGGGTAGCGCTGGCCGCCACGGCCTGCGCCACCGAGCGGCTGCGATTGGGGCCGATGGTGACCCCGCTATCCAGGCGACGCGTCCACAAGCTGGCCCGCGAGACCGTCACGCTCGACCACCTCAGTCGCGGCCGTCTGACCCTGGGGGTGGGACTGGGCAGCGACCGCAATGGCGAGCTCGATCCGTTTGGCGAAGTGGTCGACCCGCGGGAGCGGGCCCGGCTGCTCGACCACGGGCTCGAGCGGCTGAGCGCCTTCTGGGACGGCGAGTTCCAGCCGACCCCGGTTCAGCGTCCGCGAATCCCGGTGTGGGTCGCGGGACGCTGGCCGAATCGGCGGCCGCTGCGCCGCGCGGCCCGCTGGGACGGCCTCTTCCCGATCGACCTTCCGGGGCCGGAGGCTCTCGCAACGCTCGCGGGTGAGGTCGATGCCCTGCGTTCGAGCGACCGGCCGTTCGATCTGGTCGTCGAGGTTGACCCGGGCGCCGACGTCGCCCCATGGCAGGCCGCGGGCGCGACCTGGGTCCTCACCAGCTTCGGGCGCCAACCCGCGGCGGCGGAGGTACGGGACGCGATCGAGGCGGGTCCCCGCTAGAGGAACGGGGCCAGCGCGCCGCCGGCGTGGTTGGCCCAATCGACCAGCGGCGACGGGAGGACTCCGAAGAAGACCGTGGCCGCCGCGCAGATCGCAGCGGGCACGAGGATCGCCAGGCAGCGCGTGCCCTTGGGGGCGCGGGCTTCGACCTCGCCCTCGGCCTCCGGCGACCCCCCAGCCATCGCGGGAGTCGGCTCGGCCGCCGGGCGCATCCACACCGCGGCGACGACCCGCAGGTAATAGGCGAGCGAGATCATGGTCCCGATGGCGATCGCCACTCCCAGGTACGTATGGTCGGCGTCCACCGCCGCCTCGATCAGGTAGAGCTTGCCCATGAATCCCGCGGTCGCGGGCAGCCCGGCCAGGGCGAGCATCGAGATCGTCAGCGGCCAGGCGAGCTCGGGGCGCTCGCGACCGAGGCCCTGGACCGACTTGATGTCGTCGCCCCACGTCGTCTCGCGCTCCCGCACGACGATGACCGCGAACACCGCCAGGTTCATCAGCGCGTAGGCGGCCAGGTAGAACACCAGCGCGTTGACCCCCACCTCCGAGGCGGCGGCGACGCCGACCAGCATGTAGCCCGCCTGGGCGATGCCGGAATACCCGAGCAGGCGCTTCAGGGAGTCCTGGGCGAGCGCGCCGATGTTCCCGACCGCGATCGAGATGATCGCCAGGACGGAGAGGGCCGGCTGCCAGTCGTCGACGATCGACCCGAGCGCGAAGTCGAACATGCGCACGAGCGCGACAAAGGCGGCGGCCTTCGTGGCCACCGCCATGAACGCGGTGACCGGGGTCGGGGCTCCCTCGTACACGTCGGGGGTCCACTGGTGGAAGGGCGCGACGGACGTCTTGAACGCGAGCCCGGTCCCGATCAGCGCCACCCCCATCAGCACCAGCGAGTCGCTCGCGTTGCCGTTGGTGAGCACCTGGTCGATCGTTCCGAAGTCCGTCGATCCGGCGGCGCCGTAGATCATGGCCAGCCCGTAGAGCAGGGTGGCGGAGCCGAGCGACCCGACGATCAGGTACTTCAGGCCCGACTCGAGCGAGCGCTCGCGCCGCCGCGCCGAGCCGCACAGCACGTAGAGCGGCACCGACAGCAGCTCGAGCGCGACGAAGAAGGCGATGAGGTTCTGCGCCTGGGCGAGCAGGGTCATGCCCAGCACCGACGAGAGGAGGAGAGCCTGGAACTCGGTGTGCCGCGGCTCCGACCCGGCCGGCGCGGCGGCGGGGTCGCGCCACGACAGCGGGATGCAGACCGCGGCGGCGAAGATCGCGATCAGCGTGGCCGAGAGGCCGAGCTCGTCGAGCCGCAGGGCTCCGGCGACGAGGTCCTCGCGGTGCCCCCACTGCCAGATCGCAAGGCCCGCCGCGGCCGCCAGGGTCGTGAGCGACAGCGCCGAGACGACCAGCCGCTGGTGGCGCGAGATCAGCACTCCGCCCACGAGCACCACGACGATCCCGGCCGTCAGCGCGATCACGGGCGAGAGTCCCGCGTAGTCGATGTGGGGGGCCGTGAAGGTCATCGCTCGGCCCTCAACTCGGCGCCCGTGATCACGTTCTGCTCCTGGACCGAGGCGGTGGTGGCCTGCACCGAGCTGTCGGCGCGCCCCAGGATGAGGCCCGGATACAGCGCGAGGGCGACGATGCACGCGACCAGCGGGGCGACCACGACCGCATCCCGGACGCCGATCTCGCGGGAGTCCGCGTTCTCGGTGCGCCGGTAATGCATCGTCCCCTGGAAGAGGCGGATCGAGTAATACGCCGCCAGCGCGACTCCGATCGAGGCCACGAAGGCGTAGACGATCTTCGACTGGAAGACGCCGGTGAGGATGTAGAACTCGCCGATGAAGTTGGCCGAGCCGGGCATGGCGAGGTTGGAGAGGGCGATGATCAGGAACAGGGCGGCCAGCACCGGCGCGCGCATCGCGAGCCCGCCGAGGCGCGTCAGGTCCTCGCTCCCGGACCGCTCCCAGAGCAGGGCGACCACGAGGAAGATGCCGCCGACGACGAGCCCGTGGTTGACCATCTGGAGGACGGCACCGTCGGCGCCGTCGGGCCGCAGCGAGAAGATCCCCATGGTGATGAAACCCAGCTGGGCGATCGACGAGTAGCCGGCGATCAGCCGCACGTTCGTCTGGGTGAAGGCCATCACGGACCCATAGAGGACTCCGGCGACCCCGATCACCAGGAGCAGCTCCTGGAAGTGGACGGTCGCCTGCGGAAACACGGGGAGCGCGACGCGCAGGAACCCGTACGCCCCCACCTTCGAGAGCACTCCGGAGAAGAGCGCCAGCACGGGAAGCGGCGCCTGGCGGTAGGCGTCCGGCATCCAGCCGTGCACCAGGAAGGCCGGCATCTTGATCAGGAAGGCGGCGGCGAAGAAGCAGAAGATCCAGTACTGGCTGCCGGCCGGGAGCGGGTTGGCGCGCAGATCGGCGAGCGAGAAGCTCAGATGCCCCACATCCCCGGAGGCGAGCACGGCGGTGGCGATGGCGGCGACCAGCATCAGGAGCGAGCCGACGAGCGTGTAGACGATCAGCTTGGTGGTGGCCGCGATCCGGTTCTCGCCGCCGAAGGCCCCGATCAGGAACCAGAACGGCACCAGCATCAGGTCGAAGAACAGGACGAAGAGCAGCAGGTCCTGGGCGAGGAACACGCCGAGCGCGGCGCTCTCGGCGAGCCCGAGCATGAAGTAGTAGATCCGCCGCCGCTCCGGCATGCGGAAGATGGAGAAGGCGGTCGCCCCGGCCCACAACACCGCCGTGAGCAGCACGAGGAAGAGGCTGATGCCGTCGACGCCCAGCTGGTAGCGAACGCCCAGGTCCGGGATCCAGCTCTCGTCGACGGTCTGCTGGAGGCCTGCCGCGGCCGAGTTGAAGTCCGCGACGACGGCGATGGCAAGGCCGAGCGTGCCTAGCGTGCCAAGCACCGCGATCGCGGGCACCGCTCGGCGCGGCACGAAGAAGCAGGCGAGACCGGCAGCGAGGGGCAGCCAGAGGAGGACCTGAATCATGTCCCGGAATCCCCGCAGCGCGCCTTTTGACGCCTTATTGCCGCGTACCGGCGATAAGGCGTCAATGGCGGTCCTTGGGTGCTCACTGTCGGTCCCTCCCCGCTCACTGGCTCGCGATCAGGAAGTAGAGGCCAAGGGCCGCGAAGCCGCCGATCAGAAGCAGCGCGTAGGCGCGCACGAACCCCGATTGCGCTCCCCGTACCACGACGCCGACGCCGCGCACGAGATCGACTGCCGCCGTCACGATCCCCTGCACGACGACGCGCTCGAACACGGTGTCGGCGAAGCGGCCGGTGGCGATCAGGCGGCGGTAGATGACCGCGTCGTAGAGCTCGTCGAAGTACCACTTGTTGACGAGGAAGGAGTGGACCGGGCCGAACCGCCGGATCAGCGCGGCCGACGTGCCGGGGCGCCGCACGTAGACCAGGTACGCAAGCGCGATGCCGATGATCGAGATCGCCCCGCCGATCGCGAGGCCCAGCCAGTCGCTGGCCACGGAAGGCAGGTCGTCGTACAGACTCGAGTCAAGGAACGAGCCCGCGAGGAAGCTCTCGACGACGTTGTCCAGGCCTGGGACTTCGATGAATCCGCCGAATACCGAGAGGAACGCGAGCACGGACATCGCCAGCCACATCGGCCAGTCGCGCTCGGCGATGTGGTGCTCCTCCCCCGGGAAGCCCACGTCCGTGTCCTCCTTCTCGCCGGTGAGCGGATTCTCGGGCGGCGCGTGGGCCAGGTAGCCCTGCTCGAGCTCGCGCGCCTCCGGAACCGGCTCGCCCCAGAAGACCCGGAAGATGATGCGGAAGGCGTAGAAGGCCGTCAGCAGCGCGGCCAGGTAACCGCCGATCCCGAAGATCACGTAGAAGCCGCCCCGGTGATCGGCGAAGGCGAGGATCGCGTCCTTCGAGAAGAAGCCGGAGAACCCGGGGAAGCCGGCGAGCGCGAGGGCGCCGATGATCATCACCGTCGACGTGAACGGCAGCGCCTTGCGCAGGCCGCCCATCCGGTCGATGTTCTGCGTCCCGGCGACCGCCGAGATCACCGAGCCGGCCCCCATGAAGAGGAGCGCCTTGAAGAAGGCATGGGTCATGAGCTGGAACATGCCGGCGGCGTAGGCACCGATCGAGACGCCGACCACCATGTAGCCGATCTGGCTGATCGTCGAGTAGGCGATGATGCGTTTCAGGTCCGTGACGGCGAGCGCGCAGGTGGCCGCGAAGATGAGCGTCGCGAGGCCGATGAAAGCGGAGATGTCGGCCGCCGTTGGCGCCAGCTCGAACAGGACGTGGGTCCGCGCGATCAGGTAGACGCCCGCCGTGACCATGGTCGCGGCGTGGATCAGCGCCGAGACCGGCGTCGGGCCCTCCATCGCGTCGGGGAGCCACGTGTGGAGCGGCAGCTGGGCGGACTTGGCGAACGCCGCCACCAGCAGCAGCAGGCAGATGGCGATCAGGACGCCGTCGTTGGTCTGGAACTGCTGCTGCGCGGCCGTGAAGACCGCCGGGTAGTCGAACGTGCCGAGGTCGCGGAAGATGAAGATCGTCGCGAGGACCAGGCCGACGTCGCCGACCACGTTGATGACGAAGGCCTTCATTCCCGCCCTCGTCGCCGTGCTTCGCCGGTACCAGAAGCTGATCAGGGCATATGACGCGAAGCCGACGAACGCCCAGCCGACGATCAGCAGCACGAAGTTCCCCGCCAGCACCAGCAGCAGCATCGAGAAGACGAAGAAGTTGAGGTAGCTGAAGTACCGGGCGTAGCCGCGGTCGGACGCGAGATACGCCACCGAGTAGAGGTGGATCAGCGTCGAGACCCCGCTGACCACGAGGATCATGAAGACGGAGAGCGGGTCGACGAGGATGCCGAGCTTGATGTCGAGGCCCGCCGCCGAGGCGTAGGTCCAAAGCGACGAGGTCACGGTGCGATCGCTCTCGGAGTGGCCGAGCAGCGTGACCAGCGCGCCGATCGAGCAGGCGAACGCCAGCGCGATGGCGATTGTGCCGATCCATCCCGCCGCCCGGCCGCGCAGTACGCGCCAGCCGAGCGCGTTCACCAGAAATCCGGCGAGCGGGAAGACGAGGACCAGCCAGCCCCAGGCGGTGGGGCTCATCCCTTGAGGTCCCGGAGCTCGTCGACGTTCAACGGCAGGCGGCGGCGGAAGACCGCGACGATCAGGCCGAGCCCGACGACCACCTCGCAGGCGGCGACGACCATCACGATGAGCGCGAACACCTGGCCCTCGGCGTTCCCGTGAGCGCGAGAGAAGGCAACCAGCGCCAGGTTGCCCGCGTTGAGCATCAGCTCCAGGCAGAGCAGGATCACGAGCGGGCTGCGACGGATCAGCACGCCTCCGGCGCCGATCGCGAACAGGACCGCGGAGAGCACGACGTACCAGGTCACGGTCACGCCGCCGGCTCCTTGCCTCGATCCGTCTCCGCCCGCCCCCGGGAGCGAGCGGCCAGCGTCACGGCGCCGACGGCGGCGACGAGCAGGAGCATCGACGCGGCCTCGAACACGATCAGGAAGCGCTCGAGCAGGAGGTTGCCGATCTGGGTCGGGGTGCCGAAGCCCGCAGGCAGCGTGGGCCCCTCGCTGTCGAGCGCCGAAAGCCCGGTCCCGATGATCGCGATCGACAGCTCGACGAGCAGCGCCGCGGCGAGGAGCGGCGCCAGGAGGCGCTGGCCGGGGATCGGCTCCCAGAGCGGCTCCTCGACGGCGCCGACGTAGGCGGCGACGAAGACGTAGAGGACCATCACGGCGCCGGCGTACACGACGATCTGCGCCGCCGCGATGAACTGCGCATAGAGCAGCAGGAACAGGCCCGCCAGCGAGACCAGGTGGATCACCAGGGCGATCACGCTGTAGAACGGGTTGCGCATCGCGATCACGGCGATCGCGCCCCCCACCGCCCCGAGCGCCCCCGCGAAGAAGGCGACGTAGATCACCGGGCCGCCCCCGGCGCCGAGCCGAGCCCCGGGACCGGTCGGCTACTCGCCGAGGCCCACGGACTCCAGTGCCTCGTCGCGGTCGGCGTAGATCCGGTACTCCACGACCTTGCCGTCCCGGAGCCGAAACACCTGAAAGAGGTCCTGCCCGATCTCGATCCCGCTGAGCCTGCCCTGGCCCGTCTGGACCGTGTGGACGAAGATCTCGCCGCCGGCCTCGATGAACTCCTGCGGCTCGATCCGGTATTCGCGCCAGTTCTCGAGCTACTCCTCCCAGAAGTCGCGAAGCTGCGGTCGGCCGCGAATCGTCCGGCCCGTGCGCCCGGGATCGTGGACGACGATCTCCGGATCGGTGAACTCGAGCGCTGCGTCGAGGTCGCCGCGTAGGAACGCCTCGAAGGCCGTGCGCACGGTTTGGACGTCGGAGGGAGGCATGGCGGGGGCAGTATCACGCTCATTCGCCCTCCCGACGCAGGGGAGTGCGCTCCACGGGCTCGGCCAGCAGCATCTCCTTCGTGAAGACGAGGTCCTCGCGGTTGTAGTCCGCCAGCTCGTACTCGTGGCCCATCGTGATCGCGTCGAAGGGGCAGGCCACCTCGCAGTAGCCGCAGAAGATGCAGCGGGCGAGGTTGATCTCGTAGACCTCGGCGTAGCGCTCGCCCGCCGATTTCCGGTCGTCGGGATCGTTCTCGGCGGCCACGACCCGGATGCAGTCGGCGGGGCACGCGGCCGCGCACAGGGAGCACCCGACGCACTTCTCGAGGCCCGTGTCCTCGAAGCGATGAAGCTTGTGGCGGCCGCGGAACCGCGGGTAGACCGGCGTCTTCTCCTCCGGGTACTGGATCGTGACCGGCCCCTCGATGATCCGCGCGAAGGTGGTCTTCAGCCCGCGCAGTGTTTCGCCGAAGGCGCGGTACGCGCCGCCGACCCCGCCGGGCTCGGGGCCGCGCTGGACGTCCACGATGCCCTCGTCCGCGAGGTAAGGGAAGCGCTGACTCACGTCACCGTCACCAGGATCGCGGTCACCAGGACGTTGAGGGTCGCCAGCGGCAGAAGCACCTTCCAGCCGAGCGACATGAGCTGGTCGTAGCGGATGCGGGGAAGGGTCGCCCGCACCCACATGAACAGGAAGAGGAAGGCGAAGATCTTCACGACAACCCAGATCGGGTCCAGGAAGCCCGGACCCGGGCCGTGCCACCCGCCGAGGAAGAACGTCACCGCGACCCCGGAGATCACGAACATCTCGATGTACTCGGCAAGGGCGTAGGACCCGTAGCGCATCCCGCCGTACTCGGTCCCGTAGCCGGCGACGAGCTCGGCGTCGGCCTCGGGCAGGTCGAATGGTGCCCGGTTCGTCTCGGCGAATCCGGCCACAAGGAAGATCAGGAACCCGACGAACTGCGGGATGACGTACCAGATCTGGTTCTGCGCCTCGACGACCGAGACCAGCGAGAGCGAGCCGGCCATCATGATCGTGCCGAGCAGCGCCAATCCCATCGAGATCTCGTAGGAGATCAGCTGCGCCGCCGCGCGCATGGCGCCAAGGAAGCTGTACTTCGAGCCGGACGCCCAGCCTCCCAGCAGCAGCCCGTAGAACGCGATCGAGCCGAACGCGAAGAAGTACAGGATGCCGATCGGGACGTCGATGCCGTAGAGACCGAAGCCCTCCTGGACGTTCCCGAACGGGATGATCGCCAGCGTCGCGACGCCGGTGAAGATCACGATCGAGGGTGCGACGTAGTAGAGCGCCGGGATCGCGGCGCTCGGCCGGTAATGCTCCTTGCTGATCAACTTGACGGCATCGGCAAGCGGCTGCAGGAGCCCCAGCGGCCCCACCCGGTTAGGCCCGTAGCGCGCCTGGAAGCGGCCCAGGAGCTTCCGCTCCACGACGGTGAGCATCGGCACGATGGCGAAGATCACCGCGAAGATGACGATCGACTTCACGATCAGGATCCAGGTGGCCTCGACGAAGCTGGTGTCGGCGAGGGGCAGCGTCACTCGCCACCCTCCGCGGCCGAGATCTCCACAGGCTCGCGGGCGAGCGCCCCGGCTCCATCGCCGAGGCCGTCAACCAGGAACGCCGTCCCCGGCCGGACCCGCTCGCGAATCGCCAGGCGCGCACGCAGGCTGGTCCCGTTGTGCCGCAGGTCGACCTCACCGGCGCCGGCGATCCTGAGACGGTCCGCATCCGCCGGCGAGATCTCGAGCGTCTGCTTGGGCCGCAGGAACCGAAGCGCCGGGGCGCGGTCCGTGACCTCGGCGGCCCAGAGGTCCCGGTATGTGCCGAGCTGGACCTGCCCCTCGCCCGCGATGGCCTCGGCCCTTGGAGCCCGCTGGCGAGTCGCCTCCACACCAGGGAACCGTGCCGCCGCGTCGCGATCCTGCCACCGCACGCCCAGCCCGCCGATCTCCTCCTCGGTGATCCCCGCGTAGAAGGGAACGTCCGACGCGATCGCCGCGAGCGCCTCGGGCACGCTGTCGATCCCCGTCTCCTCGCCCAGTATCGCCGACAGCTCGACGAGCACCTCCCAGGTCGGGCGCGCCCTCCCCGGATTCGGAACGCTCGGCCGCACCCGCTGCAGGCGCCCGTCGGGGTGGGTCACCGTGCCCTCCTTCTCGGCGTAGGACTCGGCGGGGAAGATGACGTCGGCGTACCTGGTCGACGCGTCCTCGAACATCGAGATCGCAAGGACGAACGTCGCCTTTTGAAGCGCCTCGCCCCATGCGGGTCCGTCGGGAGCGTCACGGACCGGGTTCGCGTTGACCAGGAAGGCGGCCTCCAGCTCGCCGCCGGTCAAGCCCTCGCGGACGCCCTCGGCGTCCCGCCCGGCGGGAACCTCGCCGTAGCCCGGCCCCGCCACGGGCGAGCAGCCGACCTCGCGAAGGCCGCGGCCATTCGCGCCGGCGGGCACCTCGAGGAGCTTCGCGTCGAGCCTTCTAGCAAGGTCGACCACGGCCGTGCTGGGCTCGCCCGACCATACGATCACCGTCGAGCCCGGTCGCAGCACGCCCGCGATGCGCTCGGCGTCGGCGCCGATCTCATCCGGGTGGCGTTCGTATCCCTCGGCGCCCGCTTCCGCGGCGAGGGCCGAGACGAAGCGGTTCATGAAGCCTGGGACGTAGCGCGCCGTCTCCTCGGCGCCGCCGTCGATCGCCGTCGGGCGGTCGGTCGCCACCGCGAGGCGGGTCTCGTTGCGCCGGACGACCTTGCGGATCCGCAGGTCCAGGATCGGCATCGAGTGGAGCGGATCGGTCCCGAGGACGAGGATCGACTCGGCGCGGTCGAGATCCGACATCCGTGCGGCGAGCTGAGGCCGCGACAGATCGACGAGCAGTCCCGGGTCGGCCTTGCCGCGGAGATCGGAGGCGACGTGCGGCGAGCCGAGCGCGCTGCGCACGATGCGCTGAACGAGGTAGCCCTCCTCGTTGGAGGACGACCCGCCGACGATCGCCGCCGTGCGGTCACCCGCCTCGCGGAGCCCCACCGCCGCCGCCTCGAGCGCCTGGTCCCACCGCACCGGCACGAGCTCGCCGCCCCGGCGGATCATCGGCTCGGTGATGCGATCGGCGGACTCGATCATCTGGTAGCCGAACCGGCCTTTGTCGCAGAGCCAGCCGTCGTCGACCTCGAAGTTGTCTCGCGCCAGGACTCGCTGGATCCGCTCGTCGCGGACGGTCAGCTTGATGTTGCACTGGCTCGGGCAGAGCGTGCAGACCGTGCCCGCGTCCTCGATTTCCCACGGGCGGGCGCGGAACCGGTAGGCGTCGGAGGTCAGCGCTCCCACCGGGCACAGCTCGATGATGTTGCCGTGGAAGGGCGCGATGTAGGGCCGGTCGTCGAAGGTCCCGACGAAGCTCGAGGCCCCGCGCTCGAGGAGCTGGAGCTGCTCGTCCTCGGCGACCTCCTGGCTGAAGCGAACGCAGCGGTAACAGAGGATGCACCGCTCGCGGTCGATCTTGATCAGCGGCGACAGCGGGATCGGCTTCTGGAAGTGGCGCTTGGGGTCGATCACGCGGCTCTTCCCGGGGCCCCACCCCATCGCGATGTCCTGCAGCGGGCACTCGCCGCCCTTGTCGCACACCGGGCAGTCGAGCGGATGGTTGACCAGCAGAAACTCGACCACCGCGTTCTGCGCCTCCTTGACGCGGTCTGTCTGCGTGTAGACGACCATCCCGTCGCGCACCGGCGTCGAGCACGCCGTCTGGAGCTTCGGTATCCCCTCGACCTCGACGAGGCACATCCGGCAGGCGCCGACGGGCTGGCCGAGCTTGGGCTCGTAGCAGAAGACGGGGATCTCCACGTCGCCGTGCTTGGCGGCGTCAACGAGCATCTCGCCCTGCGGCGCCTGCACCTCGACGCCGTCGACGACGAGTGTGATGCGCTCGTCGTTCACCGTTCCACCTCCGAGCACTGGAACGACGGGGCGCCCAGGCGGAAACCGCCGGCGACTGGCGACTTATCCACCGCATAGGTGGATATGAGGCCATTCGCCCCGGGGCCGGGGCTTCGGGACGTCGGGAGCGCCTTCCTGGGTGCCCTCGTTTGAGCGACTGGGAGGCTCACGTGCTCATCCCCAGCGGCACGGGCTTCACGTCCGTGGGGGATTCGTCCAGCGGCCGCGGCGCCGCGTCGCGCCCCGCCGCCATCGCGGCCTCGAACTCGTCGCGGAACTTGGCCACCATGCTGCCCACCGGCATCGCCATCGAGTCGCCGAGCACGCAGAGGCAGTTGCCGATGATGTTGTCCTGCACCGAGGAGATGACGTCGAGGTCCATCGGCGTCGCCTCGCCGGAGATCACCCGCTCGAGCATCTTCACGGTCCAATTGGTGCCCTCCCGGCAGGGGGTGCACTTGCCGCACGATTCGTGGTGGTAGAAGCGTGCGGTCCGCAGCGCCAGGTGGGGAATCGACACGGTGTCGTCGGCGACGATGATCGACCCCGAGCCGAGCATGGAGCCGGCGTCCGCCATGGCCTCGAAGCTGTACGGAAGGTCCAGCTCCGCCGCGGTGAGGACCGGCGCGGAGGAGCCGCCGGGGAACCACGCCTTGACCTCGCGGCCCTCGGGCGGTCCGCCCGCCAGCCCGAAGATGAGGTCGCGCGAGGGGATGCCGAGCTCGATCTCGTAGTTGCCGGGCCGCTGCACTCTGCCGGAGACCGACACGACCTTGGTCCCGGGGGACTGCTCGGTGCCGAAGCTCTTGAACCAGTCGGCGCCGTTCTTGACGATGTGCGGGACGTTGGACAGGGTCTCGACGTTGTTGATCAGGGTGGGTCCGCCGTAGAGGCCCTGGATCGCGGGGAAGGGCGGCTTCAGTCGCGGATTGCCGCGCTTTCCCTCGAGCGCATCGAGGAGCGCCGTCTCCTCCCCGCAGATGTATGCGCCCGCCCCACGGTGAACGACGAACTCCACCCGGCGGCCGGTGTCGAGGATGTTCTCGCCGACGTAGCCGGCGGCGTACGCCTCCTCCACCGCGCGGTCCAGGACGTCGGCGGCCTCCGCGTACTCGCCCCTGATGAAGATGAACGCCCACCCGGCGCCCGCGGCGACGGCGGCGATGACGATCCCCTCGATCAGCTGGTGGGGGTTCTTCGACATCAGCTCGCGGTCCTTGAACGCGCCCGGCTCCGACTCGTCGGCGTTGCAGCACAGGAACTTGTCCATGTCGCCGCGGGGAAGGAACGAGGCCTTCTTGCCCATCGAGAACCCGGCGCCGCCGCGTCCCCGAAGGGCGGAGTCCTCCAGCATCGAGAGGAGCTCCTCCGGCTCGAGCTCCTTGACGGCGCGCTGGAGCGTCCGATACCCCCCCAGGCGGCGGTAGGTCTCGATCGAAGCGAGCCCGGGCTCGTCGAGGTGACGGAACAGCATTCGGGTCTGTCCCGCCATCAGGCCTCGCCCTCCTTCACGCGCGGATCGGGATCCGGCTCGGGTCCCCCGGCCGTTGGACGCCCCGCAAGCGCCTTGTCGGGCACGGGCTCCGCCCCGGAGCGCAGCTGCTCGACCGCGTCACGCGCGTCGTCCGGGGTGAGCGGACCGTAATAACGCTCGTCGATCGACGCCATGGGCGCGATGTCGCAGGCGCCCATGCACTCGAAGCCCTTCAGGTAGACCTCGCCGTCGTCCGAGCTCGCGCCGATGTGATCCACCTCGTCGGCATCCACGCCGGCCGCCTCGCAGAAGGCGTCCAGGACGTCGTCGGCGCCGCGCAGCCAGCACGAGAGGTTGTGGCACACGAGGATGCTGTGGCGACCCACCGGGCTGGTGCGAAGGAGGTCGTAGAAGGTCGCCACGGACTCGAGGGATCCCGGGGTGACTCCCATGACCGCGGCCGCCTGGCGGATTCCCTCCGGCGTGCACCAGCCGTACTGGCGCTGGACCGCCCAGAGCGCCGGGAGCGACGCGGAGCGGATCTCGGGGTACTTGGCCATCGCCGCCTCGATCCGCTCGCGCAGCTCGTCGGGAACGTCGACCTCGTGGAGCTCGGGAACCGGCTCGGCGTCCTCGGGCCGCATGGACTCCACGAGCCTGCGCCGCTCCGCGGCGCTCAGATCGTCCGTGGGCCTGATCTCGGGCACCCAGCCCTCCCTCATCGCACCGTCTCCGCAACAACGGCGGCACCCAAGGAGGGGCCCCGGCCGGGATTTGACGCCTTATCGCCGCATACCGGCAGTAGGGCGTCAATTTCCCCGAAGGCGCCCCCCTTCGGTGCCATCGTTCGGGTGATCCCCCGGCTCATCGGTCGATCCCTCCCAGGATCGGGTCGAGCATCGCCAGGTTCTGGATCAGGTCCGCGATGTAGCCGCCAATGCACTGGTCGCGGAGGCACTGCAGGTTCACGAACGAGGGGTCGCGGATGTGCACGCGCGCGGGCTTGGCGGACCCGTCCGCGACGACGAAGCAGCCCAGCTCGCCGCGCGGCGACTCGATCGCGTAGTAGGCCTCGCCGGGCGGCACCCGGAAGCCCTCGGTGACGAGCTTGAAGTGGTGGATGAGCGCCTCCATGGAGGTGGAGAGCTCGTCGCGCGGCGGCAGCACGACCTTGCGGTCGTCCACGATCCAGGGTCCCTCGGGCAGTCCCTCGAGGGCTTGCTCGATGATCCGCACGGACTCCCGCATCTCCTGGACACGGACGCGGTAGCGGTCGTAGCCGTCGCCCACAGAGCCGACCGGGATCCTGAAGTCGAACTCCTCGTAGTGGTGATACGGCGTGACCTTGCGGAGGTCCCACGGCTCGCCCGCCGCCCGCAGCAGCGGGCCGGTGACTCCCAGGTCGAGCACGCGCTCCCGCGGGACGACCCCGACGTTCCGCGTGCGCTCGAGGAAGATCTCGTTGCGGTTCAGGATCGCCTCGTACTGGTCGATCCGGGAGGGCATCTCGGCGCAGAAGGCCTTGACGTTGCGGGCGAACCCGACCGGGATGTCCTCGAACACGCCGCCCACCTGGAAGTACCGGGTGTGCATGCGCTGCCCGGTGGACATCTCGAACAGGTCAAGGACCTTGTCGCGGTCGCGGAAGCAGTAGAAGAACATCGACATCGCGCCCAGGTCGAGCGCCGACGTCCCGAGCCACACCAGGTGCGAGTGGATGCGGTTGAGCTCCATGTGGATGACCCGCAGGTAGCTCGCCCGGGCCGGGATCTCCAACTCCAGCAGGCGCTCGACGCAGCCGACGAACGCCTCCATGTTGAAGAAGTAGGAGAGATAGTCCATCCGCTCCACGAACGGGATCACCTTCCAGTAGGACTTGTCCTCGCAGTTCTTCTCGATCCCGGTGTGGACGTAGCCCACCACCGGCTTCAGGTCGCGCACCACCTCTCCCTCCAGGCTCACCAGCAGCCGGAGGACGCCGTGCGTCGCCGGGTGATGGGGCCCGAAGTTGATCGTCAGGAGCTCCTCCTCGGGCTCCAGGGCCTCGCCGGCGGCGGTGCGCTCGACCGGGGAGGTGCCGATCACCTCCTCGCCGGTCTCCCCGAGGATGTCGCCTCCGTGGGCGGGGGCCGATCGGTGCGTGCTCACTCGTACCACCTCGGCATCACGGGCTCGTCGCGGGTGAAGATCACCGGCTCGCCGCCCATCGGGAAGTCGCGGCGCTGCGGCCAGCCCACGTACTCCTCGGGCATCAGGATGCGCCGCATGTCCGGATGGCCCCGGAACACGATCCCGAAGAAGTCGTAGACCTCGCGCTCCTGGAAGTCGGCGGCCGGGAACAGCTCCACGCACGAGTCGATCTCCGGCAGCTCATCGCCTCCCGGATCGGCGAGCGCCGCGCGCACGCGAAGGCGCTCGACGCGGGGCATATTCAAGAGCTCGTAGACGACGCCGAATCGCGGCTCCGCCGGCAGGTAGTCGACGCCATGAAGGCTCGACAGGAACCGGTACTGCTGGGTGGGCTCGTCCCGGAGCCAACCGAGGACTTCGAGGATGCGCTCCGGTTCGACGATCAGGCATCCCTGGCCGTGCTCGTGGTAGGTGCCGAGCACCGATCCGTCGGCGACGGCGTTCAGGTCTTGAGCGATCAGCTCGAGCCCCGGGGCGTCGGGCATCAGGCCGATCCTCCGCGCGTGGCCCGAGAGCGCCCGGCCTCATGCGTGGCGGCCAGCTCGCGCGCGGCCGCGTAGGCTTCGATCTCCTCCTTCGTCGCCTCGCCGGTCGCCTCTCGCGCCCACTCCTCGGTCCCGAACGCGTTGTAGCGGTGGCGCCACCCCGGATCGGGGTTCCCGAGGATCATCCGCTGCAGCTTGTTGAAGCCGTAGACCAGCGCCTCCGGGCGTGGGGGGCAGCCGGGGACGTGGATGTCTACGGGCATGAACTTGTCGGCGCCCTGCACCACCGCGTAGTTGGCGAACATGCCGCCGGACGACGCGCAGGCGCCCATCGAGATAACCCACTTGGGCTCCAGCATCTGGTCGTAGAGGCGGCGGCAGACGGGCGCCATCTTGATCGACACCCTGCCCGAGAGGATCAGCATGTCGGCCTGCCTCGGCGACGCGCGCATGTTCTCGGCGCCGAACCGCGCGATGTCGTAGCGCGGGCTGACGATCGACATCATCTCGATCGCGCAGCACGCCAGGCCGAAGGTTGCCGGGAAGATCGAGTTTGCCCGCCCCCAGCCGATCGCCTTCTGCATGGTCGTGGTGAGCACGGACTCCTCGACGTGCTTTTCGAGGTCCGGACCCTCCAGGTCGCCGCGCAGCAGGTCGCGGGCGCGGAGCTGGCGGACTCGAAGATCGGTTCGCGCGGGCGGTTCCTCGAGGGGCGCCATCCCGCGGAGCTTCTCCCGCCTCACCTCCAATTCAGCGCCCCCCTGCGCCACACGTAGACGAGCGCCACCAGCAGGAGGACCACGAAGATGATCACCTCCACCAGCACGAACACCGAGTGGGCGACCTTCATGATCACGCCGACCGGATAGAGGAAGACGACCTCGATGTCGAAGAGGATGAAGAGCATCGCGATCATGTAGAAGCTGATCCCGAAGCGGAACGTTCGCGAGACCTCGCTCGGGAGCCCGCACTCGTACGGATCGCTCTTCGCCTTCATCGGCTTGCGCGGGCCGACCAGCCCGTTGACCGCCGCCAGGAGCCCGCCGACGAGGACCCCTAGGCCGGCGAACACGAGCACGGGAAGGTAGCTTCGAAGCAAGCTACGGGTCCCTCAGTCCAACGGCGAGCACAGGCGAGTTATATACCCACTTTGTGCCAACTTGCTACATAGTGCTTTTCCGCATCAACAAGCGGATTTCCGACGCTTTCGGGCGGATATCCGGCGACCCCTCGATGCCCGGCCAAACTCCGGCGGTGCGGGCACTCCACGCTTGACCGACGTCCACCTCGCAGTCGGCATTCTGGTCTGTGCGGCCAATCTCGCCGCCGGGCTCTGGGGAGGGATCGCATGGCTTCGCTCTGTCCCCACCGTCGGCTTCTGGTACGCGCTGCGGGTCGCGCAGGTCGCGGTCGTGTTGCAGGTCGGACTCGGGGCCATCCTCCTCCTGTCGGGGCGCGAGGCGGACTCGGGCCTCCACTACCTCTACGGCGTGCTGCCGCTGGGAGTCTCGCTGCTCGCCGAGGGCGCCCGAGCGGGGGCCGCCGAGCGCGAGCTCGTCGGCCTTGACTTCGAGTCGCTCCCGAAGGCTCGACAGCAGGCGGTCGCGATGGAGATCGTGCGGCGCGAGACAGGGATCATGGCCGTCTCGGCGCTGGTGATCTTCGGCCTGGCGTTGCGCGCGGCGACGACGGGCGGCTAAGTGGCGCAGACGGAGCAGGGCAGGTAGGCCAGCCTTTCGGGCGCGCGGGCCGCTTTTTGGCGCTTTACCCGTCATATCCGAGTAAGTCGCCAATTCCCTCGAATCGCTAGGTGACAGGGCGGTACTCGCCGTCCAGGAACAGGAGCGGCTCCCCTTCACCTGCCTCCAGATCCGTCACGACCCCGGTGACGATCGCATGGTCGCCACCCCCGTGAACCTCGGCGAGCTCGCAGGCGATCCAGATCGCCGCGCCCTCGATCCTCGGGGCGCCCGCATGCTCGGACCACCCGACCCCATCCCACTTCTCCGGGTGCGGGTCCTTGGTGCTGAAGCGCCGGGCAATGTCGGCCTGATCGCCTGCGAGGACATTGACGCCGAAGATCCGGGCGTGCTCCACCGCGATGAGCGTCCGGGCGCCCAAGTCGAGCGCTGCGAGCATCATCGGCGGCTCGAGCGAGAGCGATGCAACTGCGTTCGCGGTGGCGCCCGCCGGGCCGGCCGGCCCGATTGCCGTCACGACCGTGACGCCGGTCGGGAAGCGCGCCATCGCGTCCCGAAGGGCCTCCGGACGGACTGACCTCATCGAGTGACCGGCTCCACGGCGGAAAGTATGATGCCGCCCGCGTGAGGCCCCTTCTGATCACAGCGGCGGTGGCGGCGGCCATCGGCCTCAGCGCGTGCGGAAGCGAGGGGATCTCCGTGCCGAAGGACGACGCCGCATATCGGGGCGCCGTGCTGTTCTCGCAGCGCTGCGCGGGGTGTCACACCTTGAGCGCGGCGGGAACCCAGGGCTCGGCGAACCGGAACGTCCGCGTTCAGGGCCCGAACCTGGATGAGCGAAAGGAATCTCGGGGCGACGTGCTGTTCGCGATCCGCAACGGCGGCTTCTCCGGCGGAATCATGCCGGCGAACATCGTCACGGGCCACGAGGCCAGCCAGGTCGCGGACTTCGTCTCGGAGTACGCCGGGCAGGGCGCGAAGTAGTCAGGGGGATCCGGGGCGATGCTCGACCTGCGGAGCATCCGCGAGGATCCCGAGCCGGCCCGCGCAGCCCTCGGGCGCCGCGGTGCCGCCGAGGCGCTCGACGAGCTGCTGCGCCTGGACGGGCGGCGGCGCGAGCTCCTCCCCGATCTCGAGGAGGGGCGCGCGCGGCGAAACCGCGTCTCGGAGGAGATCGCACGGCGAAAGCGCGACGGAGAATCAGCCGACGAGTTGATCGCCGAGATGAGGGACTTGGGCGGCAGGCTCAAGGAGCGGGAGACGGAGCTGGCGCAGGTGGAGTCCGAGCGCGACGCGCTGGCCGCGACGCTGCCCAACCTTCCCGATGCGGACGCCCCGGATGGCGAGACCGAAGAGGACGCGGTGACCCTTCGCGAGGTCGGCGAGCGACCGGAGTTCGACTTCGAGGTCCGCGATCACCTGGACCTCGGGATTGCCAACGGCTGGATCGAGATGGAGAAGGCGGGCGAGGCGTCAGGATCGCGGTTCGCCTACCTGATGGGTGACCTCGTGTTCGTCGAGATGGCTCTCGTGCGCCTGGTGCTCGATCTGCTTCGGGACGAGGGCATGATCGCCGTCGTCCCGCCGGTCCTGGTCCGCGAGGGACCGCTGTTCGGCACGGGCTTCTTCCCGGGCGAGCGAGAGATGATCTACGAGGTTCCGCGGGACGACCTGTTCCTGGTGGGTACGTCCGAGGTCTCCCTCGCCGCGCTGCACGCTGGCGAGATCATGGGGACTGCCGACCTGCCGCGCCGCTACGCGGGTTATTCGACCTGCTTTCGGCGTGAGGCCGGAGCCGCGGGACGGGACACGCGCGGGATCTTCCGCGTGCACCAGTTCGACAAGGTCGAGATGTTCTCGTTCGTCGAGCCCGCGGCGTCGCGTGACGAGCACGAGCGGCTGCTCGCCATCCAGGAG